>JAAYJX010000102.1 GCA_012522695.1 Erysipelotrichia bacterium
CAAAAACACTGCCATCATTTCTAAAAGCGTTTGCATAAGGATCACGGCGAATAAGTTCAAATTGCTTTAATAAAATACCTCTTACCATCATTTTGACATCATGATCAACATTCATAAAACGTAAATATGGTAAAACTTGAGCACTTGAATCTCTAAGCCACATCGCCGGAATATCGCCAGTTCCCACGTATGTTGTCCCATTTTTGTTATAAACTAAAACACCGGGCCAATTACCTTTATTATTTTGAATACCATCAATTGTTGCGTAAAAGTTTTTTGTAAAAATTATTTTTTCTTCATCATCACTAATTGAATTAATAAGTGGGCTCATTATTTCACGCATCGAAGTATATGAAGGAGTTTGAGAAATATTAAGGCGTATATCGTAAGCGACTTGATCTAAAACAGTTGGTAAGGTATCGAAATATGTATTTATTTGTTCAATTGTAACTAAACCCCAATCACCTCGCGAATTATCAACAAATTCTAAATATAAGACTTGTCCTTCATATTTGGCTAAATCGACATAATAACTATGTGTATTTTCTTCGTGTACTTCTTGCCAACGATCACTAAAGGTCCGAAAAACTTCTTCATGTGTATAAGCTTTTTTAATCGACATATAAGTTACTTCTTTATGTTTTGTCGCGCCTAAACGAAACTTCATTAAATGAACTCCGCCAACAACAAAAGCCGAAGAACGTAAAAGACCAACACGTGTTTCGTTTGGACGATTTGATAAACGTTTATTTGTATTAATATGACTATCTAAAAAGACGCCTTCTTCACCAACAATATTCCAGCCTTCAAGTGTGCCGCTAGCAAAATCTTGATTTGTTGGAGTAAAACCTAGTTCACTTTTATTTGGAAAATTTGGACTAATATTAATTGCTTCAAACTTATCAGCTAAATACGGTATTTCTTCATAATATGTAATAATTTCATCGACCGATAAATATTCATAGTTATCCGTTGATTGGTCGACTAATAAAAGATAAACTTCTTTTAACAACAAGTCACTAATATTTGCGTAATAAGAAACAAGGTTTTCAACATAATAATTATTCCCTTGTCCATTTAAGTCAAACTTATGATTAGCGTAACGTTTTAATTCAATATTCGTTTCAGCCTCACAAATTGATAAATAAGTTAAGCCAGGATTTAGCCCTGCGCCTAAATAAAAACTAATGTATCCTTTGCCGCCAACGATAAAATTACTTGAACGCATTTTACCTTCATAACCTTCTTTTCCATTTTTTTCTTTTCCTTTAAAAAAGTATTGACCAACTTTATTATATGAACGCGTACCATAGACGTACTCTTCATTACTAATTGCATCATTACTAAAGGCATTACCACTAATTACTTCCCAACCTTCAAGGGTTCCTAATTCAAAACCTCCATTAACAATTTGATAAACATGATCATCACCATTTGTTGTCGAATCGGTTGTTATCGTTGAGGTCGTATCAGTAGTCGTGTCAGTGCTAGTACTAGTACTAGTTGGGTCAACAAGCGGATCACAACTTACTAGTGTAAAACTTAAAACGCTAACAAAAAGAAATAAAAAACGCTGTTTCTTTTTTAATAAATTCATCTTAAACCTCCTTTAATAATTTAAATTACTCGCTAATTCATGAGCGCTGAAACTAGGCCGTGAGGCGTAGTATGTCGTGATACTACTAATAAAAATAGTGTCCCAACTACTTCCAGCGTTATCAACGATTTCAAAATATAACTCCTTATTCATATAACTTGATAAATCAAAAAAATACTTGACCATATTCGTTCCGTCATGATTTTTATTGGCAAAGCGAAGAACTTCTCGATTTGATCCTTTTTCTTTAACACTTACAAAAGTTGTTTTATCAAATCTTTCTCCTTTTGCCGCACCAATCCGCAGGGCAGCAAAACCACTACCATCAACACGGAAAAGCGAAGAACGAATTAAACCGCGGGCAGCATCACCACCATCATCACTTTTTAAAATACCATTACTAACACGCCAAGTATTCATCGAGCCACTACTTCTTTGCCAACCTGGTTG
>JAAYJX010000103.1 GCA_012522695.1 Erysipelotrichia bacterium
GACGATCATTATAATAGTATATTATATACGCTTATGAGACATTAAATTAAAGATGAGGATGGATAAACATGAAAAAAAGAAATAATAATAAACTATTTTTAGCAGGAATTTTTATTGTTTTAGTATTTTCGATTGGTGCAGGTATTAGTTTTCTTAAAAATGAAAGCCCTGCTGAAACGTTAGGCGCAAGGATTGGACTCGCTGGAACTCTACCTTCAAAAGTAAATATTAATGATTTAGATGACGCCTCTATAAATAACTATTATGCCGGTGTCGATGGATTATCTGGAAATAATCTCAAAAACGCTTTATATAACATTATTAAAAACCATCGAGAGTATGATTATAATAGTTCTAATGACCGTTTTGCTTATAAAATT
The DNA here is from genome assembly GCA_012522695.1 of Erysipelotrichia bacterium. GTDB lineage: Bacteria > Bacillota_I > Bacilli_A > RFN20 > CAG-826 > UBA1424. The sequence continues at coordinate 381 of JAAYJX010000103.1, forward strand.
ATGGACCGCAACTGGACCTTAAGCCCTGCATCGGAAGTTAACTTAAATAGTTATAATTACTCAAACGATAATCCTTATATTAGAAAATTATACGCTGATTATAACGATGATATTGCGACTGCCGATCGCTTTAAAAACGCTGGTGCAAGTCGTGTAAGTTTTGATAAAGAACACATTTGGGCTCAATCTCTTGGCAATTTTGGTCGAGATTTTGGGGCTGGTAGTGATTTCCATCACCTTTTACCTAGCGATGTTAAGGGTAATCAGAATTTCCATAGCAACTATAACTTCAGCGAGCCTAAAAGCGGTATCACAAATTATTATAACGATCAAGGGGGTTATGTTGGTCGTAATGGTTATATTTCTGGATATAGTCAAAAAGTTGCTGAACCATTAGATGAATATAAAGGTGATATTGCGAGGGCTATGCTATACATGCCTGTCCGCTATAATGTCTACGTTAATGATGATCACCCAAAATTAGAATTAGTAAATGGTTCACCGAGTGCTACTACTGCTTCACCAACACAAAGTGGTTTAGCAGGAGACTTAGCAACGCTTTTAAGATGGCACGTAGAAGATCCGGTTGATTATTATGAAATTCACCGTAACAATTTAATTTATAATAATTTTCAATTAAATCGTAACCCTTTTATTGATCACCCTGAATGGGCTGAAATGGTTTATGATCCGACATATAGTGGCGCTGGTGCAAGTACTGGTTCAGGTACAAGTACAGCCGTTGGGGAGCCTGGTGTTTTGGTTCAAAATATCGTTTTTAATAAATCGTTTCATTCAATGGGGAAAAACTCCGAGTACACGTTAAGTGCGTCTGTTTTGCCAACAAATGCTTATAATAAAACATTAACATGGTCATCAAGTAATACAAATATTGCAACCATTTCAAACGGGCGTGTAAATTCATTAAATAATTATGGCACAACAACAATTACTGCTACGGCAACCGATGGTAGCAATGTTAGTGCTTCATGTGTCATTACTGTTGAACCACAAATCGACAAAGAAGTTGACCGCCTTGAAGTTGTTGATTTTCAAGAAAGGGTCTCGTTTGGCAAAACTTATCCGAGAAATTCTTTAACTATTTATCTTTATTTTGAAGACGGAACTTACAATGATGTAACTTATGATGCCGAAGTTTCACTGCCTAATACAAATCTTTTAGGAGAACAAGTTCTCAGTGTTCAATATAGTACTCACAGTACAACTTATGAAGTTTTTGTTACAAACGATGACGCACTACTAACGTATTCTGAAATAGGATCTTGGTATGAATCAGATCAAGCAAGTGGCGGCGCAATTAATGGTTGGACTAACGGAATAGTTGGTACTGCTTATAGCGACGGATCAGTTAAATTAGAAGGCTCAACAAATTCTCTTTCAGGCCATAATATTTACAAAAGCGACATTTGGAGTGAAACATCTTCAGAAAATATTATAAAAGTCGAGGTTCAAGTTGAACTTAAACTTAATGGCAGCGTTGGTGAAAAAAACGAGCTCCGAGTGCATCTTTTAAACGGGTCAAATAGCGTGGCGTATGATGCACAATTCGAACTGTCTGGCTCGTCTGTTTTCACTATTGAATTGTCTACCAAAAGCACTATAACTGGTGTTAAAGTTGAATATTATTACAAACAAAGTGGAAATTATGGAGTATATTCCGTTAAGGCACGACCAACTTACGAGCATGAAGACTATCTTCCACAAGCCGAAGCTTGGGCTACTTATTTTCTAAATAAGACAAGTGATCAATGTGAGGCTCTAGAACCCCAAAGAGAAGAAGATTGGATTATTTTAGGTAGCGAATTTAATCTAATGCATTCTACTTCAAAAGCTTTTTATACAGATTCGACTAGTTCGGAACTTGTTTTGGCGGCAATTGATCGATATAACGCGATTATTCGAGCGCACCCAGAAAACGAACCTTTTATCGCTGGTTTAGAAAACGTTCAAATTTATGTTTTACCAAAAATATTAAATAATAATGTAATAATTATTTTGACAATAATTTTGTTATTATCTTCTACAATAATTTCACTCTATGTTTTGGAAACATATAGAAAAACTAAAAAATATGAAATCAAATAACTTTTTTAAAAGAAATGTGGTTTTTCTTTTATCGCTTGGCACTCTTATTTTAAGTGGTGTCGCTACATATTCTTCGTTTCTTTATAAACAAAGCACTGAAACAAGTGCGGCAGTTGGCAATTATACAACCAACCCAAATAC
>JAAYJX010000104.1 GCA_012522695.1 Erysipelotrichia bacterium
ACAAAGCGTACACCGATATAATAATTATTTGAATTATCAATCATAAAACTACTCCTTAATAATTTGGAATATTACATAGTCTAAGAGTAATGAAATATTCACATTTAAATCTATTTTGCCTCTTGAGGTCATAATCATAACAAGTGACTCATCAAGGTGTGTTAACTTGCTTGCTAACTCTTTTAACATCTTATCATAAGTTGATAAAACGAGCCGATTATTTAATTTTACATTAATAAGATCTTCAAAAACGATTGTGAGCATATCTAAATAAAAACGAGCTGTTTCTTTTGTTCTTAATAATGGTGTTACTTCCCGTTGCAAAATAAAAACAGCTTCATTTTTAGAAACCAAAAACGCCTCAAGTTGTTTAATTAAAGCTTTTTTTGCATCTTGGTAATCTTGTTTTTGACTATTTTCTAGAAGCGTTGTTGAATCATTAAAAAAGCGACTTAAAAGTTCTGCGTCTTCTAATGAAGCCCCAAGCTCAACACTTTCTTTTATTAATTCATCTTTATTAATAGTTTTTAAATTTAATACTTGTGAACGAGAAATTATTGTTGGCAGTATTTTACTCTCGTTTTCCGTTGTTAAAAAAGCATAAACATTTTTGCCTGGTTCCTCGAGAAATTTTAATAAAGAGTTAACGGCCTCAACAGTCATATTTTCAACCAAATGCAAAATATAAATCATAACACCTTTAGCTTCAAAAGCTGTTTTTTCAAAATCAAAAGTAATTTCACTAACGTTTTCTTTTCGAATTGTCTTTTCCTGCCCATCAAACACCATTAAATCACTAAATGTTCCATCACTAATTCTTATGCAAGAAAGACATTTTTCGCAAGCAAGAGGCTGTGGGTCGTCACAAACTAGTGTTTTTGCTAAAAAAAGCGCCACTTCTTTTAATGGTGTGCCAGGCTCTCCAGATAATAAATAAGCATGACTAACTTTTTTATTTTTCCAAGTATTTAAAAAAATACGATATAAAATCGGTTGATATTTAATTAAATAATTAGTTACGTTCATTTTCAGTTTTTAATCGGTTTAATATTACTTCATAAGTTGCTAAAACGACTTCATCAAATGTCTTAGAGGCATCAATAATTACATAACGCGCAAAATATTTTTTGGATAATTCTAAAAATGCATTACGCACTTTTGTATGGAATGTAATATTTTCTAAATCAAGTCGATTAACTTCACGCTTTTTATTTTTTTCAATTCTCGCAAGACCTTGCTCAGGCGTTAAATCAAAAAGTAGAGTTAAATTAGGATATGTATTTTCCGTAGCGAATAAGTTAATATTAAGCACTTCATTAACTCCTAGTTCTCTACCTACTCCTTGATAAGCAAGAGAAGAATCAAGAAAACGATCACAAATAACAATTTTATTTTCTTTTAATGCCGGCCATACTTTTTCGATTAAATGTTGTCGCCTACTAGCCGCATAAAGTAAAGCCTCGGCACGTGCGTCTAGAGCCGTATTTTTTTTGTCTAAAATAATATCACGTATTTGTTCAGCAATTGGTGTTCCACCTGGCTCACGAGTTAAAACAACTTGATAGCCATTTTTCTTTAAGAGTTCAGCAATTTTTTTAGCAACACTCGTTTTTCCACTTCCCTCGGGTCCTTCAAAAGTAATAAACATATTATGCTCCTATATCTTTCTTCGTCCTTCTAACGCCTTTTTTAAAGTTAAAGAGTCGGCATAATCGACATACCCACCCATAGGTAAACCATAAGCTAAGCGCGTGGTATTAATATTTTCTTTTTCTAATAATTTTGCAATATATAAAGCTGTTGTTTCGCCTTCAATTGTTGAATTAGTTGCTAAAATAATTTCTTCAATCTTGTCCAAATGGACACGGTTTAGTAAGGATTCAATATTTAATTCATTAACTCCGATACCTCGTGTTGCATTTAATGCTCCGCCTAAAACATGGTATAAACCATTGTAAGATTTTAGTTTTTCAAAAGCGTAGACGTCTTTAAAAGATGAAACAACAATAATACTTTTTTTGTCTCGCTCCTGGTCTTGACATATTTCACATTTCTGCTCTTCACTATATAATCCACAAACCTCACATTTTTGAATTTTATTTTTAATATTCGTTAATGCATAAACAAATTCTTGAATATCTTCTTCATCCATTTCTAAAACAGCAAGAGCCATTCGTTCAGCTGATTTTTTTCCAACACTAGGCAATTTTAAAAAAGAATCTATTAGCCGACTTAAAGCCCTTAACTCTTTCATAATTAAAATAAGCCTTCTATTTTAGTTGAACCCATAATTTGCGAATTAATATCGTCTTCGGCCTTTTTTATGTGTTGTAAAATTTCATGAATAACAAGTTTAATTGTGTCTTCAAGTAGTTCTTTGTTGTCAGGATTTAACCCTTCTTTAGTTAGTTCAACGTCTTTAATCGTCCGATCACCATAAAAAGTAAAAGAAACAAGTCCATTTTTCGACATTTTAAATTGTTCCTGGGCTAATTCGGCGTGTGCTTGCCTTAAATTTGCATCTATTTTTTGTGCTTCATTAAGCAAATCTTTAATTTTATTCATTTCTTACCTCCTTTAAATTAAGTTCTAGTTCATCGCCTTTAGGCAATTGATCAAGCTGTCTTAAATTTAGAAATTCTTTTTGTAAACGCAAAGCATCATTACGAACAACTGCATATACAAAAACTTCCCTATTAATCATTTCCTTAACAAGCGAATTGATTAAGTTTTGATTCTTTTTAATATTCAGACGATTAGCAAGTACTTCAAAGTCGTATTCTAAAACTAATACTTGATTAGTAACGATATAGGGACGTCCATCTTTTAATAAAGAAGCAATTTCTCCTTTAATTGGGTCACCCAAAAAGCTATTTAGATAATCCCATTTATCGTGTAAATTTAATCG
>JAAYJX010000105.1 GCA_012522695.1 Erysipelotrichia bacterium
AACTTCTTTCGGATGCGTTTTTTATAAATCCTGTTTGCAATATATTGCATCGGCCCTTATAATTTATTTATTAAGAGGATGAATACCAATTATTGGTATTAGGTCAATATGTCTTTTAATAGCAAGGAGTCTTCATGACACAAGGGATTATTCTGGCGGCTGGATTTTCTAGCCGAGCCAAAATAAACAAACTGCTGTTACAAACAAACGACAAATCTTTAATTTCTCACGCAATTGAAGGAATGTTTCCTCATGTTGAAAAAATTTTTGTTGTGACAGGTTATTATCACGATGAAATTTTTAACGCCATAAAACATTATAAAAACGTCATAATTGTCAAAAATGATGAATTTGAAAGAGGTATGTTTTCATCAATTTTAGTTGGGATAAAAAACGTTAGTGATGACTTTTTTATTTTGCCTGGCGATTGTCCTTTTGTTAATTATGAAACTTACGAAAAATTATTAAAGGGAAATAAAGACATCCGCGTGCCTGCTTATTTAAATCGCAAAGGACATCCAATTTTTTTAAAATTTAGATATAAGGATTTGTTATTGAAGGAACCGGTAACATCGAACTTAAAAGACTTTCGTAATCGTCATGATTATGAAATAATCAATACAGAAGATAAAAATGTTTTAATTGATATAGACACAATGAATGATTTTCAAAATTTACAAATAGATAGAAAGGAAAAATAAGATGGAGGTAGCACATTATTTAAAGCCAAAAACTTTAAAAGAAGCATATGATGCTTTGCTTCAAAGCCCCAGGAACGTTTTACTAGCCGGTGGATTGTGGCTTAAAAGAAGTACACCTAGCGTGGAAACATTAATTGACTTAGATGAGCTTGGTTTAGATAAAATCGAAGACGAAGGCGATTATGTAAAAATCGGAGCCATGACGACTCTAAGACAACTAGAATTAGATCCTTTAATTAAAAACTTACAAGAAGGCCTTATTGTGAAAGCAATTAGTCAAATTGTTGGTGTTGCGTTTCGCAATAGTGCAACGATAGGAGGATCAGTTGCTGGACGTTATTCATTTTCTGATATTTTAACTCCCCTTTTAGTTTTGGATGCAAAATTAGTTTTTTACCCTAAAGAAGAAATGAGTCTTCAAGATTTTCTAAACCTTAAAGGAAAACTAAATAGTATTTTGACGCATATTGTTATAAAAAAAACCAGAGGTCTTTCTTTTTTCAAAAAAGTTAAAATAACCGCTATTGATTTTCCAATTTTAAACGTTGCTATTAGTGAAGAAAATAAAAAAGTCAAAATTGCTGTTGGTAGTAGGCCGGCTGTGAGTGCTTTAGCTCAACGTGCCGCAAAATTAGTTAACAACGCTAGTGAAATAACTGATGCAATTTGTAAAGAAGCCTCGCAAATCGCAGTCGAAGAACTTATTTTTAATTCTTCAGTTACAGCGAGTGAAGAATATCGAAAACTTCTCGCAAAAACATATATCTATCGTGGATTAAAGGAGGTGCTTAAATAATGAAAGTTAGTTTTATTTTAAATGGCAAACCACTTACTGTTGATGTCGCTCCTGGTGAATATTTAGTCGACACACTTAGAAACAATCATGTACTTTCAGTTAAAAAGGCTTGTAACGAGTCTTCTTGTGGAGCTTGTAGTGTTTTAGTTGATGACAAAGTCATCTTATCTTGCTCATATTTAACCCAAAGAGTTGAAGGAAAAAAAGTTCTTACTGTAGAGGGTATCCAAAAAGAAGCAGATGAATTAAGTGATTATTTTTCAGATCAAGGAGCTGATCAATGTGGTTTTTGCAATACAGGTTTAGCTTTAACAATTCATGCTTTGCGAAAAGAACTGAAAAATCCAACCGACGAGGATATTAAAAACTTTGTCGTTGCTAATTTATGCCGTTGCACAGGGTATCAAGCACAATTCCTTGCAATTAAAAATTATTTGGAGGCCAAAAAATGAAAATTGTTAATAAAAAAACGCCTTCAATCGATGGCAAAGGGATAATGAAAGGAAGGCCATATTTTACTGATGATTTGGCCGAACCTAATTCCTTAGTTGTTAAAGTTCTTCGTAGTCCTCACGCTTTTGCGCGCATTACAAAAATAGATGTAACCAAAGCAAAAGAACTTGAAGGCGTAGAATTAGTTTTAACACACCATGATGTGCCTCGTAGGGCTTTTACTCGTGCCGGCCAAGGTTATCCAGAACCTTCACCAAGAGATAAATTCATTCTTGATGAATATGTTCGTTATGTAGGTGATGAAGTAGCTTGTGTTGCGGCTGTAAATGAAACAATTGCAAATAAGGCATTGAAGCTAATTGAAGTGCAGTATGAAATATTAGAACCTATTTTAGATTTTGAAAAGGCACTAGGAAACAAAGTGCTCGTTCATCCCGAAGAAGACATTTATGAAATGTTTCCAATTGGGTTTGATCCTAAAAATAATGTTGCTGCCTCATATGAAATGGAAGTTGGAGATGTTGAAAAAGAATTAGCCGCAAGCGATGTTGTAATTGATGAAACTTTTTACACACAAGCCCAAGCACACGTTATGCTGGAGCCTCATTCTACAAACGCAAGATTAGATTATCAAGAAAGGCTCGTTATATATTCTTCAACACAAACGCCTTTTCATGTAAGACGGATTTTATCACAAGCTTTAGATTATCCTTTAAGTAAAATTCGATTAATTAAACCGCGAGTTGGTGGAGGTTTTGGAGGAAAACAAGCAGTTCATGGCGAATTTTTTGTTGCCTTAACAACTTTGAAAACGGGAAAACCTGCCAAGATGGTTTATACACGTCAAGAAGTATTTGAATCATCCTATACAAGGCATCCAATGCGGATAAGGATGAGAATTGGTGCAAATAAAGACGGTAAAATTAAAGCCATTGATTGCCATTCACTCTCCGATACAGGAGCTTATGGAGAACACTCCTTAACTGTTTATATGGTTACTGGTTCAAAAGTTTTACCACTTTATAATAAAGTTGATGCTGTCCGATTTGGAGGACATGTTGTTTATACGAACCATGTTTCGGCTGGAGCTTATCGTGGCTATGGAGCAATTCAAGGTAATTTTGCTTTAGAATCCGCGATTGATATTCTTGCAAGAAAACTTGATTTTGATCCGTTAGAACTTCGTCGTATGAATATGATTGATGAAGGTGAAACAAGTCCGATTTTTGAAATTATGGGCGAAGGCACTAAGGGAACTGCAATGGACATGGAAACTTGTAAACTCCAATATTGTTTAAAGCGTGGTGCTGAACTAATTAATTGGAAAGAAAAATACCCCTATGTTCAAGTTGGACCACACACGATTCGTAGTGTTGGTATGGCGCTTGCTATGCAAGGTAGTGGCATTCCAATCATTGATATGGGCGCAGCTACTATTAAACTAAATGATGATGGATTTTATAACCTCATGGTTGGAGCAACTGAAATCGGCCAAGGTAGTGACACCGTTCTAACCCAAATCGCTGCCGAAGCCTTAATGACAACCGTTGATAAAGTTATTATTTATTCGTCTGATACAGATTTAACGCCTTTTGATGTTGGAGCGTATGCATCAAGTACTACTTATATATCCGGCAACGCTGTTTTAAACGCTGCTAATAAAATGAAAGCAATGGTAATTAAAGAAGCAGCATATTTCTTAGACGCTGATGAAAAAGATGTTTCATTTGATGGCACTACTTTTAAGTCAAATGATAAAGAAATTACTTTATCAGACATGGCTAATAAATTATATTATAGTGAAAATCAACACCAATTAACGGCAACGGGTAGTTATGTTGGGCAAAAATCACCTCCCCCATTTATGGCTGGGTTTGTTGAAATTGAAATGGATATCGACACTTATGAATATAAAATTTTAAATTACGTAAGTGTTGTAGATTGTGGCACCACAATTAATCCGATGTTAGCAAAAGGACAAGTAGAAGGCGGCGTTGTTCAAGGCTTAGGTATGGCGTGTTTTGAAGAAGTTAAATATAACAAACGCGGTAAATTACTTAGCAATAGTCTACTTGATTATAAGATTCCAACGATGTTAGATATTGAAAAACTAACAACAGAATTCGCTGAAAGCTACGAAGAAAGCGGCCCTTATGGGGCTAAATCAGTTGGTGAAATAGGTATTGATTCACCACCTGCAGCAATTGCAAATGCAGTTAATAATGCTGTCGGTGTGAGAATTTATGATTTACCTGTTACGCCTGAAAAAATTTATCATGCTCTAAAAGCAAAAAAATAAATAATATAAGGAGAATTATTATGAATAAGAAAAAACAAAACATAGTACGATTAATTGCGACAACGATTCTTTTTGGAGCAATTTGGGGATTTTTTGAAGCAACAGCGGGATATCTTCTACATTGG
>JAAYJX010000106.1 GCA_012522695.1 Erysipelotrichia bacterium
ATAAGCGTTTTTTAACGATAAATGGTGCAAAACATAATAATTTAAAAAATATTAACGTTACTTTCCCACTTGGAACATTTATTGCTATTACGGGTGTTTCAGGTAGTGGCAAATCTTCTTTAATTAACCAAACTTTATTTCAAGCAATTGAACAAAAATTAAAAGGAAGTGATGTTATAGCTGGTGCTCATGATGAACTATATGGTATCGAAAACATTGATAAAGTAGTAAACGTTTCCCAAGACCCAATCGGCCGAACACCGCGAAGTAATCCTGCCACATATACAAAAGTATTTGATGATATTAGAACGCTTTTTGCTGAAACAATCGAAGCAAGGGCGCGTGGGTTTGATAAAGGCAGATTTTCTTTTAATGTGATTGGTGGACGATGTGAAACATGTCAGGGCGCCGGTGTGACACGTATTCCGATGAACTTTTTACCAGATGTTTATGTACGTTGTGATCAATGTAATGGTAAACGTTATAACGATGAAACTTTAATGGTTACATATAAAGGTAAAAATATTTATGAAGTTTTAGAAATGACAGTTGAAGACGCTCTTTCGTTTTTTGAAAATCGCATTCAAATTAAAAGACGTTTACAAATATTATTCGATGTTGGTTTAGGCTATATAAAACTAGGGCAAAGTGCGACAACTTTAAGCGGTGGTGAAGCCCAAAGAGTAAAATTAGCTTTTGAACTACAAAGAAGGCCGACAGGCAAGACGCTTTATTTATTAGATGAACCAACGACTGGATTACATACTGATGATGTCAAGCGATTAATTAGTGTACTACAAAAAATTGTTGATAATGGCGATACTGTTATTGTAATTGAGCATAATTTAGACATTATAAAAGTTAGCGATTATATTATTGATTTAGGTCCTGATGGTGGCGATGCTGGTGGTGAAATTGTTGCGCTTGGGACTCCTGAAGAAGTTAGTGAAAACGAAAATTCTTACACTGGTCAATATTTAAAAAAGATCCTAGCAAAAAAATAACATTCAGTTGTTTTAATAAAGTGATATGATTTAGAAAAGGAAGAGAAATTATGAAAGTTATGAGTTATATTACGTTCGTCCTATTCATAGGGTCAATTGTTTTTTTACATTTTGTTCTTCGTAATCTTGTCAAACAAGAAGACAAAAATACTTTAGACAAAAACGATTTATATTATTTAGGCGGATCAGTTTTAGGGGCCGGGTTATTTTCTTTTTTAACAATTTTATTTTTAGTTTTATCTAGAAGTTGGTCTTTAAACGTTGGCGAATATTTCTTAGCTTTAGGGGGAAGTTTCTTTTTTGGTCTTAGTTTTGCAGGCTTATATGGCGCTTTTGGGCTGAATTTTTATAAACCAAAATTAGAAGAACACATTATTAAAATAGTTCGGATCGTTATGTATTCTTTAATTCCAGTCGTTTTCTTATCTTTTATTTTAGCAACAGAAGGAGTGGCTGATTATTTAGTTTATCCATTAGCAAACCGTCTTTCACTCGTTAGTGGTTTTGTTGGTCCATTTGAAAGTGGTGTTCAATATGCGGTTGCTTTTTATGGAATACTTATTGTTGGTGGAGCAATATTAGTTTATTTTATCGCTGATCATTTCTTTTACAAAAAGTTTAAAAGACATGGTATTTTAGACACTACTTTTTATATAGCCTTTCCTTCAGGTATTGTTGGGGCAAGGCTTTGGTATTGTTATGTTTTAGAATTTGATAAGTATAAAGGAAATTTTCTTGATGTTTTAAGAATTTGGGATGGCGGACTCGCGATTATGGGTGGAGCAATTTTAGGCATTATTGCTGGCGTCACTTATATGTTGTTAAAACGAAAATACGTCAATATTCGTTGGGCAATGGATGTCGTTGTGCCGACGATTTTAATTGCTCAAGCCGTTGGTCGGATGGGAAATTTCTTTAATCTTGAAGTTCACGGTAAAGAAGTTCTTGCTTCAAGTTGGTCATTTCTTCCAAATATCGTTTTAAATAATATGGTGTTTTCTTCAACGAGCGGACCGGCAAGTCCAGGTAATATTTATTTACCACTCTTTTTAATCGAATTAATTATTAATTTATCTGGATATTTTCTTATTACCTTTGCTGTTGGTAGAGGACTTAAAAAATATATTTCGCTCGGTGATTTATCCATGTCTTATTTAATTTGGTATGGCCTAACGAGGGCGGTATTAGAACCATTACGAGATGCTCACTTTGAATATTCACAATCGTGGTATTCATCATTTCTTCTTATTGGTGCAGGTGTTGTTGGGATTGTGGCCTTTCATCTTTATGATTTTTACCGGAAGAAAAAAGGTTTGCCACCTCGGACATACGATACTGTTTAGTTTTCATGTTTGAATTAATTTTATTTGATTTAGATGGGACAATTCTCGATAGTGATCAAATGCTTGTCGAAACATTTTATGAACTTTATGAAATGTATCGACCAGATTTTAAACCATCACGTCAATATGTTTTACAATTTTCAGGACCACCGATTAAAGAAAGTTTAAAAAAAGAATTTCCACATGTTGATGTTAACCTAAGCGAACAACAATTTCGTGAACGTTCAATTACTCATTATCATAAACATGTAAAAGCGTTTCCTGAAGTTATAGAATTTCTTGAGTTCTTAAAAAAAACTAATATTAAAATTGGTCTAATTACTTCGAAATTGCGTCAATCGACACTTTTTAGTCTTGAATTAACGAAACTCAAACCTTACTTTGAATTAGTGATTGCTGGTGATGATGTAAAAAGATCTAAACCAAATCCAGAAGGAATTTTAACCGCAATGAAATATTATAATATTAAGAATAAAGAAAAAGTGTTATATATAGGTGATACGATTTTTGATTATTTAGCTGCTACTAATGCTAAGATTAAATTCGCTATTGTGGGTTGGACCCCTCGTCCCTTACCTAAAAAGGCAAGACCACATTATGTAATTAATAGTTTTATGAAATTTAAAGAGGAGATTTTAAATGCAAAAAGAAGTTGATGTCGCAATCGTTGGTGGAGGTATCGCAGGCCTTACGGCTGCTTTGTACACAAAAAGAGCAAATTTAAATGTTTGTGTTATTGATCGCTATGCTTTTGGTGGAAAGCTCGCTAAACTCGGAGAAATTGAAAATTATCCGGGTTTTGAGGGAATAAGTGGCCCTGAACTAGCGTATAAATTAACGGAACAAGCAACAAAAAATGAAATCGAATTAATTTATGGAAACGTCGTTAGTGTTTCTAAAAAAGAAAATTTATTTTTTGTACAAACTGAAGAACAAACAATACACGCTAAAGCTGTTATTATCGCAACAGGCACAATTGAAAAACAATTAGGAATTCCGGGGGAAAAAGAATTTTTAAACCGTGGTGTTTCTTATTGTGGAACTTGTGATGGTCCGATTTATCGAAATAAAGACGTCGCCGTTATTGGTCATCTTGATACGGCTTTAGATGAGGCGAGTTATTTAGCCGGTATTGTTAAAACTCTTTATTTAGTTTTTTCCGTTGATAAAGAAAAAGCCGATGAAGATAAATTAAAAAAATTATTGTCTCACGGTAATGTTGTTTTATATGAAAAAACTGCAGCAAAAACAATTAGTGGCACAGACCGAGTTGAAAAATTAACAATTGAAAACCTTCTTACTAATGAAGAAAAAGATTTAAGTGTTAATGCTGTTTTTCCTTATGTTGGTCAAAAAACTTTAACAGAATTTTTATCTAACTTTAATTTAGAAACTAAAAATGGTTATTTAGTCGTTAATCAAGATATGGAAACAAACGTTGCTGGATTATATGCTGCTGGTGATACAAATAGTAAGAAGCTGCGCCAACTCGTAACGGCTGCAAGTGATGGTTCGATTGCCGCAACAGCCGCAATTAGATATGTAAAAGTTACTTTGCGAAATAAATAAAATTAAGA
>JAAYJX010000107.1 GCA_012522695.1 Erysipelotrichia bacterium
ATAATGTGTTTCCTAAAATTGACACTCCTTAGCTTCTGGCTTTATAATGATTATCATATAAGGAGCAAAAATCTGTGAAAAAACGTGTCTTAAGTGGAATTAAACCAACTGGCAATTTGACCCTAGGAAACTACTTAGGTGCTTTAAAGCATTTTGCTAAATATCAAGATGAGCATGAAGTTTTTATTTTTATTGCTGATTTACATGCTTTAACTTTACCAATTGAACCAGAAGTTTTAAGAAAACTTACACGTGATATTGTTGCCTTTTATTTAGCTAGTAATTTAGATCCGAGTAAAACAACAATTTTTTTACAATCTCAAGTGAGTGAACATAGCGAATTAAACGCCATTTTACAAAACTATTTGTATATGGGAGAGTTAAATCGTATGACACAATTTAAAGACTTGTCTTTAAAAATGAAGCAAAGCGCTATTGGTTTAGGTTTATTTGCTTATCCAGTTTTAATGGCGAGCGACATCCTTCTTTATGATGCACAAATTGTCCCAGTTGGTGAAGATCAAAAACAACATGTCGAATTAACTAGAGATTTAGTTGATCGCTTTAATAAAAGATATGGAAACATCCTAGTCATGCCAGAACCTGTTATTTCAAAAGTTGGGGCGCGTATTATGTCTTTATCAAATCCTTTACAAAAAATGTCAAAATCTGACCCTAAAGGTGATGTCTTTTTATTAGACGATTTAAAAGTTATTGAAAAAAAGATTATGGCGGCGGTTACTGATTCTGGTAGTGAAATAAAATATGATGTTAAAAATAAACCCGGCATTTCAAATTTAATAAGTATTTATGCTTCGATTGAAAACATAACTACTAAAGACGTCGAAGAAAAATTTAAAAATAGTCAATACGGAGAATTTAAAAAAGCCGTTGCAATGTGCGTGATAAATGAATTAGGTCCATTCAAAAAAAGGTACGAAGAAATTATTAATAGTTCCTTAATTGAAGAAACCTTAGCCGAAGGTGCCTTAAAAGCTAAAAAAATTGCTAAGCAAACATTAAGTCGTGTCCAAAAAGCTGTAGGACTTTTACATGTTGAATAATCAGCGTCTTTTAATCGCTCTTGATTTAGATGGTACTTTATTAACATCGAAGAAAACAATTTCTAAAAAAACAAAAAAACTTATTCAAGACCTCGCTAAAGAAGGTCATTTAATTATTATTGCTAGTGGTCGTCCCCCACGAGCAATTTTTAATTATTATTACGAGCTTGGTTTAAAAACACCAATGATTTCATATAACGGGGCTTACGTTTTTAATCCGTTAGATGAATCGTTTCCTGAACAAAAAATGGTTTTTGATAGCAAAATAATTAAAAACTTAATCACCGATTTAAATCCTGTTATGACAAATATCATGTGTGAAAATAATGATAATATGTGGTTAAGATATGAAAATGCGCAGTTAGTTGATTTTTTTGCTTCAAGTGATATTAAACTTCACTTTGGCGAATTTGATTTATTTTCTAATCAAAACTTATTTTCCATTATTGGCATTCAAAAACCTGATATAAGTCGTGATGAAATCAAAAATATCATTTCTAAATATGAAGATATTGACGTATGGTTTTGGCATGGTTCACCTTATTTTGAACTATATGTTAAAGGCTTTTCAAAAGGCCCAGGTTTAAAATATATTGCTAATTTTTATCAAATTGCCAAAGAAAATATTATTGTTTTTGGCGATGCTGATAATGATATTGATATGTTTCAAGTTGGTCATATTTCAGTTGCGATGAAAAACGCAAAAACAAACGTTTTGCAATCTGCAAGCCGCATTAGTTTGTATGATAATGATAAAGAAGGCATTTATCATACATTAAAACAAATTATAAGAGAGTATAAAACATAGTTTTATAATCCAAGTTGTTTTTTTAAATCATTAAATAATAAATTAGCTTTTGATTTTAAATCATCTTCTTTTTTACCACTTAAACCAAAATAAAATTTACATTTTGGTTCAGTGCCGCTTGGCCTAATACTTATCGTTGATTCATCAGCTAATGTTAAAATAATAACGTCTGATTTAGGTAACGTTAATTGAGTAATATTTTCTTTACTCGTCGCAATGCTTTTCATATAATCTTCAGTTTTAGTAACTTTTAGATTCGTTATTTTTTTAACTTCTAAATTACTTAAACGGTCCATGATGTTTTTCATCTTTTCCATTCCATCAGAACCTTTAAATTCAAGTGAAAAAGTTATATCAAGAGTATAACCGTGTTTAGCTTGTAATTTGTCGTAAACAAGATTAAGACTTTGGCCATTTAAGTGATGGAAAAGCGCCATTTCACAATACATTAAAATTGCTTGTAACCCGTCTTTATCGCGAGCAAAAGGTGCAATTAAACAACCATAACTTTCTTCGTAACCAAATTCAAAAGTAGGTCCATTATTTTCTAAATAATATTGAATACGGTCACCAATAAATTTAAAACCCGTCAAAAAACTTTCACTTTTAACACCATAGCTATGAGCGATTTTTCGTCCTAATCGAGAACTTACAATTGTGTCATACATAATTCCATTTTTTGATAAAGTTCCTTTTTCCTGCTTTTGTGAAAATAAATAATCAATTAATAAAGCGGCTGATTGATTTCCACTTAATAATTCATATTCGCCAAATTGATTTAAAAAGCCTACTCCAACGCGGTCACCATCTGGGTCAGTCATAACAATTAAATGAGCCTTAATTTTCTTAGCAAGTTTTATCGGTTCAAGATAAGATTTTTCATCTTCTGGATTAGGTGAGAGCGTTCCTTTAAAATCAGGGTCGGGATCAATTTGCGATAAAACAGGGTAAACTTCATAACCTAAATCATTAAAAATGCGCATTGCGTTTACATAACTACTTCCATGATTTGGGGTGTAAACAATCCGAAAATCTTTTTTTCTTAAGTGAGGATTGACTTGAATCTTTTTCACCAAATCAATATATACATCGTCAATTTCTTTTGTAAGAATTATGATTTCCCCTTTTGTAAAATTTAAAGGTATTTTTATTTCTAATTCATCGCCTAAATCATTAATAATTTCAATTAGTCTTTCAATTTTATCTGGAACTAATTGGCAACCAAATTCGTCATAAACTTTAAATCCGTTATAGTTTTTAGGATTATGTGAAGCTGTAATCATAATGCCGCCCGCGGCTTGTAAATAATTAACTGCAAAAGATAATTCAGGCGTTGGTCTTAGACTATCAAAAATATAAGTTTTAAAACCCATTTTTTTGTAAATATTAGCAATTTGCAAAGTAAATTCGCGTGATTTGTGGCGATTATCATGAGATATGACTATTCCATTCTCATTTGCATTTGGAAAAATTTCTTTTAAATATAAGCCAAATCCTATCGCAGCTTTTTGAATTGTAAACTCGTTCATTTTGTTTGTGCCAGGCCCTAAAATACCTCGCATTCCGGCTGTGCCAAATTCAATGTTTTTAAAAAAACTTTCATCGATTTCTTGTTCACTCATTTTTAAAATTTCGTTTTTTGTTTCTTTGTTAACGTGCGGACTATTAAGCCATCTTAAGTAATTACTTTTTGTCATTGGTTTCTCCATCTATATTTAATAAATTTATTATTCTTTCTTCTTCTTTGTCTAAAGGACACGTGAATTGTTTATTACTTAAATATGCTAAGTGTCCGTCAATTTCTTCAAACTTTAAAATTGAAGCATGTAAAAATGGTTTATCATACTTATATGTTTTATAAAAATCATTATTCACTTTTAAATTCCCATATTTAGAGTCGCCGACAATTGGATGATTAATACTTTTTAAATGGGCGCGTATTTGGTGTGTTCGTCCACTAATTAATTCAACTTCAAGTAATGAGTAATTATTAAATCTTTGTAGAACTTTTACTTTTGTTAAGGCCTCTTGACCGCCTTTAATTAATGAGGAAGTAAAAACTAGATTTTTATTTTCATCCTTTTTAAGTGGAGTATTAATAATTAAGTCACTTTTTACTACACCACTAACTAGACAAAGATAAAATCGTCTTAAGCCTTGTCGATCATGAAGCATCTTTTCAATAGCTTGTTGAGAAATTAAATTTTTAGCAAAAATAATTTGACCACTCGTATTTCGGTCTAAGCGATGACTTGGTGCTGGTGTAAAACCAAGTGTCGTATGTGGATCGTATTCTCCTTTTTTAAATAAGTAATTTAAGACTTGATTTGTTAAAGTGTGTGTTTTTTCTTTTTTGTCTCCGTGCACTAATAAATTTTTTCTTTTATTAACGATTAATAAATTGTCATCTTCATAAACAATTTCTTCATTAAAAGGAACTTCGATTAATTCTTTTTTTGAATGAAAATCATTAAGCTGTTTTTCACTAAGGTAAATTGTTAAAACATCTCCTTCTTTTAATAAATAAGAAATATTTGTTTTTTTATTATTTACTTTTATATCTTTTTTTCGAAACAAAGAATAAATAAAACTAAGAGGAGCGTTGTTTAAATATTTACGAATATATTTATCAATTCTTTGATTAGCTTCATTTGCATTTATTTTTAAGATAACCATAACAAATAATATTATATATTATCTAAACTATTATTGTAATTAGACTATTTCTTATATATAATTTTATGACGTGGAGGAATACCCAAGAGGCTGAAGGGGCAGGCTTGGAAAGCTTGTAGGCTCTTGACCGGGCGCGAGGGTTCAAATCCCTCTTCCTCCGCCAAAAATCAAGCAAGCGCAACTTGCTTTTTTTATTTAATAGGTTTTGTTGAAGAACGAACAAGCATTTTACAACGTACAATTACTTGTTGGAATATTGGACTATTTGTATCTTCAAAGAAAGATAAATAATGTCCAATACTAGAACCAATATTTTCATAAGGGATCGAAAAGGTCGTTAACGGAGGATCAACAAAAAGACTTTTTTGTAAATTATCAAAGCCAATAACGGATATATCATTTGGAATTTCTAATCCTAATGATTTGATTGTTTTATAAGCATTAATGGCCGCAGTATCATTAACACAAATTAAAGCGGTAATTTTTTTACTGCGGTCTTTAAGGTGTTTTTTTAATAATTCTTCATCTTCATATGTTGAATTTTGGGCATCGAAAAGGATGCTAGAAGCCTTAATTTTTTTGTCTTTGTGTTTATCAATAGAAGCTAAAAATCCTTCATGGCGTTCCCGATTACTTAGTGCATATTCATTACTACCATAAAAAGCTATTGATTTATGACCGTTTTCAATTAAATATTGAGTGGCGGAATAAATTGAGTCGTAGTTTGAATATTTAACAATAAAGCAGTTGCCTTCATCTTTAAATTTAGGATCGACAACAATAATAGGCTTTTTAGTGTCGACTAAACTTTTAACTAAATGAGGTGGATTGTGATGAATGAAAATATAGGCGTCAGTTTCTAATAAAGATAAATCTTTAATAAATTTTTTGTTAATATCATTTTCATCATAAATTTGGTGATTAAAATCTATCTTATACGAACTAAAATTTTCTAAAATTGAAGTAATCATTCGATGCCAATGGTCGCGTTTTAACAAAATCCGTTTAGTAATAACGAAAGTTAACGATTTTGTTTCAACTGGTTGGGTTCTTAAATTATCAAAATCGTAATTTAATTCAAAAGCTTTTTCAAAAATCTTCTTTTTCATTTTGGCAGAAACGTTACTTTTATCATTTAAAGCACGACTAACAAGGCCCTTACTCACGTTTAGAGCTTCAGCGATATCTTCAAGAACAATTTTCTTATTCATCTGTCAATTTTAGTATATAAAAAAGATAAAATAAAAACAACCAAACGGTTGTCTTTAAGTTAGCAATAATTAAATGAAAAATTAGTCGCTAGTTTCTACTTCAATAACGTTTGTATCTTCTTGCGTTTTTTCCATCGCAGATATTCGTGCTTGACGACGTAATTTACGTTCAACAATTCGTTCGGCTTCTTTAGCATTTACTAATAAAACAATAACGCTCATTAACACACCAAGAAAAAAGAAAATTAATCCCAAAGCCCGCCAATTAAGGGGAATATTAGACCAATTCATAACGGCTTGTTCAGCTTTTAAAATCCAGTTGTTTTGGGGATTTATCGAAATGTTTTCGCCAATTATATTAAAAATAATTAAAGTAATGCCAAGAAAAGCTAATATACCACTAACGATATACCAAGCAAATTCTTTTTTTGTAATTTTTGTTTTCATTTTAATCCTACCTATTCTAACATGTTCTAATATTTAAAATCAACAAAGTTATTAAGCTTCCCCTGGTTCAACAGGCTTCGTTGATTGTTTAACAAATTCATCCATAATCGGCCGATATAAATCACGCCAAATAGTTTCGGTTTTACGAACAAATTCATTAACTTTAAAACGTGCTTCTTTAAAAACATCACTAAATGTTTTACCAATCGGTAAATCGCGTTTACCAGAAATATTTTCAAGTAAATGAAAAACACTATCAACAATTTCCATAAATTCTAAATCAGTAATAGTTGTATTTTGCCGAGAGAAACCTAGTAGGTTTGTTATTTTGCTAATATCATTTTGGATAAAGTTTGATTGAGGTGTTTCTTTGCCTTTAGCTTCGTTTCTTGCTTTATTAAATTCAAGAAATAATGCTTCTAAGTCTTCAAGTAATGTCATATAGACAAGACTACGATAAAAACGTTCATCGGCTTTAATTAAATTACGAAAACGATCTTCAAATAAATTAAGATTTTTTGCATAGTCGGTATGAACTTTAGTAATTCTAAATATTTCTTCATGAATTAAAATTACATGTTCAAAAATAGTTAGATGTTGAGCATGATCAACACGCAATTGATCTCCACTTAATTGTAAAATTGTTGATTTATCACTATATACTTCTTCAAAGAAATCTTTAATTTTAGCTAGTAATTTTTCACCATTTTCACCAGCTTTATCTAAAAATATCTTTAAAGGTGTGTTTTGTTCAATTTCAACTAAAACGCCACGCTTTTTAAAATTATAGTGTTCGATGTTGTATTCTTTTTTCTTCACAGTGTACTCAAGGGTATCACGAATAATCGTGTTGTAATGTAATAAGGTTAGAATTGCTTTTTGAATGTTTTCCATGTTGTTACTCCTTTATCAAAAATTTTTCTAAGTCGTGAAAATGACGAATGATATTTTTTGCGTACTTTTGCACCGACTGAGGCGCGTGCTTCATGCAAAAACTATGTTCAAAAGCTTGAAACATTGAAATATCATTTCCTGAATCGCCAACAACAACTAAATCATCATTTGATTTATTTAGATGATTCAAGTAAAATTTTAGACCTTCGGCTTTATTACAACCCTTTGGTGTTATTTCAATAAACGATCTCACCCAACTCGTTTCAATTTCACTATATTTTTCTCTTAGTTGTTTATTTACTTCTTTTGCTCGCTTAACGGCTTTTTTTGAAATGCCAAAAAACATCATAATTTTATGAACTTCACCGTGATTAATTTCTTCATTAAAAATATATTCACTATTTATAAATGGTTCACGATAAACACCTTGTGTAAAATAATAAAAACGATGGCCAATATTATTAAAAAACTTTCGGTGACGATCATACGTTACGAGGTTATGATTTTTACTCATTAAAAAATATCCAACTGGATCAAAGTCACGATTAATTTCATCCATGATTTCTTTTATGCGATTAGTGGGCAAAAATTCTTCACGGACAATTTTACCATCACTATGTATAAAAGCACTATTGCAGCCAATAACATCAACAGGACGGTTAATACGTTCGACGACTTTTGCGGTGAAGTAATGGTTACGTCCACTAACAATAATAACTTTGCCGCCTTGATCAATATAATTTTGGACAAATTTTAAATTTTTGCTTGAAATCATCGTCATGCGACGTTTGGGGTAAAAAAGTGTACCGTCTAAATCAGTAGCTATTATTTTCTTCATGCTTATGTATTTTATAATTAGAGGCGTAAAATAACAAGTAAAATAAAGTTTTTACTTTATAAGCTAAAAATCATTTTGAATATATTCGTAAAAATTAGTTATTTAATTTGATTTTCGGCTTGAAGAATACCAAATCCACCATCCTTACGATGATAGACGACCGAAATGCGATTATCTTCTTCATCAAGATAAATAAAAAAATCATGTCCAAGGGCATTCATTCTTGTAATTGCCTCATCAATACTCATCGGCTCTAAATATAGCGATTTAGTGCGAACAATTGTTTCATTAATATCACCATTTTTTTCTGCTTCGATATTTTCAAAAGCAAATGCACGTCCTAAGTTTAGGCGATTTTTCGAACGATCCATTCTTGTTTTTAATTTGCGCATTTGACTTTCTAATTTATCAAGCGCAATGTCGACCGCTGAATAAAAATCATCATGTTTAACCTCGGCTCTTAAATCAAGATATGGAGTAAAAACAGTAATCTCAACTTTTGAACCATCACGAAAAGCGTTAACAACAACACGACAAGTAACGTTTTCATTAATAATAAAATATTTACTCATCCGAGAAAGTTTTTTCTCAAGAGCTGCCTGAATACCTTTAGTAATCTCGACATTTTTGCCAATGATTTGATATTTCATCATTGTCCTCCTTCGATTATATATGTTTTATAGAGCTACTTTTATTATGACAAAAAAAGATAAAAATTTATAGCCTTATGCAAAATTATTTGTAAATACGTCTAATTTCTTCTAAGTTCGCTTCCTCAATAATTTTTTGGATTTTTACAACTTGATCAAGCTTTTCCCAAGGTAAATTTATATCAGGACGACCGAAATGACCGTAAACAGCTAATTTTTCATACGAAAAAGTTGGTTTATGTAAAGAAAAGTTTTCGATAATTTTACCCGGGCGCAAATCAAAGAATTTTTTAATAATGCTTAAAATAAAATCGTCATTATATTTAGCTGTGCGAAAAGTTGCAACATTAATACTAACAGGTTCGCTTTTACCAATCGCGTATGAAATTTGTACTTCTAGTCTTTGACTAATGCCTGCTGCAACTAAATTTTTAGCAACATAACGCGCCATATAGGCACCACTTCGATCAACCTTAGTCGCATCTTTGCCACTAAAAGCTCCACCGCCATGTTTAGCTGATCCTCCATAAGTATCTACAATTATTTTACGTCCCGTTAGACCAGTATCACTTTCAGGTCCGCCAACGACAAATAAGCCTGCTGAATTAATTAAAACATCAAAATCTAAATTTAAATTAAATGATTTAGCAACCGGAATCATAATTTCTTCATGAATATATTTTTCAAATTGTTCTTTATTGAAATCTTTGTCGTGATGGACTGACATAATAATTTTATCAATTCGAATTTGATGGGGATTCGTATAATCAATCGTAACTTGTGAT
The DNA here is from genome assembly GCA_012522695.1 of Erysipelotrichia bacterium. Lineage (GTDB taxonomy): Bacteria > Bacillota_I > Bacilli_A > RFN20 > CAG-826 > UBA1424. The sequence continues at coordinate 9,374 of JAAYJX010000107.1, forward strand.
TTCATATCTGGCTTAGCCCATTTGAAATTACCTTCTTTACGCAAATTACTCGCAACTCGAACGAGTTTTTGAGCAATTGAAATAGGTAGAGGCATATATCCTTCTGATTCAATTGTGGCGTAGCCAAACATCATCCCTTGGTCACCTGCTCCGTAGTTTTCTAAGACACCGTTTTTATTAACACCACGAGCGATATCGGGTGATTGTCGATTAACTCTAACATCAATTTGACAAGTATTAGCATCTAAACCAAGCGACTCATTTACATAACCAATATCTTTTAAAACACGGCGTGCAACTTCTTCATAATTAACAATAGCGTTTGAAGTAATCTCACCACCGATGAGCAAATAATCTTTTGTGACAAAAACTTCACAAGCAACGCGCGAGTCTTCATCTTGTTTTAGACAAGCATCCAAAATAGCGTCACTTATTTGATCACATATTTTATCGGGATGTCCCTCACTAACTGCTTCTGATGTAAATAAAATTTTCTCTTTCATAAATCCACCTCATTTTAGTTAAATAAAAAGCTTTCCCACGTTGGAAAGCCAAGATTTTGGTTATCCTTTGACTTATCGTCCGGAGTTGTGGGACTCCGCTATAGGAAGAAGCACTTACTATTATAAAACAGAGTTGCTATCGCGTTTTCTCATCCTATCTCGACGCGATTCTTGATAAGACAAATTAGATTGTCATAAACATTTTATAAGCATAAAGATTAATCGTCAAGGTTATTACAATTTAATATAAAATTTCACCATAAAGAGGGCCATCAACAGCACCGGCATTTGCCGCATTACCTTCATCCGTATCTAAATGAACAGCCGTAGCAAAGCGATTGCTAACACGCACAACAACGTCTTTAAAAATTAAGCCGCGTTCAGGTGTATTTATTTCAATCATAACAACATCACCGCTTTTTAAACCTGTTTTTTTAGCATCTTCTTCTGTCATATGGAGATGTCGTTTAGCAATAATGACTCCTTCATTAATTGTCACACTACCAACCGGTCCTTCAATTGTAATTGGCGCACTTTCTTTAATATCGCCTGATTCACGAATTGGTGCGACAACACCTAAAGTGCGTGCATCAGTAAGCGACACTTCAACTTGCGTCGCTGGGCGTGTTGGTCCTAACACCGAAACATTTTTAATCACACTTCTAGGTCCAATGACATTAAGTCTTGTATGACTTACAAATTGTCCTGGTTGAGAGAGCGGTTTTTTTACTTCTAGATTATAATTTTCACCACATAAAATAGCTAAATGTTCTTTTGATAAATGAATGTGGCGAGCACTTGTTTCAATTAATACTTTCATCTTTTATCTCCATTTATTTAATGTCCTTAATCATTCTATCATAACTTATAAGTTATTTTAATTAAAAGACCTTTTTTTATATGAGAAACAAGCAGATTAGTCTATAATATCGTTTAGGAGGTAAAAAAGATGGAATTAGAAAAAATCAACACACAAGAATTTGAAGCTTTAATCAAAGAAAGAAATGTTGAAAAATTACGAGATACTTTTGAGACGATTCCGACAATTGACTTAGCTGAAGTTGCTAATGATTTTGAAGACATTAAAGATTTAATTTTCGTTTTTAAAGTCGTCAAAAGTGAATATACAGCCGAATTTTTTACCGACCTTTCAAGTGACATTCAAGAAAAATTAATTGAGCTTTTTTCAGATGAAGATTTAGTAACACTTCTAAATGCGTCTTTTTCTGACGATATTGTTGACTTCATGGAAGATATGCCGGCCAATCTTGTTTCTAAAATTTTAAAATCAGTTAATCCGACGCAAAGAACTAATCTAAATCAATTGTTAAATTATAAAGAAGATACTGCCGGTTCAATTATGACGACTGAATTTATTGAACTAACAATGAATTTAACAGTCAAAGAAGCCTTAATAAAAATTCGTGAAACTGGTCGAAAAGCTGAAACCATTTATACAATTTTTGTTCGTGATAATAAAAGACGTTTTATTGGCACGATTGATTTAGAAGAATTTATTTACGCAAATGAGAATGAATTATTAGAAGATCTTGCCGATAAAAGCGCCTTTACTATCGGCGTCAATACTGACCAAGAAGAAGTTGCAACGTTATTTAAACGATACAATTTAAATGCAATCGCTGTCTTAAATGAAGATGAAAGATTAATTGGTATTATTACAATCGACGATATTGTTGACGTTATCGAACAAGAAGCAACCGAGGACATTTCCAAAATGGCCCTCGTCACACCTTTAGAAGATTCATACAAACAAACAAGTATTGGTAGAATGGCTTTAAAAACAATGCCTTGGTTAATTGTGCTAATGGTTTTAGGGGCTTTTTCTTCCATGATTTTATCAAGTTTTCAAGACGCTCTAGCTTCGCTTGCTATTTTATCTGTTTTTATTCCGGTTTTAATGGATACGGGCGGAAACTCTGGCGGGCAAACAGTTTCACTAATGATTCGCGGTTTGGCTGTTGGTGAATTTACCCCAAAGGACTTTTGGAAAATTTTATGGAAAGAATTTCGTGTCGCCTTACTCGTTTCACTAATTGTGTCGGGCTTTGCGTTTGGTTGGTTTATCCTTGAAATGTACGTCGGTATTGTTCACTTTGCCCCAGAAGGCCTTGCTGGTGGAGCCTTATTAATCGCACGTTTAAAAGTAAGTGCAATTGTTTCTTTAACTTTATTTGCAACGATTGTTTTCTCTAAAACACTCGCGGTTGCTATTCCAATGTTTGTTAAGGTCTTGAAAAAGGATCCAGCTTTAATTAGTGAACCTTTTATTACGACGATTGTTGATGTTTTGGCATTACTAATTTATTTCTTTATTGCTTCAAGTCTTTTTCAATTAGTATAATTGCTATTTGTTTTATTTTTAACTATAATTACTATCGCTATATAAAAATAGCTTAAGATGGGCGCTGATGGCGGAATGGTAGACGCGTACGTTTGAGGGGCGTATGGGGTAACCTGTGTGAGTTCAAGTCTCATTCAGCGCACCATTTTTTTTATTTTAATTAATCAAAAGATTCATTTTTCTTTCATAAATACAACTTATAGTTTAGTTCAAATACAACTAATAATTGATTAATCCAACTTTTAAGTGCTATCTTTTGCATAATAAAAAGCATAAAATGGCAGTGATAGGAGAAACGAAAATGAAAGAAACTTTAGGACAAAGAATTAGCAAACTTAGAAAAAGTAAAGATCTTACACAAGAACAACTCGGACAAAAGGTCGGCGTAACTTCACAAGCCGTTTCTAAATGGGAAAACGATACATCCGCACCTGATATTATGTTGCTCGTTGATTTGGCAAATATTTTTGAAGTAAGTGTTGATGAATTATTAGGTAACATAAAAATTAATGAAACGCCTATTATTGTCCCACTTGAAGAAAGAAAAAATATCGACCAACTTATTTTAAGAGTAAACGTTGATTCAAAAGAAGGCGATAAAGTTAGAATTAATTTACCATTAAAACTTATTAAACTCCTTCTTTCTAGCGGTGCAAAAATGCCAGAAATTAACGGAAGTGATGTACTATCAACGATTAAATGGGAGGAAATTTTTTCATTAATTGAACAAGGAGTTGTCGGTAAGCTCGTCGAAATTGAAAGTAGTGATGGTGATCAAGTTAACATCGTCGTTGAATAATGAAAATTTTTATTAAAGCAAAAGGCTTAAGATTATTTCTTTACATACCTTATTTTCTTATAACAAAAAGATTATTTAAGCATGTATTAATTAAAAGTAATTTTGAAGTTAATGTGCAATTAGATGAGATTTCTTCGCTTTTTTTAAAAGAATTAAAGGCTTTTGCAAAGAAAAACCGTCGTTTTGTTTTACTGGACGTACATAGTAAAGATAATGAAAAAGTAAAAATAGTACTTTAAACTTAAAATAATAATACAACTTAAATTATTTTATGATGAGTGATTTTTCATTCATCTCTAAAGGCTTTTCGACACCAAGAAGTTCTAAAATTGTTGGAGCAATATTAGCTAACTTTCCACCAATTTGTAAAAGTGATAAGCCTTCTTTTGTAATACATAATGGTACGATGTTTTTAGTATGTGAGGTAATTGGATGACCTTGATTATCACTGATTTCTTCAGCATTACCATGATCGGCTGTAATAATCATTGTCCCGCCGTTTTCTTGCGTCCATTTATAAATTTCACCAACACACGTATCAACTGTTTCTACAGCCTTAACAACTGCATCAAAAATAGCTGTATGACCGACCATATCACAATTAGCAAAATTTAAAATTACTAAATCCAAATCTTTTTTATTTAATCGATTAATTAAAGCATCTTTAACTTCATAAGCTGCCATTTCTGGTTTTAAATCATACGTTGCAACTTTTGGTGAATTAATTAAAATTCGATGAGAGTTTTCTAAAAGAGGTTTTTCAACTCCATCATAGTTTACTGTTCCATCAAAAAAGAAGGTCACGTGAGCATACTTTTCGGTTTCGGCAATTCGTAATTGATGGAAACCTTTTTTCGCTAAGTAAGGCCCTAAGACATTATCAAGTGTCGGCAAATGAAAAGCGATTTCACCTTTGACGGATTCGGCGTATTTCATCGTTGCGACAAAAAAGAGATTATTTATCGTTTTATGTGGCACATAAGGTTTATACAAAAATGTGCCGTCTTTTTTAATTGGTGGTTTTTCATAAAAATTAGGATTTGTAAAAATAGTTGAGATTTCAATCGCGCGATCGGGACGGAAATTCATAAAAATAATTGCATCATCATCTTTAATTCGTCCATCAACTAATTGATTAAAGTGTGGCATAACAAATTCATCACTTGGGTCTAAACCCATCGTAGGTAAAAATTCATATTGTTCTTTAAAATATGTTTCGTAATTAGTAAATGAGGGTCCGTCTTGATCAACCATTAAGCGATAACTTACATCAACACGGTCTAAATTTTTATCGCGGTCCATCGCCCAATAACGTCCACTAATCGAAGCTAATTTCCCTAATTTTAACTCGTCCATTTTATCAACGATTTGTTTAATATATTGTGTTCCATATTGTGGATCAACATCACGGCCATCCATAAAAGCGTGAACGAATACTTCTTGAATATTTTCCTTTTTAGCCATTTCTAACATCGCTAGGATATGACTAAGATGTGAATGAACACCTCCATCACTTACTAAACCAAAAAGATGTAAACGAGACTTATGCTTTTTAACATGGGAAAAAGCTAAAAGATATTTTTCATTTTTAAAAAAGGAGCCGTCTTTAATTGCTTTGTTAATGAGCGTTAAAGATTGATAAACAATCCGTCCGGCACCGATGTTTAAATGGCCTACTTCAGAATTACCCATTTGTCCATCAGGAAGTCCAACATATTCACCAGATGTTTTAATTTCGGTATAAGGATAATGTGAAAAGATAAAATCTAAATTTGGTTTATGGGCAGCTTTAATAGCGTTTCCTTGCGTTTCTTTACGAATCCCATAACCATCCAAAATACATAAAATAAGAGGTTTTTTCATAATAATTCCTTCCTTTATTCAAGGCGTTTTTTTGTTTCGACTTTAAATAAGACGAAAAGATAACGATACGTTAGAAAACGTACCCAGTAATTATACCCCTCAACATCATGATTATAAATAGATATGTGTTGTCTTTTTAATTCGTCGAGTTCTTCAAGTTCTTTTTGGAAAAGAATAAATTCTTCTTTCTTTTTAAATGATCTTTGTGTCTTTAGAAAATTTATTAAGTCTAAAGAAAGTTTTTCGATTTGTGAAAGTTTTAACAATATGTCGTGTTCATGAATATGTCTTTCTTCATCTTTTTGTAATTTTTTGATTGCGCTTTTAAGTTGTTTTTCAAAATCTATTTTTTCTTTACGCGCAAGAGCATACATGTTAAGAATAATATCTTTGCGTTGTTGCAAAATTAAATGTAAGGCGAGTTGTCTTTTCCCTAAACGTTTCTTAAATGTTGAAATCACAAAAAGAACTAGTAAAAAAAACAAGAGGTATAAACCAATTAAAGAGGCGACAATAATAATAGAAATTTTTAATCCAGGTGGCATAAACTATCTTTAAACATTATACCAATCTTTTCTTTTTTCAAATAACATTATCATAGCAAGGGCAAAACTAATTTTAAAAAAGTGTCGATGCTGCCGATTGTTTTTTTTAGATTTAATTGCTTTTTATATTATCCTATGATAATATTTTATGGGGTAAAATTATGGCAAACAAACCTATTATGGCAATTATTTATGACTTTGATAAAACGTTAAGCACCGAAGATATGCAAAACTTTAGTTTTATACCTGCTCTTGGAATGACACCAAATGAGTTTTGGTCAAAAACTGGTGAGTTTACTTTAAAAACTGGTGTTGAACGTATTTTATCATATATGTATATGATGATTTGTCTTGCTAAAGAAAAAGGCATTAAAATGACAAAAGAATGGCTTAATTCTCTTGGTAAAGATATTAAATACTTTGAAGGAGTTACAACTTGGTTTAACCGTATTAATAAGTATGGTGAGGAAAATAACGTTCTTGTTGAACATTATTTAACTTCAAGTGGTACAAAAGAAATTATTGATGGTTGCTCAATTGCTAAAGAATTTAAAATGATTTATGGATGTGAGTTTTTATTTGATGAAGAAACAAAGGAACCTATTTGGCCAAAATTCGCCGTTAATTATACACAAAAAACACAATACCTTTTTCGTATTTCAAAAGGCGTAATTGAGGCAACAGATGATGATCGTTTAAACGAAAAAACACAATTTAGACGTATACCTTATCGCAATATGGTTTATTTAGGTGATGGAATGACTGATATTCCAATGATGATTTTAGTTAAACAAAATGGCGGTAATTCAATTGCCGTTTATCCAAAAGGCAAACGCGATAAAGTTAAAAATTTATATGATGATGGCCGTGTTAATTTTGTTTGCTCAGCTGATTATACGTCCAACAGTGAACTTGAGAAAGTTATTAAATTGATTATCGATTCAATTTCAATCGCCTCTTTACTTGAGAAAAAAGAAAAAGCGATTATGTTAAAGAAAGGTTAATTATGAATATTGCACTTTTACTTGCTGCTGGTTCGTCATCTCGTTTTGAACATCAACAAAATAAGCTCTTTTATTGTGTTGATGAAAAGCCTTTAATTTATTACACAATTAAAAGCTTTCAAACTTCACCCTTAGTTGATTTAATTGTAATTGTTACAAAAATTGAATATGTTGAAGAGATTCAAAAAATTGTCCAAAAAAATAATTTTGATAAAGTAATGCATATTGTTTTAGGTGGAAAAACAAGACAAGAATCAAGCTTTTTAGGATTAAAATTTGTAAAAACTCTTGCAAAAGATGAAGATTTAGTTTTAATTCATGATGCAGCACGTCCTTTTGTTTCTAATCAATTGATTGAAAATTTAATTAATAAGGCTGCTACTCATCAAGCTGTCGTTCCTTATTTAAAACAAGTTGAAACGACTTTTGTTACTTTTGATGAACAAACAATTGGAAGCTATTTAAAACGTGAAAAACTATTTCGATTACAAACTCCACAAGTTTTTAACTTAGGTTTAATTTATCAAGCTCATAGTAAAATTAAAAAAAGAGCCCTTAGTGATGACTCGCAAATTTTGTTTAGATTAGGAAAGCCGATTTATTATATTAAAGGCGAAGAAGAAAATTTAAAAGTTACAACAGAAAATGATTTAAAATTAGTTAGACAAATTATCCTGGAGAAAAAATAATGAATCCATTATACGAAGTTGGCCGCATTATTGAAGGCACAGTTTTAGAATTAAGAAAATATGGAGCAATTTTAGTTTTTGAAGACGAAACACGCGGACTTCTTCATATTTCAGAAATTAGTGATCGCTATATACACAACATTGAAAGGTTTGTTCAAGTTGGTCGTACTTACCACGTTAAAATTATCGAAATTAATGAAGAAGGGAAGTTTTTAAAAGTTTCGCTCAAACAAATTACAATGGAAGAAAGACTTGATTATAAAACTGGCGTTCGTAAACGTTTTCAAGTTAATGAAAAAGAAATTGATTTTTCGCCATTAGAAGAAAGTCTTCCGAAATGGACACAAAGCCAAATGAGTAATATTGATGCGGGAGATGAAGACGATGATAAGAGTTAATTTAGAAAATATAATTAGTGATTTATCTCTTTCTTCTTATCAAAAAAAAGTTAAACTTATTGATCAACAAATAAAAAAGAAAACAGGCCCCGGGCATGAATTTTTAGGATGGCATGATTTACCAATAAAAATTAGTAATGAAGACTTGGATTTAATGAATGAATATGCCCAAAAAGTAAGGGCAAATTATGAAGTTCTTGTCGTTTGCGGAATAGGTGGATCTTATTTAGGTGCACGTACTGCAATCGAAGCGTTACGGGGATTAAAAAGTAATGACCCTTTAGAAATTATTTTTTTTGGACAAACTTTTTCAAGTGATTATACTTTTGAAATCTTACGTTACTTAGGAAATAAGAATTTTGCGATTAACGTTATTTCTAAAAGTGGCACGACAACTGAAACAGCAATTGCTTTTCGCTTATTAAAAAATTTACTTGAAAAAAAGATTGGAAAAGAAAAAGCACGACAAGCGATTTTTGTAACGACTGATGCAACTAGTGGAGCGCTAAAAAAACTTAGCTTAAAAGAAGGATATCGAACGTTTGTTTTACCTAGTGATATTGGTGGGCGCTACAGCGTTCTAACACCTGTTGGTTTATTTCCAATTGCTTGTGCAGGACTAAATATTAAAGAAATGGTTTTAGGGGCAATTGATGCTTTTCATACTTATAACCATCCATCCTTAGAAAATAATGAGGCATATAAATACGCGATTGCTCGTGATTATTTATATCAAAATGGTAAAAGTGTTGAGTTATTTGTTTTATATGAGCCAAAACTTCTTATGTTAGGAGAGTGGCTTAAACAATTGTTCGGAGAGTCTGAAGGCAAAATGAAAAAAGGTCTTTTTCCTGCCTCGGTTTCTTTTTCAACTGATTTACATAGTTTAGGACAATTTATTCAAGATGGCACACCACTTCTTTTTGAAACAATTATTCATTTTGAAAACGCTAATAACGATGTTTCAATACCTTTTGAAGAAGAAAATCTTGACGGTCTTAATTATTTAGCAAATAAAACTTTAAACGAAGTAAACACAAAGGCTTTTCTAGGAACACTAGATGCTCATGTTAATGTTGGACAAGTTCCTAATATTGTTCTTGAATTAGAAACACTTAATGAAAAAACTTTAGGACATTTATTTTATTTCTTTATGAAAACATGTGCGATGTCTAGTTATTTACTAGATGTTAATCCTTTTAATCAACCAGGCGTTGAAGTTTATAAAGAGAAAATGTTTGAGCTACTTGGTAAGAAAAAAGGCTAAATGTTTATATACACCATTTATGGTGTTAAAGGCACAACTTATTCTTTCGCCTTCTTGCTTTTTGTGTTGACTACATATACATCATTTGCTATATTATTTAAGCACGCTTATTTAAAGAGTGTCGGATGTTTAGCTCAGTTGGGAGAGCATCGCCTTTACACGGCGGAGGTCGGGGGTTCAAGCCCCTCAACATCCACCAGCAAAAAGACGAAGGACGTATGGAGGAATAGCGAAGAGGCCAAACGCAGCTGACTGTAAATCAGTTCCCACAGGGTTCGGCGGTTCAAATCCGTCTTCCTCCACCATTATCTTGGGGTGTAGCCAAGTGGTAAGGCAACAGACTTTGACTCTGTCATTCCGCTAGTTCGATCCTAGCCACCCCAGCCAAATTGATTCTCCCGTTAGCTCAGTTGGCAGAGCACTTGACTTTTAATCAAGGGGTCCGACGTTCGAATCGTCTACGGGAGACCAACCGTTCTTTATTTAGTAAATGCCCAGGTGGCGAAACAGGTAGACGCACAGGACTTAAAATCCTGGGGGAGTTGATCCCGTACCGGTTCGATTCCGGTCCTGGGCACCACACAAAAATTGAATTAACTGCCACTTTTGGTAGTTTTTTTATTTCGAAAATAATAGCGATTTGGAGAAAAGTACTTTTTAAGGTATGATTATTTTTGTAACTGTTTAAAGGAGGTCACACGATGAAACTTAATAATTTTTTCTTTCTAATTTATTCTTTAGAACCTTCATTAAAACAACTAAATCCGCTTAAACAACCTCATGAAGTTAAAAGTAGGTTGTGGCGATGAAAAAACATTTTGCAAACAATATTATTATTTTAGGTTATGGTTTAGTTGGAAAAAGTGTTTTACGCTTATTAAAAAAAGAAATAGATTTTGATTTTAACAAATTATATGTTATCGAACAAAATAAGGAAGATTTAGAGCAATTTTTACTTGAAGGTGGTAAGAAAGAAAACTATTTAGTTCATAAAGTTACCTTTGAAAATTATAAGGAAATATATAGTAAATATTTAAATAAAGGTGATGCGTTACTTGATTTTTCTGAAGGAATTAAAAATATTGATTCGTTTTCATGGTGTTTAGAAAAAGGCGTTTATTATTTAAGTACATCCGAATCTTGCTGGCCACATGAAGATAGTTCATTTAGTTTATATGCCAATTTTGTTGAAATTAAGAAGCTAAGAAAAAAATATAAGCGCGGTTATCCTAGCACTGTTTTACAATATGGGTGTAACCCTGGCCTCGTTTCAACTTATGCAAAACTCGCTTTACATGAAATTATTAATTGTTCGACTCATGAAGATATCGTGAATAAAAAAACATTTTTATTAGATTTAATAAAACAAGATAAATACGCTCAAGTTGCAAAGCTATTAGAAATTGAAACGATTATTATTTCCGATCACGATACATCAAGCGTTAATGGTCTTGATGATAAAAATACCACACTTTATAATACATGGTCGCCAAGTGGTTTATATGATGAGGCTTTTTCCCGTGTTGAATTAAGTTTAGGAACAAATTTTAATCATTCAAAAATATTAAAAAGTGTTTATAAATATAATCAAAAAGATGGCTATTGTATGTTAAATAAAATCGGCGTTGAAACTTTAGAAGAAACGTATGCACCTAATGGCAAGTTTTTTGGACATATTATTGCTCATGAAGAAACAATCTCGCTTGGTTCTTATTTTGCCTTAACAAATATTTTTAAAAAACTAAAATATATGCCAAGCGTTTATTTTATTTACCGCCCAAGTGAAATTGCTCTTTCAGGTTTAGCAAAGGCAAAATTAAGTGGTAACAAGGCTCCAACTTCTTATGTAAGACTTTCAGACACGCTTACTCGCGGTGAAGAATATGTTGGTGTCATTATGCATAGTTCTAAATATGGAAATTATTATTTAGGTAGCGGCGTCGAAATTAATAAGTTAAGGAGTGTTTATCCACAAGAAACTCCAACTATTATTCAAGTCACCGCTTCTTGTGTTGCTGCTTTTAAATGGATGATTGATCACCCTTATGAAGGAATTGTTTTACCTGAAGAAATACCAGTTGAATTTATTGTCAAAAATACAAAAAAATATTTAGGCGATTATGTTTTTGAAAAAATTGATGAAGATATAATCCCTTTAAATAGTCTTTTTGATAATTAAATATGCTGCCTCATTAGAAATGAGGTTGAAAGATTATGATTCTAATTATATAATTTTAAAAGATACTCTTTAGTTTAGGAGGGTTAGAAATGAACTTTTTAAAGAAAAACGGACCATATCTTATTAGCGGCTTAGTATTAATTGCTCTTTTATTATTATTTTTGCCGTATTTAAGAGGTGGATATGAAAATCAATATTACGCAAGTGGTTTTTACACTATTTTTAATATTAAAAAAAGTGGCTTAAAACCAATTGCAAGTAACGGCACTCCTTCTGCTTTATTAATTATCGCTTTTATTCTTAGTGTTCTTGCGATGATTAGTTTAATTTTTCACAAAAAAGACATAATTATTACTTTATTAGCGGGAATCATCCTTCTTCTTAGTAGTCTTATTTTTTATTTTGCTCATCTAATTATGAAAGTTAATTTAGGTGGCGCGATGTTTACTGCAACATTTGTTCTTTATTTTATTCCTTCTTTATTACTTGTTGCTGGCGGTTCAAGTTTATATTTAGGTATTTTAAATTTAAAAGAAGATCGTCTAAGTAATTCAAATCAATATTCCTACATTCGTAAGAAGTAGAACGATTATTTATTCTTAATATAAATTTCTAACTCTTTTTTTGGCCTTAGTTTTTTATAAACGATTTTTCGTTTGCTTTCTTCATTCATTAAAAGAGCTTTGCCTGAAGGTGTAATTTCTAAATATTTTTGAAAAGAACCTTCAACATAAAAATATTTTAAATATCCATGGCGAACTAATTGGGTAATATATGTCGTAAATTTTCGTCCTTTTAAAGAGAGTAAGCTTGAAAAAGTAACTAAATCTTTTAAAAGAATTGTTTCTTCATTAATTTCTCCATTTAAAATATAATTAACAGCGATACTTGTTGGATATCGATTAATATTATTTAAGTCAAAAACTGTTTTTAAAATTTTAATAGAAGTTAGGCTTATTTTTTCTTTCTTCATATTTTAATGCTATCACATAACTTGAATAGCTAAATTATTGTTTTATAATATTGTTCGATAAACCTTATGAAAAAAGAAGAGATGATTACATTAATTGAAGCGACTTTAAGTAAAATTCGTCCTTTTATACGTCGGGATGGTGGCGATGTTAAATTAGTCGGCTTTGAAGATGGAATTGTTTATGTTGAAATGTTAGGTGCGTGCGTAGGTTGTGTGTTTGTTGACAATACAATTTCTGACGGCATTGAAGTTATTTTAATGGAAGAAGTGCCCGGTGTTATTGGCGTAAAAGAAGTTAATGAAATGCCCGAATCAGCACGGCTTGTTCCTCTTAGTAAAAAAAGACAAAATTAATATATTTTAAAGTAAAATATTTTCTTTACGATTAACGACAATATAACCACCGATGTTTCTTACATCTGTTCGGTTATAAGTTATCATTTCACCATTAAGTTTTAAAAATAATCCGCCGGCTTCTAAAACAATAATTTGACTAGCGGCCGTATCCCATTCTTTAGTCCCATCACTTAAACGGTAAGTAATTTCAGCTAAGCCTTGCGCGATTCTGCAAGCTTTTAAAGACGAACCAAAAGTTTGTCTTTTTTTAATTAATTTATGATGCTTTTGAATTAAATCGAGTTCTTTTTCATTAACATGAAAGCGTGATGTTAAAACAATTAAATTTTTCGTTTTATCATTAACTCTAATTTTTTTAATCCGATTCTTTTTTTGATAAAAAGCTCCGCCATCTTTTGTTGCAAAATATAATTCGCCAGTCGCCGGAACTAAAACAACACCAACGACAATTTCGTGTTTATAACTTAAAGCAATACAAGTTGTAAATTCGTCATTTTTAGCAATGAAATCTTTGGTTCCATCAATTGGATCAACAATCCAAACATAGTCATTTGTTAATCTTTTTTTATCATCAATTGTTTCTTCAGTTAAAAAAGCATGTGTCGGAAAAGCACTACCTAAAACATCGCGAATTGTTAAATCAGCAACTTTATCAGCAAGCGTCACTGGCGAATCATCTTCTTTAATTTCAACTTCAATAGGTTGAGAATAAATCTCCAGAATTTTTTCTTTAGCGGCTAAAGCTGCGCGAATCGCGACTTGTAGTTCATTTTTCCACATTTTTTTACTCCTTAAGTAATTGATCTAAATCTTGCACAATTTTATTAATTTCTTGTTCAGAGCCCTTTAACATTCTAACACCGGCTGCTAAGGCGTGACCACCGCCTCCATATTTAAGAGCGACTTCACGGATTGGCACCGTATTAGAACGTAGTTCAACTCGCATACCACCTTCAAGATTTTCAGTAAATAAAGCAAAAATTGGATAACCTTTTATATTGCTATAAGTATTTACTTGACTTGAAGCATAAGCATAACTTAAACCAAGATTTAAATAAACTTCCTTTTTGACATAACAATAAATAACACCATGAGGGCTTTTTTGATAATTAGAAAGTAAATAACCACGATATTTTAAATAATTTTCTTCGACTTCATAAATAACATTAAAAAGCTCTTTTGGCTCAATTTGATAATCATATAAATTAGCCGTTGTTAAAAACGTGCTTTTATTCGTTGGCTCATATAAAAAACGTCCAGAATCAGTTGCAATACCTAAATATAAAGCTTCAGCAATTGTTTTATTCATTTTAAGTTTATAAGTTGCAATAAATTCAGCAATTATTTCAGCGGTTGCTATTTTATTCGTCTTCATAACTTTAGCGTAAGGAAAAGGTTTGCTTTCATAATGATGATCAATTTTTAAATATTCTTTTGCTAAATTAATACGCTGATCTTCTACTAAAGCAAAATCACTAACATCAACTAAAATTGCTAAAGATTCTTTAATAATTTGATCTTCAACAACATCCATTGCGCCAAGGCGAAAAAATAAAGAAGGTAGACCGCTACCGACCGCATAAACTTTTTTATTTGGAAAATTTATTCTTAAGGTATCACGAAGACCAATTTGGCTTCCATAACAATCGCCATCTGGTAATGTATGACCAAAAATTACAATTGTGTCATGCTTTAAAATTAATTTATGAGCAATTTTAAAATCTTCATTTTTTATAAACATTTTAGCCTTTGTTTATACAGCCAAAAACTTCACATTTATTTTTGACGACTTCTTGGATTCCTTTTAATCCTGGACCAATGATTTTCCGAGGATCATAAACTTTTTCATTATTTTTAATTACATCGCGGACAATTTTTGTCCAAGCTTGTTGACATTCAGTATTAACATTAATTTTACAAGTGCCGCGTTCGATTGCCATTTTGATTTGATAATCAGGTATCCCTGAGCCGCCATGTAAAACTAAGGGTATATTTTTTAATAAATTACGAATAACTAACATTTCATCAAATCCTAGTTTAGGTTCACCTTTGTATGGACCATGAACAGATCCCAAAGCAGGCGTTAAACAATCGACATTAGTTTCTTTAACTAATTGTTCACATTCGTGAGGAAGAGCATACATCGATTCAGCTACGACATCATCCTCTTCACCACCAACACGTCCTAATTCAGCTTCAACAGAAACACCACGAGGATGAGCATAGTCAACGACTTTTTTTGTCATTGCAATATTTTCTTCAAGTGGATATTTTGAGGCGTCAATCATAACAGAAGTAAAACCTGCGTCAATCGCATTTTTGCAACTTTCAAAAGAACTTCCGTGGTCTAAATGTAAAGCAATTGGAATAGAAATATCTTTATCTTTTAAATATCCTTTTACAAAGCCAACGACTGTATGAAAACCACCCATATATTTCGCTGCGCCTTCACTAACGCCTAAAATTACCGGAGTGTTTAAACGAACGGCTTCATCAATAATAGCAGTCGTCCATTCTAAATTATTAATATTAAATTGGCCAATCGCGTATTTTTCATCTAATGCTTTTAAGAGCATTTCTTTCATACTAACTAAACCCATACTTATTCTCCTTTGATTCGTTTAATTAATCTTCTTTTTCTTCATCATCATCTTCAGAATCTTCATCGCCATCACTAAACTTTTCAGCCCGTTCAGGTTTTAAATATTCAAGTTCTTCTTCATCGATTTCGTCTGATTCTTCCACCTCACTATAAACTTCATTCATATCAATATGAACTTTGTCAAAAGTATGATGAATACGTAAATCCCAAAAGTTATCAATTAGCGTCACAAAACGCCCATCGAGTGATAAATCCGTGTAAAAACGGCCTATTTTGCCACGAATTTGCTCAATTTCAAAATTTGCTCTTTTCGTAACTTCTTCCCACAAATCGTGAAAACTAATTGGTAAGTTTTCTTGTCCTGTTTCTAAAATTACATCGTACGCTAAGTCTAATAAAGATTTGCCTTTCATATATATTTTCTCCTTCTACATTTTTTTTGGAGCGCTTACTCCTAAAATATTTAAAGCATTAGCTAAAACAATTTTACTCGCTTTACAAAGCGCTAAACGCGCCCCACTTAATAATTTATTTTCTTCATCAAGAACCCGACATTCAGTATAAAAAAGATGGATAAGATTTGCGAGTTTTTGAATATAGTTTGCAATTTTATATGGCTCACGATGTTTAGCCGAAAGTTCAATAAATAGTGGGAAATCATGTAAGTGTTTAAGTAAGTTTATTTCCGCTTTTGCGTTTAATAAAGAACCACTTAAATCAAGATTATAATGTTTCCCATCTTCTAAAAGTCGGCTTAAGCGAGCGTGAGCATATTGTGCATAAAAAACTGGGTTAGAACTATTTTGTTCAAGTGCTAAATTATAATCAAAATCTAAATGACTTGAAGCTGCACGAGCAGCAAAAAAGTAGCGGGCCGCATCAACACCAACTTCACCTACAAGTTCATTTAAAGTAATTGCCGTTCCACCGCGTTTTGACATTTTAACTTCTTCATCGCCTTTCATTAAGCGAACAATTTGAACGAGCTCAAAATCAATAATATTTTCTGGGTAACCTTGCATTAAAAGAGAGCTTTTTATTCGTTTTGTATATCCATGATGATCAGCGCCAAAAACATCGATAAGTAAATCATAGCCACGGCTTGCTTTTTCTAAATGATAAGCAATATCAGGTAACAAATATGTATAGGCGCCATCACTTTTAATAATAGGCCGATCTTTGTCATCACCATGCATTGTTGTTTTTAAATAAGTTGCGCCTTCTTCTACATAAATAAAAGGGCGATATTTTTCAATTGTCCGTTCAATTAGGTTATCCTGACGAATAACAGATTCATAACTATATAAATCAAAAGTCACACGGAATAATTTTAAATCTTCAATAATTTTATCAAGTAACAAACGTACTCCTTCATTAATAAAAATGTTTTTATTTTCTAAGTTATCTTCAATAAGTTTTGTACCATATAAACGTTTTAAGGTTTTTGCCACCTTAATAATATCGTAAGCATGGTAACCGTCTTCAGGCATTTTTAATGTTCGGCCGAACTCATTTAAATATCGTACTCTTAAAGACTCGCCCATCTTTTCAATTTGTGCACCAGCATCGTTAACGTAGTATTCACGCACCACATCATAACCAGCAAATTCATAAAGACGACAAATTGCATCACCAATCGCAGCACAACGTGCGTGTCCTAAATGTAAATCACCAGTTGGATTAGCACTTACAAACTCAACGTTAATTTTAAAATTTTTTTCTAGGCCGCGGCCATAGTTTTGATTCAGTTTAATAATTTTGCTAATTAATTTTTGAAAAAGAGGCGGTTTTAAAAAGAAATTTAAAAAGCCAGGACCAGCAATTTCAATTTTTTCTAAATCGTCCATATTTATAACTTGGACAATTTTTTCTGCTAATTCTTTTGGCTTTAGTTGGGCTTTCTTAGAAAATTGAAGAGCAATATTAGATGCATAATCACCATGATTATCGTCTTTGGCTCGCTCAATAATAATTTCATCAAGTAAAACATCAAGTTTTAAACTTACTAAGGCATTAAATATTTTATTTTTTAAAAATAAGTCAATTGTCATTGTTTTTCAAACTTATATTATACTAAATGAATAGTATAATTCAATCTTTATATAACTAAATGCAGTCATACATTTACTCGCTTTCATATTTTTATTTAAGTTTTGCAAAAGTTTTACTTTTGTTTAAGCAAAATAACAGCCGTCGCCTTACACGCTTCAAGGCGCCCTAAACTATCAAGTTTTTCATTCGTTGTAGCTTTAATCGAAATGTTTGAAATTGAAGTGTTTAACGTTTTAGCAACTTTTTCTTTCATTAAAGGGATATAAGGACTTAAAAGAGGTTTTTCTAAAATAATTGTGATATCGGCATTAACTAAAAGGTAACCTTTATTAATTACGAGTTGATAAACTTTTTCTAGTAATAATAAGCTTGAAATATTTTTATATTTAGCATCTGTATTAGGAAAATGTTGACCAATATCACCTAAAGATAAGGCACCAAGAAGAGCGTCGATTAAAGCGTGCAAAACAACATCTGCGTCACTATGACCAACTAATCCATATTCAGAAGGGATTAAAACCCCTCCTAAAAAGAGTTGATAGTTTTTTTTAAGTTTGTGGATGTCTTCACCAATACCAATGCGATACATAAATTTCCTTTTATCGAAAGCGATAATAAATTACGTCACCATCTTTGATAAGATAGTTTCGCCCTTCAATTTTTAGCTTGCCTGCTTCCTTAATTGCTAATTCACTTTTATAAGTGACAATATCATTATACGTGTATACTTCTGCTTTAATAAAGCCTTTTTGAATATCACTATGAATTAAGCCTGCTCCATCATAAGCGGTTTTTTGCTTATTAATCGTCCAAGCCCTGCACTCTTCTTCACCAACAGTAAAAAATGTTAATAGGTTTAATAAGCGAAACGAGCTTTGAATAATTTTACTTAAACTTAACTCTTTAATTTGCCATTCATTCATAAAATCTTCTTTTTCAACATCATTAAGTAAAGAAAGTTGTGCTTCTAATTCTAAAGCCAAAGGAATTACTTCGCTTTTTTCTAATAAGGCTATATCTAAAACGTGTTGGTAAAGCGTGTTTTGTTCTAAATTAAATAAATCATCGATACTAATATTAGCAATATATAAAAGAGGCTTAATTGTTAATAAAAACAAAGTGCGTCTAGCAAAAAACTTTTGTTCATCGTTTAAATCTAATTGTCTAAGAGTTTTTCCTAAAAGAAGGTTTTCTTTAAAAAAATGTAATGCTCTAACTTCTTCTAGAAGTTTTTTATCTTTCGCAAGTTGCGCTTTTGTTTCAATTTTTTGAAGTCTTTTTTCAACCGTTTCTAAATCACGATATATTAATTCTAAATTAATAATTTCGATATCATTTTTAGGATTAATTTCATTTTCGACATGAATTATTTGCTCGTTTTTAAAAACACGGACGACGTGTAATAAGACGTCACATTCACGAATATGCGATAAAAATTCATTACCTAAGCCTTCTCCTTTTGATGCACCTTTAACTAAACCAGCAATATCAAAAAAAGTTAATGAAGCATATGTTGTTTTTTTAGGTTTAAAAAGAGAAGACAAAAAAGTTAGACGCGAATCATTAATTAATGCATAACCAATGTTTGGTTGAATTGTTGTAAATGGGTAATTGTGCACTTCAATCGTTTGTGAAGTTAATGCATTAAAAAGTGTTGACTTGCCAACATTAGGTAAACCTATAATTCCAACTTTAGTCGACATTTATTTAATTAAATAAGGCGAATGTTTCGTGCTCTAAAACCACGTGAAGATTCTTCAAGTTCGAATTCAACTTTTTGACCCGGACTTAATTCGGCGAAATCTTCATTCAAAATACTAGAAAAATGAAAAAAGATATCATTATCGTCGTCGGTATGGATAAATCCATAACCTTTTTTATTATTATACATTTTTATTTTGCCAATCATAATTAATAACGCCTCACTTTTTTATATTTATGTCTAGTTTTAGACACCAAATAGTATCATACCACTAATTAGTTTTTAATACTATTAAAAGATGCAAGGGATGTTAGTGTTAAGAGAAGACTTTTTGATTTTTCTTAAGGTGATAATAAAAGGCTAAACGCGTAGCAAAATAAGCAATTATAAAAGATAAAGTAAAAATAAGGGCTAATGGACGAAGATCTATTCGAAAAGAAATGTTAGACATAAAGTAGTTACTTAAATAATGATTTAATAAAAAATCGGCAAATATCGTTTCAATGCTTGCAATTACAAAAGCTAAACTACTTAATAAAAAACTACTTACTAAAAAAGAGCGACGAATTTCTTTTTGATTAATTCCTAAATAAAAATAAAGGTTTATATCTTTAGAATTTTCTTCAATAGTAACGTAAATAACGATAAAGAAAAGGAAAAAAGAAGTTAGAAGAGCTAAACATGCAAAAACTAATAAAGATACTTTTAACAAAGACATCGTTTCATCTAAACTTTTATTTATTTTATCAATTGGATTAGAGAAGCTAAATTGTGGATAATTAATTTTTAAACGCTCAATTATTTCATTTGTATTATTTAAATCCTTTGTTTGAAAAATAACGTGCTTTGGCACTAGTGAAAATGGATCAATATTCGCTTTTGTTTGAAAAAATATTAACGGCCAAGATGAACGATGATGAAGTGATATTTCATTACCTTTGCTAACGCCAACAATTTTTAATTGTTGTGTTGAATAAAGTTTTTCAATCTTATCTTTTGTGTAATAAATATTGTCATAATTAGTAGCCAAATATAATGTTTGTGAAATTATTTCTTTATCCATAAATAATTGTTTCATTAAGCCTTCTGAAACTACTATTTCATCAAATGAAGAAGGTGCTGTTCCATACATAATTGTGTCTAAGTTTGATGAAAACAAAAGACCCCCGCTTAAACTTGTTTGTAAATTTCCTAATATAATCCCTTTTGGTAAATTATCAATTAATTCAAAAGTTTCATCGATAAATGTATCTAAATCAATAACTTCGTCAATTAAGTCATTACTTAAAGAAACAAAAACATTTTGGGCAAAACCCATTAAAAAAGAATTAGGGTGATAATAATAGCCTTTGTCAGAAGTATAGTAGAAATTTTTTAAATTTTTTTCATTTTTCACGATGTTAGGTAATAGACTAACGTTTAGATGTTTGTAGTCTAAATGATAAACTAATAATCGATTTAATAATTTCGTCGGGTTATTTAAAGTATGTGTCGGAAAGTGTTTTTGCGAAGCACATTCAAAAAGAAAAGCACTTATTAATTCATCATTAATTGTTTTTTCTAAAAAATAAGAAGGGTCTAAATAGCATTTTAAATAATAAGTTTTGCTAATCTCCCATGGTAAAGATGGTTGAAAATGATCAATGCTTGGTAAACGCATTTTTTCTTCAAAAACATATTCGCTCCAAAGCGGATTAGTATGAAACAAACAAATCTCATTAGTTTCCATCACACCACTAAGATGAAAAACTTGTTCATCTTCATATTGCCACTCATCATTAGCGACACTAAAAGTAACTAGTGGGGATTCGGCTTTAATATATTGTCCTAATGAAAAAAATGATCGTTCAATTTTTAAAGCAAAGCATAAGGCAAACATGTCATTGTATGGTAGACCAATAACTAATTCATCATTATTATAATCAGCTTTATAATTTGGTAATAATTCACTTTCATCTTCTTTTTCCCCTAAAACAAAAAAATCGTGAATTTGCCGACTACTAAAACGCGGCAACATTGTTTTATAAGTCGTTGACGAAATAAAAAATTCATCGCAAGAATGAAAAAAAGTTTCAAATGGAGTTTGATATGTAACGCCTATATATTCAACGAAAGTAGCATATCGTTGTTGGATAAATGCTACGTTTTTAAAATTAGCACTATATTTACGGCTCAAAGAAGGCAGGTCTTCTTTTGAAGACATCACAATCATATTCGGCTTCATTACTTGCATAAAACTTTCTTGGATTTTTTCATTCATTGATGTTGTTAAAAGAACGGCTAATCCAGCGCCAAATAAGCCCATCGACATAATTAAATTGTTTAAGATTAGACGCGTTTTCCGTATTTTAAAAATTGAAAAAGCCCGTTTAATTTTCGTAAATAAAGGTATGACAAAATCTTCCCTTTTCTTATTTAATAAAGGAAAAGCAAAGGTAACATGTTCATTTTTATAATTATTCAACTCTTGCTTTTTTAGTGTGCCGTTTTTAAGAAATAATTTTGTTTGACAATATTCATTAACTAAATCTTCATCATGACTTGCGAAAATTATTAAATAATGTTTGGATAATTTTTGTAATATTAACATTATTTCTTTTGCTGTTTTTTGGTCTAACGCTCCGGTGGCTTCATCACATAAAATAATTTGGGGTCGATTAATAAGGGCCCTAACTAAGGCGACACGTTGTTTTTCTCCGCCTGAAAGATGCCTTACTTCTTTATTTAAAAAGGATGATAAACCAACTAAGTTTAATAAATATTTGATTAGTTTTATTTTTTCTTCATTCGTTTCGTTTGTCGCTACTTCTAAAGGTAAGACAATATTATTAAAAACTGTTTCATTTTCAAAAAGTCGAAAATCTTGAAATAAATAACCAATATTTAATAAACGGAAAGAAGTTAAGTAATCCTTCTTTCGCCCGAGGTCCTTTTTTTGAAAATAATAAGTGCCTTGATAAGACGTTTCTAAACCTGCAAGAATATTTAAAAGGGTTGTTTTACCTGACCCGCTTTTGCCAACAAGTGCGTAAAATCCCATCTTTGGTAAATCCAGATTAATATTATTTAAAACAGCCCTTTTTCCATAACTTATCGAAATGTTTTTTAGTGAAATCATTATTCTTCTTTTAGCTCATCGATAAGTGGTTTTTTCTTAAATCTTTGCATTGGTAAAAACGTAAAAACATAACTTAAAAAAAATGCTAAAAAAAAGCATATAAAAACTAAAAAATAAGGAATATTAAGAAAGGTTTTAAGCGGCAAAATAATTAGATCTTGAAAATAAAATTGCTTTTCAAAAAAGATATTCCCAACTTTCATAAAAACAAAACTTAAAACAAAAGAAAAGAAAACACTACTTAACGTTAGGAATAGAGATTCTAAATAAAAAATCCTTAATAAATCTTTTTTTGCTAAGCCTAAGATTGTTAATAATGCCGCTTCTTTTTTTCTTAAAATAAAGTTTGTATAGGCATTAATCATAATTAAAAAAACACTGCCTAAAAAGGCAATCGCAATAAAAATAATCATCGAATAAAAAGAAGCGCGCGTCAGTTCATAATATGCATTTTTTATCATTTCGCTAGTTGAAGTGATTTCAATATGAGAGTCAGAATTATTTAACATTTTTATTAAAGAAGAAAGTGTTTGATAATCTTTTGAAGAAAAAATAAAAAGTTTCAGCTCATAGTTATGCAAATATGAATCATCATCTAGTAAGCTAAATAAGTCGTAAATTGAAGTCTTAATGCTGCGAAAGTCTGATAAATTGCTCAAAACTATTCCTTTTAAATAAGTTTCTAAAGCCGAATATGAATAAAAAATCTTACCTTCATTTAAAAAAGTTAACTCTTTGAAAATGCCGCAAATCTTAAATTTAGTTTGTAAGAAAAAAGTATCGTAATTTAATTCAACAGGAAGATTAAATTCATAAATAATTTTATTCTCACCATTAAAAAATAATTCACTATTTATAAGTTTTTCTAAATCACTATTTAATGTGTTCGCAAGCGTTTCATTAATATAAATATCAAATAAATTGTTATCGTTTTGAATCATTCCGTAAGTTAATAAATCTTCCTTCTTTTTAAGTTCACTAAGAGCATAAAAAGGAGCAAAAAAACATTCATCAACTTGCTCGTTTTCATAACTTAAAGCATATTGACCCGGGAATATTTTTGCGTAATCGTTACTTAAAACATACTCATCTAAATAGTTATCCAAAAATAATAAATCGCTTTTTTGTGGCCGTTTTGTTTTAACTAATTTTAATGGGGATGATTCAAAAGAGTACATTTCTTTTTTAGTAATCGAATAATGGTTAATATCAACAATTTTTTCTTGCGTTTTTAATAAAAATAAATTTGTCCCTTCATAAAATCCAACAGCAATAATTAGTGACGAAAAACTAATTAGTAAAGAGAGAAAAACAAAAATGTTTTTTAATAAATTGTTTTTTAAATAAACAATAGAAAATCGCCATAAAAAAGTTTTTGATTTAATTTTCATACATCATTTTGAATAAGTAGTTTGCCGTTATTAATACTTAAATGTTTTGTTGCAAATTGTTTTAATAAATCTAAATCATGTGAAACGATAACGACTAATCGTTTTTTCGAAATATCTTTTAAAAAATGCAAAATCTCATATGCATTTTCTTCATCTAAAGCTCCTGTTGGTTCATCAGCAAAAACAACGTCAGGATTATTAATAAGGGCTCTTAAAATAGCGACTCTTTGTTTTTCTCCACCAGAAAGAAACTTGGCCTTTTGATAAGCAAGGTATTCTAATTTATAATTTCTAAGTAAAACTAAAGCTTGTTCATAAGAGTAATTAATTCCATAACTATTAATTAAAAGGGGTAATGCTAAATTAAATAAGACATTGTGTTCTAAAAATAAATTATAATTTTGAAAAACAAAGCCTAATTGAGTATTGCGATAACGTCTTAATTTTTTCTCGTTCATTAAAAAGAGATTTTCATTTTTAAAATATATTTCTCCTTCATCGGCTTTTAAAAAACTAGCTAGTAAATTTAAAAGTGTTGATTTTCCGCTTCCAGAATGACCAGAAATTAAAACAAGGCCTTCTTTTTCTAAACTAAAACTCACATTTTTCAAAACTTCGATTTTTATTTGTTCATGAAAAAAGGATTTAGAAAGATTTACAATTTTAAATAAAATGTTGTCCACTACTTAAATATAAGTAGGCAAAGAAAGATTATATTAAAAAATTATTTAATTTCGATTTTATTTTCTTCGTGCGATAAAACTTTTTTAAATCGTCTATTAAAATCAACACGATTCATCATAATTTGGTGTCCACATCCTAAACACATAATTTTTATGTCAGCACCAACACGAATAATTTGAAACTTTTTACTTCTTGTTAAACATGGGTGTTCCCTTTTCATTTCCACCACATCATAAAGTTCATAAGTAAGTTTTTTTGTCATAGTAGTTATTATAATTCATTTATAAAATAATTTAGGCAAAAAGCTGATAAAGCTAAACCAGCGCTAGAAGGAACGTTCATCATTGAGGCCAAATAATTTTCTTTTAAAAGAGGTGATTCACTAGAATAGACAACGGGAATATTATTTGTCGCAACGTTTTCTTTTTTTAAATATTGCTTTAGCTTTTTAGCCAAAGGGTCACCACTTACCTCATTTAACAAACCTATTTTAACTTCTGTTGGATCAAGGCGATTAGCCATTCCTAAACTGGAAATAAAAGGAATATTGTATTTTTGAGCAAATTTTATTAAAAGGGCTTTTGCACTACTTTGATCGATTGCATCAATTATAAAATCGATTTTATAATGCTTTAATGTTTCAAAAAATTTCTTATTTACCCTCTTATTGAAAACTTCAATTTTAATATTTTTATCGATTTTTAAAAGATATTTTTTCGCTGCTTCAACTTTTAAAAACCCAATATCTTCTTCATTATATAAAATTTGGCGGTTTAAATTTGAGTGTTCGACAAAATCTCCATCAACTAAAATAAAATTCATAATACCTGAACGAGCAAGACTTTCTAAAGCCGTTCCCCCAACACCACCCAAGCCACAAACTAAAACGGTTTTATTTTTCAAAACTATGAGTTTTTCTTCACCTATTAAAAGCCTTGTCCGACTAAAACGATTATTTTCCATAGGTAATTTCTAAGATTTCTTTAACATTACTAACCCAATGCATAGGTAGTTGATTATTACAAAAAGTCATTTGCCGCTTAACGTAGCGTCTTGTATTTTTTTTAATTTCTTTAATAGCTTCTTCAACTGAAATTTCCCCTTTCAAAGAAGTGATTAATTCTTTGTAACCGATTGCTTCAAGAGCTTGAATGTTATCACCATATTTTTCATATAAATACTTTACTTCCTTAAGTAAACCTTTTTCGATCATTAAATCAACGCGTTTATCAATCCCATCATAAATTGTTTGTCGATTATGTTTTAGACCAAAAAATTTTGCTTCATATAAAAGCTCGTCTTTTCTTGTTAGAAGGTTGTCCGATTTTTTAATTCCTTGCGCTAAATAAATTTCAATTGCCCTTAAAACGCGTCGTCGATTATGGGGATGAATTTTTTCGCTTGCTAGAGGATCGATTTTAACTAATGTTTTAAAAAGTTCTTCATTATTCATTTTTTGATAAAGCGACATATCAACTTTTTTTTGCTCTAAAAAGTGATAATTGAATAAGGCGGCTTTAATATAAAGACCACTACCTCCAAGCAAAATAATCGGAATATTTTTTTTAATTAAATCATCAATAATTAAACGAGCATCTTTTTGATAAGTAGCGATAGAGTAAGGTTCATCAACATTAACATAAGAAAATAAATGATGCTTAATATTTTGAAATTGTTCATTTTGTGGCTTATTTGTGCCGATTTCTAATTGTTTATAAATATGAAAAGCATCGGCGTTAATAATTTCACCCTTAATTTTTTTAGCAAGAGCGACTGCTAATTGATCTTTACCAGTATGAGTCGGGCCTGTAATTACGATGATCATAAGTTAATTATACAAAATTATTTTAAAATTTCTTCGATTGCCTTTAAAAGATTATTTACTTCATTAAAAACAAAATTATAATTAACAATTAACGGGTGTTCATCATAAAGTTTTTGTAAGCGGAGAAGTTCTTCTTTTTTCTTTTGGTGAACTTTTTTAGAACTACCAAAATGAAGAGATAAATCGACTTGCGCTTTTTTGATTTTCTCTTTTAAATCATGAAGCTCATTATTTTTTTTAATTTGTTCTAATAATAAAAAATATTGTTTAACAACTGGTTCATTGAGTAGTTCTTCTTTAATTTCTAAAAGAAGACTATTTATTAACTCCATCGACAATTTTTCCTCTTAAAGAATGTAAATGCGATTTCAAAATTTCAACATAAACAATTTGACCAATCAAAGATTCATCACCAGGAAAATGAACTAACTTATTCGTTTCAGTATAACCTGATAAGATTTCCTTTTTCTTTTTACTAATTCCATCAACTAAAACAGGATAGGTCTTTCCAACCATTTGATCAGCAGCTTTTTTAATTGATACTTCAAGTGTGTCGACTAATCTTTGAAAACGCTCACCCTTAACTTCACGACTAACATTATCTATTAACTTAGCTGCCGGTGTTCCAACACGTGAAGAATAAATAAATGTAAAGGCACTTTCATAGGCAGCTTCTTTTACAACTTCTAATGTTTCTAAAAATTGTTCTTCACCTTCGCCTGGAAAACCAACAATTAAATCAGTTGAAATATGAACACCAGGTAAGTTTTTTCTTAAATCTTTAATAATTTGTAAATATTGTTTTGATGTATATTTTCGCCCCATAAGTTTTAAAATTTCATCACTACCACTTTGTACAGGTAAGTGAACATATTTCATAATGTTAGGATAGGTCTTCATTACTTCAATAATATCACTAGAAAAATCAAAGGGATGTGAAGTCAAAAAGCGGAGGCGAGGAATTTTTAACTTTGCTACTTCTTCAAGTAACATGCTAAAAGTTGCATTATTTTTTAAATCTTTACCATAAGAATTAACGTTTTGTCCTAAAAGCGTTATTTCTTGATAACCATTATTTATAAGTTCTTGGCATTCACTTAAAATTTCTTCTTTGGGACGACTTCGTTCTTGACCACGTGT
This sequence comes from Erysipelotrichia bacterium, assembly GCA_012522695.1. Lineage (GTDB taxonomy): Bacteria > Bacillota_I > Bacilli_A > RFN20 > CAG-826 > UBA1424. Next base: position 36,827 of record JAAYJX010000107.1, read on the forward strand.
ATATGGAACGATGCAATATGTACAAAATTTATCACAACCATAAGAAATATTAACAAAAGCCTTATGTTTTAAATTACGTAGTGAAGGAAGTTTTTCAATAATTTCAATTGGGCGAGATTTAACATCAACTACACGGCTATTATCTCTTAATGAAATATCAATTAATTCAATAAGATTGTCTAAATTATGTGTTCCAAATATTAAATCAACATGTCGATATTTTTTAACAATTAAATCAATCATATGTTCTTGTTGGACCATACATCCACATACCGCAAGCAAAACATCTTCATTATTTAAGCGATAGTTTTTTAATGAACCGATTTCACCGATTACTTTATTTTCAGCGTTTTCGCGAACACAACATGTATTTAAAATAATTAGATTAGCCGTTAAAATATCATCTGTTTTTTTAAAACCGACATTTTCTAAAAGGCCAGCCATAATTTCTTCATCGCGCATATTCGCCTGACAACCATATGTACGAATATGATATGTTTTATTTTGCGCAAAAGATAAAACTAAAGGCGAAGAAAAACAAGTAAAGTCTTTAACTTCCATTTTTAAAAGACGTTTACGAAGTTCATTAGTTTGTGGTTTAGAAATAATATTAACGGCTTTTTTCATTTAAAATTATTTGGCTGTTTCGGTTGCGCGATATTCACGAATAACCGAGACTTTAATTTGACCTGGATAAGTTAATTCATTTTCAATTTTTTCACGAATATCCCGTGCTAATTTAAAAGCGGCTAAATCATCAATTTTTTCAGGAACGACGATAACTCTTACTTCACGTCCTGATTGCATTGCAAATGATTGTGAGACACCTTCATAAGATTTAGCGAGTGCTTCAAGTTTTTCAATTCGCTTAATATAATTTTCAACCGTTTCACGTCGAGCGCCTGGTCGAGCTGCACTTAAAGTATCGGCCGCGGCTACTAGATGAGAAATAATGTATTTTGCCGGAACATCATCGTGATGCGATTCAATTGAATTAATAACAACATCTGGTTCGCCATATTTTTTAGCAAGACGAACACCAATCTCAACGTGTGAACCATCCATTTCAAAATCAACAGCTTTACCAATATCAAGTAAAAGTCCAGCGCGCTTAGCTAAGTTTTGATCAAGACCAAGCTCAACAGCCATGATTCCACTTAAATAAGCAACTTCTAAAGCGTGATCATAAGCGTTTTGGCCATAACTTGTTCGATATTTTAAACGGCCTACATAATTTAATAATTCTTTGTGGATTTTAGGAAGACCTAATTTAAAAGCTGCCTCTTCACCGGCTTTACGAATAACTTCATCAATTTCTTCTTTAACTTTTGCGGCAACTTCTTCAATTCTTCCTGGTTGAATACGACCATCGCGAATTAATCTTTCTAACGTTAATTTAGCAATTTCACGACGAATCGGGTCAAAACTCGAAACAGTAATAACTTCTGGCGTATCATCAATAATTAAATCAACACCTAAAAGTTGTTCAAGTGTTCGAATATTACGACCTTCACGACCAATAATTCTCCCCTTCATTTCATCATTTGGTAAAGTTACAGCTGAGACCGTTCTTTCCGTTGTGACATCTTGAGCATATTTATTAATTGCTAAAGCAATTAATTCTTTAGCAGTTTCATGAGCTTTTTCTTTTGCTTCATCTTCTTTATTTTTAATAAAAGCAGCAATTTCCTTAGCAAGTTTACTTTCAACACGACGAAAAATTTCATCACGTGCTTCGTTTGTTGAAAGTTGAGCAACTTTTTCAAGTTCTTTTAAAATCGAATCAATTTTATCTTGTAAAATATCATTACGACGTTGTGTTTCTTTTAAACGTTCATTAAGCGTTTGTGTTTTTTCTTCTAAAGCAACTTCTTTGTTAATTAATTGAGCATCACGACGATCAATATTATTTTCACGTTGCATGAGTTTATTTTCAATCACATGAAACTCAGATTTTCTTTCTTTAATTTCTTTTTCAACTAATAGACGAGCTTCATGAGCAGCTTGTTTAGCGTCAATTTGGGCCGACTTCGTAATGTGTTCAGCTTTAATTTCAGCATCGCGAACGATTTTTTCAGCTTTTTTAGTTGCAAGAACTTTTTTAAGTTGAGGAATTAAAAAGACAATTAAAATGCCAATTCCAATTCCTAAGAAAAAGGCAATAATAATTAAAATAATTGCTAGTGTTGAGTCCATTATATTTTCTCCTTTATTATATTATCGTAATAAATTATTTTCTAAAGAAAATAAGTCACGTAATTTATTACCAAAAACGTGCATAAAGTAGTACCGGCTTTTATTTGTACGGATTACTCCGATAAAAAAGACTACGACGAATCTATGGTAATAAGTATCTTGCGATACATATTTATCTTAACAAACAAAAGCTGAAAATAAAATAATAATGTTTAAAAATGAAGAAAATCTTCATCCTAATTAAATAAAAAGGACTGTAAGTCATTACAAGTCCTAATTAAAAAATATATTAGTTACTAAACTAAGCCAGTTTTAATCTTATTTACTAGTGTTTCAAAAATATCAGGATTTTTCTTGAGAAAAACTTTTGCTGTTTCGCGTCCTTGACCCATTCGTTCATTATTATATTCATACCAGGAGCCAGATTTTTTAACTAATCCAAGATCAACAGCTAAATCTAACACTTCACCTTCTTTAGAAATACCTTGGCCATAAATAATATCAACTTTACAAGATTTAAAAGGTGGAGCGACTTTATTTTTAACAACGCGAATTGTAACGGCATTACCAATTAAATCATTACCTTGTTTAAGTGCTTCGCCGCGTCTTATATCAACGCGAACTGATGAATAAAACTTTAAAGCTCTTCCACCACTTGTTGTTTCTGGATTTCCATAAACAATCCCAACTTTTTCACGAAGTTGATTAATAAAAACAATACTACAAGAAGACCTATTTAAAACAGCGACTAATTTACGCATAGCCTTAGACATTAGACGCGCTTGTAATCCTACTTGATTATCTGCCATCAAGCCATCAAGTTCAACTTGTGGTACTAAAGCAGCAACACTATCAACAACAATAATATCAATCGCACTACTAGAAGCTAACATTTCAACAATTTCTAAAGCTTGTTCACCGCTATCAGGTTGCGACAAAATTAGTTCATCAATATCAACACCTAAGTTTTGTGCATAAAGCGGGTCAATCGCATGTTCAGCATCAACAAAGGCAGCCCGCCCACCTAACTTTTGTGCTTCAGCAATAGCATGCAATGCTAAAGTCGTTTTACCGCTACTTTCAGGCCCAAATATTTCAATAATCCGGCCTTTAGGATAACCACCTACTCCTAGGGCAAAATCTAATAATAGTGACCCTGAGGGAATGACATCAACATCAACATTTGGTCTTTCACCGAGTCGCATAACTGCGCCTTTACCATATGTTTTCTCGATTGTTTTTAAAGCATCTTCGAGTGCTTTCATTTTTTCTTTTGAAACTTCTTTGGCCATAATTTACTCCTTTAATAAATATATAAGTTAACAAATTAAGTTTATAACAATTTAACTTAAAATGCTTATGATAGACTCAATCATTTTTTTAACTGTCTTTTCGCGAATTTTATTTCTTTGACCAACTAATTTAAGTTCATAAGAATAAAATTTTTCTAAATACGAAATAGCATAATAAACTTCACCAATTTCTTTTTGATCTTTTTCAACACTAGGTCCAGCATTACCCGTTATAGCGATACACAAATGAACATTTAAATATTTTTGTCCGGCCTTTGCTAGAGCAACTGCAACTTCTTTTGAAACAACACCATATTTATTTATTAAGTCTTTATTAATTTTAAGAATGTTAGTTTTTGTTTCTTCTTGGTAAGCAATAAGAGCACCTTTAAAAAAAGAAGAAATACCAGGAAGGTCAGTTATTGTTTTTGAAAAAAGACCGCCTGTCATCGATTCAATCGCGCCAAAGGTAATCTTTTTTTCTTGAAGAAGTTTATATAATATTTTATTTTTCATCTTTTTTAAAAACATGGCGATTTTCAATTAAATAAATAATCCCGGAAATTAAAGAAACAAGTGTCGCTAAATAAATAATAAGATTGGTTATTTTTAATCCAACCGGAAAGCTTTGATCAAAATATGAAAAAGGCCAATTGTTTAACAAAACAAAACTAATTGCCACCATTTGTAAGACCGTTTTAATTTTGCCAAAAATATTCGCGGCAATAACTTTGTTATTTGAAATCGCAATTAAGCGGAGGGCGTCGACGATTAAGTCGCGCATGATTAATAAAATCACACACCATAAAGAAAATGAAATATTTCCTGCTGCGTAACTTGGTGTCACAATTAAAAAGATAATTAAGCTATTGACTAATAATTTATCGGCAATTGGATCTAAAAAACGACCAAGATCAGTAATTAAATTATATTTTCTTGCAAGATGGCCATCTAAATAATCAGTAAAAGCCGCCATGAAAAAAACAACAAAAACAATAAAATAAATTAAATTAATTTTTGAGTTACCTAAATAAATTGGATCAAGATTAAAAAACGACAAAACAAAAAGTCCCAAAAGCATTATTGTAACAATAACGATACGTGATAAAGATAATTTGTTTGGTAAATTCATAAATTTCTTAAAAGTGAGTATCGACCCTATAAGCCATGTTCTGTCAAAGGGTAACTATTTATCTATGCACGTAAGTGCATGCGTGCCGCCATTCATTTCTTTTAGCACACTTCCCCTACCGAATTTGGGTTTCTCGCTTGTGGGGTTTACCAACGTTCCACTTTAATGTTTCCACTAAACTACGTCACTGTGGCACTTTCAGAGTCTTAACCATAGCCTAAGCCTTAGGTTTTGACTCGCCGTTATGCGCTCCCGCATACCTAGTGTTATTTTTTCCACTAGCACAATCACTACGAGCATCTCAGCTCGTGCGAGCATGGACTTTCCTCTAAACTAAATTAGCAGTTACCGAGGTCGATATTATTTTAACTTTCGAGGATCAACGCCAAGAGCATATAACTTTTCTTCAAGGATGTTAATGCGCTTAATATATTCGACGTTTTGCAAGGATACTTTTTGATCACTTTTGATATTGCCAAATCTTTCTTCATAACGTGCTTTGATAAGTTCTAACTCACGTTGAGTTTTACGAAGATCGTTAATCGTTGTCTCAAGTTTTGTGATGTACTCATTCCGTTCTTCAATTTTTTTAGAAAAATCTTTGTAATCATTAATGATCAAGTCAAGAAAGTCATCTACTTCATGACAATCATAACCTTTAACATTCGCTTTAAACTTCTTGTTAAGAATATTTTGGGCATTTAAATTTGCTTTCGATTTCATGACTTCATCCTCGACAATTAATTATATTAAAGTTTTAAAATCAATACAAATATAATTTCCTTATAAGAGGGCTTTTCAACTTTCGCTTTTTTATCTTTCAATGATATACTTATTATTGCTATTTATGAAAATACTTAACAAAGTTTTAAAAAGGCGACTTCACTTAGTTTTTCTTGATTTTGAAGGAACACAATTTTCTCATGAAATGATTGCTTATGGTGCTGTTATTGCAAGTTTAAAAAAAGACGGGTCAATCAGACGAATACATAAAGGTATTAAAGGGTATGTTAAACCTACGAATAAAATTGGAAAATTTGTAACTGATTTAACAAACATTACTGAAGAAACCCTAAATAAAAAAGGCGTTTCTTTTGAAGAAGCAATTGATCATATTCATAGTTATTGTGGACGTAATTTTGAAAAAGTTTTATTTGTCACTTTTGGCGATCATGACATTCGCATTCTTAATCAATCAGCAATGCATAGTAAAAAATATAATAAAGATTATTTAAAGCAAATTAAAAAATATCATTTTGACTTATCTGGTTTTATTAATAACTATATTAAAGATGAAAAAAATAATTCTTATTCATTAGAAAATTATTTGAAAGTTTTTAATATCGAATTTAGTGGCGAGAAGCATGACCCACTTGCTGATGCAATTAATTTAGCACATTTATATAATGCTTTTGTTCGTAATAAAAAGATCGTTTCTGAACAATATAAAAAGGTCCTTTTAAACTTTAAAAAGATTCCCGCTCCCTTAGTCGAGTTATTAAAAAAATTAAAAGAAGAAGAAAAAGTTTCAATTAATGATTTAGAAGAAATTATTAATAAACATTTAAGTTAATATGATTAAATATCCATCTGGTAAAACTTATCAAAAAAAATCCGAGAAAACAAAAATTCGCTCGAGTAGTTTAGCTAATCGTGGCATGGCACTTGAAGATGATATAAATAAGTCTAACGAATATTATCGCGATAAAAACATTGCCCTAATAACAAAAAGACCAACACCAATTAATGTTGTTAAAGTAGATTATTCTCGTGGCGCAAAAATCATTGATGCTTATTTTGAAAAACAATCAACTACTGATTATAATGGTGTTTTTCAAGGAAAATACCTTGATTTTGAGGCAAAAAGCACGATTTCAAAAACTTCTTTACCGCTTGCTAATATTACCAAGCATCAAATCGAGCATATTAAAAAGGTCCAAGAACACGGCGGTATTGCTTTTTTTATTATTCGCTTTTCTTCATTAAACGAAACATATTTAATTGATGCAAGTTTTGTCATTAATCAATTTAAAGAACAAAAAAGAAAATCACTTGCTTATTTACAGTTAAAAAAAGTTGCCTATTTAATTGAGGAAGGTTTTCAACCACGTTTAGATTATTTAAGTGTCGTTAAAAAAGTTTATTTTTGATTTTTTAAAAAATACAAACAATCATTTTTCATCTTACATATTTGACATTTTGGCGAACGCGCTAAACAAATATTCCGGCCAAACATAATCATTTGATGATTTACTTTATTATAAAATTGAGGTTTCATTAAACCTTTTAAAATCATTTCAATTTGATCGGGTTGATTTTTTTCTTTAGCAAAACCTAGTCTTTTACTAATGCGCATTACATGTGTATCAACGGCAAAAGAAGGAATATTAAAAAGTTCGGCTTGAATGACGTTACGCGTCTTATTACCAACACCTGGTAGACGCATTAATAATTCACTTTCAGAAGGGACGACCCCATTAAATTCTTCATCAATTATTGTTGCGATATTTTTAATATGACGAGCTTTATTACGATATAAACCAATTGTTTTAATTGCCTCTTCAATATCTTTAATAGGCGCTTCTTTTAGAGCTTTTAAAGTTGGAAAGCGACCGAATAAAGTAGGCGTTACTAAGTTGACGGATTTATCCGTTGTTTGTGCGCTTAACATCACGACAATTACTAACTCATAATCGTGAGTATAATCTAATTGAAAATGCGCAACAGGAAAAAGCTCCTCTAAGTACGTTCGAAAAGAAGTCATTTTCTTTTTATTTATCGTCGTCATCGATCCATTTTGTTTGGGCGATTTTAATTGTTTCTTCAATGTTTTCCTTCCATTTGTCAGTAATGGCAGTAAAACCTTCTTTTTCTAAATCATCACGAGCTTGCCAACTTAATAAAATTTTATCAATTGAACGAAATGATTTTTTATTTTTAGCAAGCGCTTCTTTTAAACCGTTAATAATCATTTCTTCGCTATAGCCATAATTAAGCCATTCATTAATCATTGAAAATTCTAGTGGCGATAACGTCCGACTTAATTCTTTTTCAAAAATTGCATAAATATTTTTTAAAATAGCATTTCGGTGTTCTGAATTATTTATTTCTTGTTCTTTAGCTAATGTTTTTTGAAATTCTTCATATAACTTTTTACGAAGCGGCTCTAAAGACGTTTTAATACTTTTGCTCGTTGTTATGTATTCTAAAAAATTACGATTAATTAACTTAACGAGGATTTTATCGATTTCGCTCGTTGAAATGGACATTTTTAAACTGAGTAAGTCGGCTGTGATAAACTTATTTTTTTGTTCAAGTAAATGATCAATAACTAAAATTGTCATCACTTCTTTTTCGTTTAAACCTATTTTTTTATAATGTTCTAATAATAAGTAGCGGAAGTCTAAGGCTTCCATTGAAATCACACTCATCCAATACCTCGTTTATTTATCTTACCATGACTCATAAAATTACGTCATGCTTTTTCTTTACTTTTTTCTAATTCAATTTTGTGAGGATTAATTTTTTCAAGTAAATAATAATATTTTTTAATTGCCTTATTAGTTTTTGCTTCAATTTGAAAATTAAGTTTTTTAGCAAATCTTTCCGCGCGAACAATACGCAATGGATCTTCTTTAATTCTTTTTTTGGGGCATCCAATAAAGCGAATAAGGCCTTGTTTTAAATCGCTAATCCCACTTGTAAAATCATAAACATTTAAATTCATATCAATATATAAGGCATTAATCGTAAAATCACGACGTTTATAATCTTCTTTTAAAGTTTTAACAAAAGCTATTTTTTGCGGATGCCGATAATCACCATAACCACTTTCTTTACGGAGCGTTACTAAATCAATTTTTTGTTTTTTAAATATATAAGTAACAGTGCCATAACGCTCAAAAGTATAATTAGCATCAACTAAAAAACTTTTCATTTGCTTAGGTGTCGCATCGGTAACAAAATCATAATCTTTAACTTCTAAACCAAGTAAATAATCGCGAGCCGTTCCCCCAACGATATATAAAGAAAAACCATGTTGATCAAAAATAGCCGCTAGTTCTAAAAATATTTTTTTAAGCATACGTTTATTTTAGCAAATAAAAAAAGCCCGGCCAACGCCAAGCTTTAATATTTTTCTAAGAATTAGTTAAGTTTGTCTTTTAAGTTTTTCGAAAGTTTAAAAGTTACTGTATTAGACGCTGGAATTTGGATTTTTTCACCAGTCGCCGGATTCGTTCCTAGACGAGCTTCGCGTTTTTTATGTTCAAATACACCAAAGCCAGAAATTTTTACAGAAACCCCATTTGCTAAAGAGTTTTCGATTATTTGTAAAAAAGCATCGACAAAATCAGTCGCTTCTTTTTTAGTCATGCCGGTATCTTCCATAAGAGCTAAAATTAAATCCGCTTTATTCATAAAGTTCTCCTTCTTACTTTCTAAAAATTAACATATTGAACATTATTTTTCAATAAATATATTTAATTACTTTTCCTCTTTCAAACTTCTTTTCATTAATAAATTTATAACTTCGTTAGGTTTAGCATTTTCAAAAAGAACACGATAGAGTGCACTTATAATTGGTAAATCAATATTTTGTTGTTTGCTTATTTCGTAAATAACTTTTGTTGTTCGAATACCTTCAATCGTTATATTTTTTACTTTTAAAACATTTATAGCACTATTTTCAAGGCCTATTTGATAACCAGCTTGGTAGTTTCGTGAATGCTTTGAACCACAAGTTACGACTAAATCACCAATCCCTGTTAAACCTAAATACGTTTTTTCTTTCGCATGAAAATGTGCTCCAAACTTAACCATTTCGTTTAATCCACGCGTAATAAGAGCAGCTTTTGCATTATCGCCCAAACCTAGTCCATCAATTATTCCAGCACCTAAAGCAATAGCGTTTTTCATTGCTGTTGCATATTCTGCTCCAACTTCATCTTGAAGTAAATAAACACGAAAATAATCATTACTAAAAAGATTTTGAACTAACTTAGCTGCTTTTTTCTTTTTTGAAACAGACGCAATTAATGTTAAGCGTCGTTTAATAACTTCTTCAGCATGAGATGGTCCTAGTAAAGAAACGACGGCTGTAATTTTTTCTTTTGGTATAACTTTACGAATAATTTGCGACATTCTTAAATTTGTTTCTGGATCAAAGCCTTTAGCTGCGTTAACAAAAACAAGAGGCCGGTTTAAAAATTTATTAATGTCATCTAAAACAATTTTAACAGCATGAGTCGGAACAACGAGTAATAAAAGTTCAGCAAAATCAATAACTTCTTTAATAGTATTTGTCGCCTTAATTTTTTCATCTAAAACAACGTCTTTAAAATAAGTCGTATTTGCGTGTTTTAAATTAATTTCATCAATTTGATTTTGACAATTACCATATAAAAAAACATCATGCTTATTATCAACAAGAACTTGTGCTAATGCACTAGCCCAAGAGCCAGTCCCAAAAATACCAATTTTCATTTTTTTATGTTCTTTCTCTAAAAATAAATTTTAAAGGCGTCCCTTCAAAGTTATAAGAAAGACGTAGGCGATTTTCAATATAACGAACGTAAGAAAAATGCGCATGCCGTTTATGATTAACGAAAAATACAAATGAAGGCGGTCTTATATCAACTTGATTAACAAAATATATTTTTAGTCTTCGTCCTTGATGTAAAGGCGGAGGATTCATTAATTGAGCGTCATGAATAATTTCATTTAAAATACTCGTTTGAATCCGTGTTTGATAAGCATTAAAAACTACATCAATTAAAGGCAAAATTTGATCAACTTGAAAGCCTGTTAAAGCTGAAACAAAAATAATTGGCGCGAAATCTAAAAATTTAAATTCTTTTTTTATTTGTAAACGAAATTCATCCATACTCATAAATTTTTGGTCAATTAAATCCCATTTATTTACAACCAAAATAATCGCTTTATGAAGTTCAATAGCTCGATTTAAAATATGTTTATCTTGTTCAATAATTCCTTCTTTAGCATCAATAATTAATAAAACAATTTCACTTCTTTCAACTGCATCTAAAGCGCGCAAAGCACTATACTTATCAAGAGCTTCATAAATTTTTCCACGACGTTTTAAACCGGCCGTATCAATGGCAACATAAGTCTTATCTTCAACACTAAAAGAAGTATCAATTGCATCACGAGTTGTCCCAGGAATATTACTAACAATAACGCGTTTTTGCCCTAATATAGCGTTAAATAGTGAAGATTTACCAACATTTGGTCGTCCAATCAAAGAAAAGATAATTTCATCTTCGCTATATTTTTCTTCTTTACTTTCAGGCAATATACTAACGATATAATCAAGTAAATCACCAATGCCAATTCCGTGTTCACCACTAACAATAAAAGGCTCGCCAAAACCTAAAGATGCAAAACTATACGCATCGCCAATTTTTGTAATATCATCAATTTTATTAACGACTAATACTACTTTTTTATTAGCGGTTTTTAACAAACGTGAAATTTGTAAATCGTCGTTTGTTAAACCGATTTGTCCATCAACAACAAAAACTATAATTTCGGCTTCCATAATAGCAATTTCGGCTTGAATTCTTATTTGTTCTTGAAAAGGTGCTTTTGATATTTCAATCCCGCCTGTATCAATAAGACGAAATTTTTTATTAAGCCAACTAGTCGTCTCGTATAAGCGATCGCGAGTCACGCCTGGCTCATCATCTATGATTGCTCTTCTTTCTCCTAAAAAGCGATTAAAAAGTGTTGACTTTCCAACGTTTGGACTGCCGATAATTGCGACAATATCAAGCGCCATTAATTTTCTCCAAGTTTACGGCGAACAATATTTAAAACAGCTTCAACAGCTTCGTCAATACTTAAAAAAGAAGTATCAAGTAAAATTGAATCAACCGCTGGCTTTAATGGAGCAAAGTCTCGATGAGAATCTATATAATCTCTTTTTCTTAAATCGTCTTCAACTTCACCTAAAGTCGTAATAATATTTTTCTCAAGGTTTTCTTCATAGCGACGCACAGCGCGTGTTCGCACATCAGCAATTTGAAAAATTTTAATATTAGCATTAGGTAAAACATACGTGCCAATATCTCGTCCATCCATAACAACAGAATCATTTTTAGCCATTTTTCTTTGCAAATCAACAAGAGCAAGACGTATTTTTTTATAACTTGCAATATAACTTACATTTTGAGAAATATATGTTTCGCGAATAATTTGCGTGACATCTTCATCATTACAAATAACCCTACCGTCATTTATTAATTTAATATCTACTTCTGGAATTAGTGAATTGGATGCTTCTTCATCTTTGGGATCTAAACCTTTTTTAATAACGTAATAAGTAAAAGCGCGATACATTGCACCAGTATCGATATATGTGTAGCCAAGAACTTGTGCAACTTTTTTGGCAACTGTTGATTTGCCAGCCGCGGCTGGTCCATCAATTGCAATCGTAATGTATTTCATTTTGTTTTTCTCCTTAGCTAAATGCTTTAATCCCTGTTATAATTGCCAAAACTATTAAAATAATTAATAAAACAAAAAAAATGACACTTCGAATAATATCTTTTTTATTTCTTTGCGTAAGTTTCTTTTTTTTCGCTTCTTCATCTTCTAGTTCTTTCGTTCCTTTTAAAATATCATCCACTGATAGAAGTAAAGTCTTTTTAAGACCCTTTATATCTTCCTCTTCTTCAATTTGTGGAAGCGTTGGCTCATTTGCTTCTTTTGGAAAAGATGAACGTTCAATTTTTAATCGATAATCTTTATATTTTTCTTTTCTTGTTTTTTCCATCTCTTTTTTTAACATTACCTGCTTACTGCTATATTCTATTATAAAATAGAACTTATTTGTAGATAAAAGTAAAAACTTGCATATTGTTTCATAAAAGTTTATAATTTTTTCGCTTGGAGGAAAGTTTAATGGCAAAAAAAGTAAGAATTGAACGCGACCTTTGTATTGGTTGTGGATTATGTGCGGCAGTTATGCCTGAAGTATTCGAAATGGATGATGAAGGTAAAGCTGTTGTTCATACTCAACCTGAAGAAGGCGTTGAAGTTGATGTCGCTAACGATTGCCCAACTGGTGCAATTATTGTTGAAGACGAAGACTAATTTTTGTTATTTTTATATTAAGAAACTACCCTTGACATGTCGGGTAGTTTTTTTCTTCAAAACGAATCATTAAATTATGACTGCTTTTATAAACTAATAATGTTATAGCAATAATTATACTATTCTTAATTACATTAAAAGGAACAATTGCATATAAACCAAGCGACCATTCAACGTTAGTAATTTTAGGATTGGCGAGTTGCGCCATTGCTAATAAGGCTTCTTTTGGAAAACCCATTACAAACATATAAAACGGAACCATTAAATATATATTAAAAAATAAACTTACAATAATTTGGACAATAAAGCCTAAACCTAATCCATAAAAAACACCTTTAAGGTTTCTTCTTTTTTGATAAATAAGAGAAGCCGGCACAATAAAAGCAATTGAATATATTAAGTCAGCCCATTCTCCAACAGTTAAAGTCGAAGTGAAAGGTAGTTTAATTATTGTTTTAACTACTGTTGCTAAAATCGCCGCAAGTGGTCCATAAGCAAAGCCGGCAATAAAAAGCGGGACTTCATCAAAATGGATTTCTAAAAATTGTGGAAAAATTGGTAAAGGAAATTTTAAAAAGGGTGTGATATATAAAATGGCACTAAGTGCACCAAAAATACTCACCCGACTTAATAAACGAACTAAATTAATCTTTTTAATTTTTCTTGGCTTACATGTTCTAGCAACTAAATAAAAACAAAATAACCATACGATTAAGAACCCGATAAAAATTGAATACATAATAAAAAGCCCCTTTTTCAGGACTTAGTAAAAAGAAATTTGCTTCTTTCCTCTTGACTTTACAATCGCCTCTAGAATTTCACTAGATCTGCCGCAGCTCGTGGGGTTTACCACCGGTCATGAATTTCACACGGTCCTGAAGTACTTATATTATACAAAAAAAAGACTTAGCGACAAATAATATAGTAAAGAAATAAGCTTATTTAGTTTGCGAGGCGCGTATTTTTTTAATAATCATTTCTTTTGATTTCATCACGCGGATTGTCGCCGCCATTTCTTGGTCGGCTAGTTTTGTGCGAATATCTTTAATTAAAGCAATTTGTTCAGGAATCATAATATGTTCAATCGCATTAACACGACGACGTGTTTTCTCGATTTCTTGAGCATAAAGTTCACTCTTTTTTTCTGCTTCAACTAAAGCAAAAATAAGCGGAATAAGTTTTTGGCTAAGAAGTAATGTTTCATCAAATTCAATCGGCATATTTGATAAAGAATGTGGCAAAATAATTTCAGGGTCAAAATCTAAATCAAATTTTAGTGACTCAACGGTCATTGATTTTTCTTTATGTGTTGTTAAATCCAAATGAAAAAATGGAACAGAAGTTAATTCAATTAATTGTTTTGTTTGTAATTTTAAACGTCCTTTTTTAAATTGTTGGAGCGTCGTTTTTAATAACTCTTCAACATCGTTGCGAAGTTTCTTTGTTTCAAAAACTAAATCCATAAATTGACGAATTAATTCATCTTGTTTATCTTTTAAAAGACGATGACCTCGTTGCGTTACCGCGAGTTGGTTTTTTAATTTAGTTAATTCCATCCGTGTCGGATTAACTATTGTTAGCGCCACTATAAATCCTCGACTTTAATTACCTTATAATATTCAGCGATATGTTCATCACTAATCCGTTTTAATTCACTTGTTGGGAAAATACGTAAGAGCTCCCAGCCTAATTCTAATGTTTCAATAACTGTGCGATTAGCATTAAAACCTTGCGAAATGTATTTATTTTCAAATTCTTCAGCAAATTTTGCATATAGTCTATCTGTTTCAGAAAGAGCACTATCACCTAAAACAGTTGCTAATTCTTTTGCTTCCTTACCACGAGCATAAGATGAAAAAAGTTGGTTCATTGTGTCACTATGATCACTTCTTGTTTTGCCTCTACCAATCCCTTTATCTTTAAGACGAGACAAGGAAGGCAAAACATCAATTGGTGGTAAAATACCTTTCATAAATAAAGGTCTTGATAAAATAATTTGACCTTCTGTAATATAACCTGTTAAGTCAGGAATTGGATGTGTCTTATCATCTTCTGGCATTGTTAAAATTGGTAGTTGAGTAATTGAACCTTTCTTTCCAACAATCCGCCCAGCACGTTCAAATAAAGTTGCTAAGTCAGTATACATATAACCAGGATAACCACGACGACCAGGGACTTCTTTACGTGCACTAGAAATTTCTCTCAATGCTTCAGCATAGTTTGTAATATCTGTAAGGATAACAAGCACATGCATATTTAATTCATAAGCTAAATATTCGGCTGCTGTAATCGCCATTCTTGGTGTAGCAATTCTTTCAATAGCAGGGTCGTTTGCTAAATTAACAAACATGACTGTTCGTTCAATCGCGCCTGATTTACGGAAGTCTTCAATAAAATAATCGGCTTCTTCAAACGTAATACCAATTGCTGCAAAAACGACTGCAAACTTTTCATCAGTTCCTAAGACTTTTGCTTGTCGAGCAATTTGTGCGGCTAATTTAGCATGAGGTAAGCCCGAGCCTGAAAAGATTGGTAATTTTTGTCCACGCACTAAAGTATTAAGTCCATCAATCGCGGAAATTCCCGTTTGAATAAATTCACTAGGATAGTCTCGGGCAACCGGGTTTAAGGCTTGACCATTAATATCTAAATGCATATCAGCAATCACAGGACCTTTATTATCAATCGGGCGACCTAAACCATCAAAGACACGACCTAAAATATTTGGCGCGACACTTAATTCAATTCCGTGACCTAAAAAGACAGCCTTTGCATCATCAATTTTCATTCCTTGTGATGATTCAAAAAGTTGAACAAGAGCCTTATCTTCGTTAATTTCTAAAACTTTGCCAAGACGAACTTCACCATTAGCGAGTTTAACTTCAACGAGCTCATCGTATTTAACATCGCTAACTTTTTCAACAAGCATTAAAGGACCGACAACTTCTTTAATTGTTTTATATTGTTTAATTGCCATTTTTTATTCCTCCTTTAAAGCTTGGAATTCACTTTCCATCAAAAGCATAATATTTTTAACTTCGTTTTGAGCTTCTTTTTCTTTGACGTATTTTAATCGACCGATACGTTCATTTACTTTCATCATTTCAATCGCCCGTAAATCTTTATTTTGTCTAATCGCAACATTAGCTAAGTCATACCATTTTAAAATAACTTGAATCATCAAATATTGTTTATCAATTGAAGTATAAGTATCAATTTCGTGATAAGCATTTTGGTGTAAAAAGTCTTCACGAATCATTTGCGCAGAAAGTAATTTAATTCGATCTTCTTTTGAAAGAGAATCAACCCCAACAAGACGAACGATTTCTAAAAGGGTTGCCTCTTCTTGAAGAAGAATTTGTAAACGCCTAATTAAAACATTCCAATCTTGATGATAATTAGTTGTAATATCTTCATGAATAACATCTTCATATAAACTATAACTTTTAAGCCAATCAATCGCCGGGAAGTGACGTCGATAAGCAAGTGTCGCACTTAAGCCCCAAAAAACTTTAACGATGCGTAAGGTAGCTTGTGAAACTGGTTCAGACGTATCGCCACCTGGAGGAGAAACAGCACCAATCGCCGTAACTGCACCTAAACGTTTTTCATCACCTAAACAACTAACATATCCAGCTCGTTCATAAAATTCAGCTAAGCGAGACGAAAGATAAGCTGGATAACCTTCTTCACCTGGCATTTCTTCTAAACGTGAAGACATTTCGCGAAGTGCTTCTGCCCAACGTGAAGTTGAATCCGCCATAATCGCAACTTTATATCCCATATCACGGTAATATTCAGCAATTGTAATCCCGGTATAAATTGAAGCCTCGCGAGCGGCAACAGGCATATTTGAAGTATTCGCAATTAAAACTGTTCTTTGCATTAAAGATTCGCCCGTCCGTGGATCTTTTAGGTGAGGAAACTCCATTAAAACGTCAGTCATTTCATTACCACGTTCTCCACAACCAACATAAACAATAATATCAGCATCGGCCCATTTAGCTAATTGATGTTGAACAACAGTTTTACCAGAGCCAAACGGTCCAGGAATTGCAGCAATTCCGCCAATTGAAAGGGGAAATAAAGAATCAATAACACGTTGGCCAGTTACCATAATTTTATCTGGCGCTAACTTTGATATATAAGGACGTTTTTTTCTAACCGGCCAATATTGAATCATATTAATTTCTTTTATTTCTCCGCGATTAGTTTTAATTTTTGCAATCGTCTCACTAACCGTTGCTTCGCCCTTATGGAGCCAAATTAAAGTACCTTTAACTTTCGGCGGAACTAAAATATAATGTTTAACAACTTTAGTTTCATTAACAAATCCTAAAATCATTCCACTACTAACTTCACTATCAACTTTCGCACTAGGTTCAAATAACCATTTCTTTTTTCGGTCTAATTTAGCAATATCTATACCAAGAGGAATGTGCGCACCGTATGCATCATAAATACTCGTTAGAGGACGTTGAATTCCATCAAAAATTGATGAAATTAAACCAGGTCCAAGTTCAGCCGATAAAGGTTCATTAGTAAAATAAACAGGTTCGCCTGGTCCGATCCCGGCTGTTTCTTCATAAACTTGAATTGAAGCTAAATCACCGCGTAGTTCGATAACTTCGCCAATAAGTTTTTTATGTGAAACACGAACGACATCATATACTTGGACGTTTTCCATCCCACTTGCAACAACAAGTGGTCCGGCAACTTTTGTAATTGTTCCTCTTTTTTCCATCTTTTTACTTCCTTTCTAAAAGAGCTTTAAACCAATCGCTCTTTCCACATCCTTTCGTAATTTTTCTAAACCTTCACCACTTGGATCTTGATCAATTGCCAAAGCAATAATAATCGGAAAAGATTTATCACTAAGCCTTTTTCTTACATCCTCAAAATGATGTTGTAAACGTTCATCGATAATAATAATTTGTTTTGTTTTTATAAACTCATTCATATGCTTTAACAAAATGTCTTCATCTACAACTAAAAAGACATCAAAACCAAAACTTTTAAATAAATAAACATTTTCGGTTTTAGAAATTACTAAGACTTTATTTTCCATTTACTTTATTTCACTCATTAATAAAACATCACGATTTGCATAAAGACGTCTTAAATCAATTACTTCAATTTGTTTTAAAATAACATATTTAATAATCGCAGCCGAACTTTCTAAATTAATTTCAAGTGGTTTTAATTCCTCAATTAATAAAAGTAATAGTCGTTGCTCAAGTAAAGCATGGTCATGTGTTTTTAATGCTTCTTCTAAGGGTTTAGCAAATTGGCCCATATAAAGATTAGCGAATTTATTAAAAAGTTCATCATCACTTGCCCCTGCTATTTTTTTAATATCACCAACTTCTAAAGTTCCATGCGTTAATAGATGTAGACTTAATTCATCCATCTTTAATTTCATTTTACGAAAGCGTAGCATCGTTAATAAATTACTAATATCAGTCGACATTTGAAAATAAATTAATAAGGATTGATCTTTACTTTTTATAATTTTTTCATATAAAAGATCTTGAAAAGTAAGCTGCAAATAAGTTGCAAGTTCATTTACATTATTAAAACTTTTTTCATTTGTCTTTAAAAGAAGCGTTTTATAAGGCTCGATTAAATTTGTATAATCATCAAAAACAAAAGCATCTCTTAATACTTTTTCCTTAATAAAACCCGCTTCGATAAAAACTTCATCTTTAATTTGAAAAAGCTTCTTTTTGTAAAAAGACCTTATATTAACTAAATCGTAGTTTGTAAAAAAGATCATAACTAGTTGATCATTTTGCACGACTTCTAAAAGTTCTTTTTTTAAATGAAGAATTTCACCATCCACAAGTTTATGTAGCGAACTATTTTGATGACCTAAACCATAGCCAAAAGAGTGCAACTTTAAAACAAAGTTCTCATCACTAACTTTTCTTAACTCTAAAAAGTGTTCTTTGCTAAGTAAAGAACTTTGTTTAGTTCCTAAATATGCACTTGCGAATGTATAATCAACCATTTATTTTTTGTTGTCCTTAAAAAGAAGTTCAAATAATTGTTTTTCTTTTTCTTTGCGAATTTTTGCTAAAATTGGCACAACACTAAAATTTAAATCAAAAGTTTGACCAATTAAAATGAAGCCTTCGTCTTCGTTTGAGGGAATATTTTCTAAAGAAAGGGTATATTTTTTGCCTAAAGATTTATTTAATAAATCAAGGTCTACGAGTTTGCCTTTTGGTTTAGTTGATAACGCTTTTAAATATTTGTCGTATTCGTTTTTAGATACTCTTAAAACTTCATCACCTTGAATGTTTTCTTCTTTAATTAAACTTACAACAAAGTCTAATAAATCTTTTTCCTTAAGGTTTTTAAAGTGTTCTAAAACATCATTAAACAAATCATCAATTGCTTTATTTTTAAGCGCAGCAATCGTTTGCCGAAATTCTAAATCTAAAATCGCGTCTTGTTGAGCAATTTCACTCGCGCTTTTGACTTTAGCTTTTTCAACAATTAAAGCAGCTTTTTTCTCAGCCTCATTAATAATTTGGTGTCTTAAAAATTCAGCGTCTTTTTCAGCCTTTTGTTTAATGAGATTACTTTCTTCTTCGCCTTTTTTAGCGATTTTTTTATAAATTGACATTTTTAATCTCACTTTTAAACAGCAATTGTTGACCAAAGTAAAATACTAACGAGTAAAGCTAAAATTGCGTAAGTTTCGACAATTGCTGTCATCGTCATACCACGCGTCATTAGTTCAGGCCTTTTTCCTGTCATTAAAATAGATGTTGCGGCAATCTTACCTTGAGCAATAGCAGAAACTAATCCGACAATTGCAATTGGAATTGAAGCACCTAAAAGTGCCCAACCTTGCCAATCACTTAGTTCAACGACTCCACCACCTATGAGGCCGATTTTTTGCATAATTAAAACGCCAAGCAAAAAGCCGTAAATTCCTTGTGTGCCTGGTAGAGCTTGTAAAACTAAGACACGTCCAAACAGTTCTGGTTTTTCACTAAGAACACCATTTCCTGCTCGTCCGGCAATTGAAACGCCAATTGCAGAACCAATACCTGCTAATCCGGCAGCAAGTGCTGCACCAATAATTGATAGAACTAATCCGTAACTCATTTTCTATCTCCTTTCTTCTTTCTTTTATTTATTTTCGGCACGAATTCAATTTCATGCACTTGTTTTAGACGAATGGCAAAAGGTTCAAAAAGGTAGCCGTCACCTTCAAAGAACTTATTAAAAAATTCAATGTATTGCAAACGACCATCATGAACATAAGCCGATAGTAAGCCCATTGCAAAATTAAAAATATGACCAATTAAATACACTAATAACGATAAAATAAAACCAAACCACGATCCTTGAATCATCTTAGCAAGTAAGTTCATCGTTGAAGCAATAACAGCAGAAGATAAACTTAAAGCTAAAATTCGTGAATAAGATAAAATATCACTTAAATAACTCGTTGATGAATATATCGCGCCTAAACCTCCAGTAATTTTACCAAAAATATTTTTGCTTTTGCGTCCAGCTAAAAATAATAAAATAAGCGCGCCTAAACCAGCAAAGCCTAAACCGATGTACATCAACACTTTAACATCGCCCCAAATAACCATTTGTGCAGCAACAAAAAGTAAACCAACTAAAACTAAAATCCAACTTAAACCATCGGCAATCGCCCCTAAAATATCTTTTCGTTTAATTAATAAAGCCATCTTTAAACCAAGGCCATTAATAATATGCAAAACACCAAAGACAAGCGAAAATCCAAGCATAATAATTGGGTCATTAACAGGATTTAAAATAACACTCGTCCAATTTTGTTGGCCAAAAATCTTGCCAACTAAATGTCCTAAGTCAAAATCTGCACCAAAAAAGCTCCCAAATAATATCCCGGCAAGTACAGAAGTAATACCTGAATAAAAGAAAACATATAAAAGTTGTTTAAAGCCACCTTTTGGTTTTAACAACCAAAGACCAAGACCAAATAAAATAAGCATTAAAAGACCATAGCCAACATCACCCATCATAATCCCAAAAATAATCCAATACCAAAACGCCATCATTGGGTTAGGATCGATTTCTTTATGGTTTGGAACTGAAAACATATTCGTAATTGTTTCAAATTGCGAAACAAATTTATTATTTTTTAATGCCGTTGGCGGAACTTCATTTTCTTTTGGATCGCTAATATCCATTTCGAAATCGGTTGTTACTTTAGAAATTTCTTCTTTTAATAAATCAACTTGATCACTTCTAACCCAACCATCTAAATAAGTTGTGTGCTCAGTTTTAGCAAAAACAACTTTTTTCCGGTCAATTTCTGCTTGGAGGCGATCATGAAAAATTTCAAGTTCGCTTTTATTTAAAGCGAGTGTTTTTATTTCATCATTTAAAGTTAAAATTCGTGTTTTTGTTTTTTCTAAATTAACTTCTAATTCTTCAACATATTGTTTTAATGTTAAATCGCTTTTTGGAAAGTCGACTTCAACGAACGATTGAGAAATTAAATCTTCATTAATACTTGCGTCTTCTTCATAGTATGAAGCATAAAATAAAGCCGGCCCGTAATTAGTTAATTGTAAAGTTTGATAAGGCAATTCTTTTTCATCTAAGTACTTAGTCGCTTCTTCGATACGATCCTTTTTAATTAAACCGATATGATAACGAGCATATAAAGCAGAAGTTAATTCGTTTAAAGGAAAATCAATTTCTCTAAAGGGAGTAAATTTGTCGGCTAAAAGAGATAGTTTTTCTTCTTCTTTTTTTACTTCTTCTAAATGTAAAAGTTTTTCTTCGATTTGCAAAAGAAGATCAAGTTGTTGTTTATCATCAAGCATAAATTTTTCATAACTAACTTGATGAAAGCGGAAGAGAGGTTTTTTCTTTGAAAAAGTTGGTAATTCACTAAGAACTTTACTAATCCTTTGTAAAAGAGCTGTTTCTTCTGTTACGTCTTTACTACTACTTGCTGAAGGAATAATCATAAAAAGCGCAGATTTTTGTAAAGCTTTTAAAACTAAATCTTGTTCGCTTTCAAAAGTAAATAAACGTGCTTTTTGAACTTTAACGATCACGGTGATAAACCTCTTTTGTTACTATGTTAGCGAGTTCAACTTTTTTCTTTGTAATACTTTGGAGTAATTTAGTTTGTTCTTTATTTAAGTTTGCTTGAAAGGCTTCTTTTTTTTCTTCGATTATTTTTTTTGTTTTGGCTTCAATTTCTTCTTTTTCTTTTTTGGCTAAAGAAAGAAGTTCGTTAGCTTTTTCAGTACTCTTTTGTTTTGTTTTTTCTAACAAGTTTTCTTGATAGATTTTAGCATCCTCAATTAAGGCATTTGCCTGACGTTCTGCTAAGATAATTTTCTCCATTGGTTTCATATTCTAGACCTCGCTTTTTTGACTAAATCACAAAGAGTAATTTTAACATAAAATTATTTCTTTTTCTATAAAAGACTCCTATATTTGCTAAATATTGTGCTTTTTTTCATCTATTGTTGCCCTTCAATAAACACCGATAATTTCCTAATCAAACTATAATATTGAGCATTATAATAATCACGAATATCTAATTTTGTTAATTCGATAAATTGATTAATGCGATATAAAAAAGTATTCCGATGAATATAAAGTTTTTTTGCCGCGTTAATCCCGTTTAGCCCACTACTAATAAAAGCATCGGCTGTCATTAATAAATACATGGGGATTTCTGCAAATTTACGTTGTGCTAATTTGATTAGTGAGTAATCATTTTCTAAAGCTAATTTAAAAAATAAATCAGATAAATGAATAAGGTTTAAAATTCTTTTTTCTTTTGCTTTTTTAAAGGCTAATTTAGTTAAATCACTATAATCGTGACTTACTAAAAAAAGAAAAAAATGGCCAGTATCACTTGTTATAACTGGCAATAATGTTTCAAGGTGATCGACTAAAGAAACATCTGCGACTAAGTAGCCACTTTTCTCATTTAGAAAAACAATTTCTTCAATTTTTGTTCCTAGGCTATTTAAAGCGTCTAAAAAACGCTTCTTTTCAATTTCAAGAGGTGAATTAAAAAGATAGTACTTAATCATACTTATATTATTGTGCAGGCTGCACAAATAGTAAAGACTAATTACTTTCTTCTTTATCGATTACTTCACGGGCAAGCGAAAAATAAGCTAAGCTTCCCGATGCACTAGGTCGAAAAATCGTTACAGGGACACCGCGAAAACTAGCTTCGGGAATCGAAATATTACGAGGAATAGTCGTTAAAAAAGTATTTTCTTTGAAAAGGCCCCTTATTTCTTGCGATATTTCAATACCTAAACGCGTCCTAGCGTCATACATCGTTAATAAAAAACCTTCGATTTCTAAATGGGGATTCGAAGATTTTTGTGTATTTGATATAGCAACAAGCGTTGGGCTTACAGCTTCAAGAGCAAAATATTCACATTGAACAGGAATTAAAACACTGTTCGCAGCAACTAAAGAATTATAATTTAGTGTCCCTAAAGATGGAGGACAATCAATAATGATATAATCATAATCTTTTTTTAATGTTAGTAATGTTTCTTTTAATAAACTTAATTTATCAACAACTTTTTCTTCAATAGCTGAATCTATCGAGGCCAGTTTTAAATTAGAAGGAACGAGTTCTAAATGTTTAACGACAGTCTTTTTTATTACACGATTAAGATCGTAATTTTTAACTAAAACATCATAAATTGTTTTTGGTTGCAAAGCCGGGTCAAAGCCAAGACCACGTGTTGCATCACTTTGCGGATCTAAATCAATTAATAAGACTTTACGACGAAAATGAGCTAAGGCGCTCGATAAATTAATTGCCGTCGTCGTCTTACCAACCCCGCCCTTTTGATTTACAATGCCAATAATTTTCGCCATGATTAAATAGTTTATACTACTTAAGATATTTCTTAAATAGTTAAAGTGGTTTTGTTGCAATCAAACTATAACTACGAGGATAACGAATTGGTGTGATATCGTTTTTAACGATAAAAAGGGTAAAACGCGTTTCTTTTAAATTAGGTAATTCATCTTCATATTTATTTATAAGTTTACATTTTAAAGTTAAAAAAGCTTTGCGTGCTTGCGTAATTTCACTATGTGCTTTTTTGCCTTTCATCGCAATCAAACTACCTTTTACTTTTAAAAGAGGGATCGCTAGTTCTAATAAAATATTAAGTTGTTTAACCGCCCGGGCAATAACAAAATCAAAACTTTCTCTTAGTTTATTTTGTGATTCAGCGCGCCCAACAATAACCGTAACATTTTTTAAGGATAGTTTTTCAACCATCGTTTGTAAAAAATGAGCTTTTTTTTGATTAGGTTCTAATAAAGTAACATCAGCCGATTCGTTAAAAAGGGCAATAACTAAGCCTGGAAAGCCTGCACCACTACCAAGATCGATAATTGATTTATCTTTTAAATCGACATATTGAAGAGGAATAAGTGAATCATAAAAATGTTTTTCATAAATTTCCTCTTTTTTTTCTAAAGCCGTTAAATTAAAAAGTTTATTCCAATTTTGTAATTCATCGGCATAAAGCTTTAATTTTTTTAAAAGAGCATCATTAACGTTTAAACCTAAATGTTGTGTAATGGCAGCTTTTAAGTTTTCTAAAGTCATAAAACACCTTCTTTTTTCAAAACTAAAATCAAAACCGCAATATCACTAGGGTTAACACCTTGAACTCGACTTGCTTGACCAATTGTTTGCGGTCTTATTTTTTGTAGTTGTTGACGCGCTTCTAAGGCGAGTCCATCAATATTTAAATAATTAATATTCGTAGGTAAATTAATCATTTCAAATTTCATAAATGCTGTTGCTTCTTTTTCTTGTTTGGAAATATAACCTTCATATTTAATACTAATTTCTAATTGTAAGATAGCTAACTCGCAAAGATTTAATTGTTTTAGACTAGGAATTAAATCACTTAAGTGTTTGTAATTTAAATTTGGTCTTTTTAATAAATCATAAGCAAGGTGTCCGCCTGTAAGAGGCTTTATATTATTTTTAAGTAAATATTTATTAATTTCTGCTTTTGCACCTAAATAAGTTGTTTTTAAAATATGTGTTGCCTTAGCAATTAATTCATTCTTCTTTTGAAACTCTGCATAACGCAATTCATCAACTAAACCTAATTGGTAAGCATAAGGTAAAAGACGCAAGTCAGCATTATCATGTCGAAGTAAAAGTCGATATTCGGCTCGACTTGAAAGAAGGCGATAAGGTTCACTTGCTCCTTTTGTTACTAAATCATCAATCATCACAGCTAAGTACGACTCATTCCGTTTTAAGATAAAAGGCTCTTTATTTTGAATTGACAAAGTCGCATTAATACCTGCGATCAAACCTAAACCTGCCGCCTCTTCATAACCTGATGTGCCACAAATTTGGCCCGCTCCATAAAGGCCCTCATATTTTTTTACTTTTAAAGTTAAATCAAATTGAGTAGGAACGAGAGCATCATATTCAATCGCGTAACCATATTTTAAAATTTTAGCGTTTTCTAAACCTGGTAAAGAATGAACCATTTTTTCTTGAACGTCTTTTGGCATCGATGTTGCAAAACCTTGAATATAAACTGCATGACCATCTCTTGTTTCTGGTTCAAGAAAAAGCTGATGGGTTGGTTTATCAATAAACGTATGAATTTTTCCTTCAATTGACGGACAATAACGCGGACCAACACCTTGCATAACGCCGCTAAATTGAGCTGAACGATGTAAATTATTTAAAATGATTTGATGTGTTTCATTAGATGTATAAATTAAATGACAAGGTAGTTGTTCTTCAAAAGGAACATACGTCGTTGTTAAATAAGAAAAAGCTAAATTATCTTTTGCCCCATATTGAATTTTTGCTTTTGAAAAATCAATTGTCCGTTTATCAATTCGAGGTGGGGTACCAGTTTTAAGGCGATAAATTTCTAAACCCATTTTTTGGAGTGAAGAAGATAATCCTAAAGAAGCTTTGTGCCCATCAGGTCCGCTTTTAAATTTTTCTTCACCACGTAAAATTTCGGCCTCCATAAACGTACCTGTTGTTAAAATAACAGCCTTACTTTTTACTTGACTTCCATCTTCTAAAACAACTCCATAAACTTTATTTTCATCATAAAGAAGGTCGACAATCATACCTTCTAAAACGTCTAAATTATCAGCTTCTTTTAATATTTTTTTAACAGCTTCCGGATAAGTTTTTCGATCACTTTGCGAACGAAGACATTGCACGCCTGGACCCTTTGAAGTGTTAAGCATTTTAAGTTGTAAATATCGATCATCAGCAGCTCGCGACATGACACCACCAAAAGCATCAATTTCCCTAACAACATTACCCTTAGCAGAACCACCAATTGAAGGGTTACAAGATAGTAATGCAATCGCATCAAAACTTATTGTATATAAAGCAACTTTCATCCCCATTTTCGAGGCGGCATAAGCAGCTTCAACTCCAGCGTGACCCGCACCAACAACAATAATATCGTAATCCACTTTAACCAACACTGCCTTCCATATCCATCTTAATAAGTTGGTTTAATTCAACAGCATATTCCATTGGTAATTCACGAGCAAATGGTTCAATAAAACCCATAATAATCATTTGTGTAGCCTCATCTTTTTCAATACCTCGCGACATTAGATAAAATAATTGGTCTTCACTAATTTTACTAACGCTAGCTTCATGTTCAATAAATGATTCATTATTTTTTACTTCATTAGTTGGGATTGTGTCACTTTTAGAAATATCATCTAAAATGAGCGTATCGCATTCAACATGGCTACGAGCATTAAGGGCACCTTTTTCATGACGGACCGTTCCGCGATAATTAGCAACTCCACCATTTTTAACAATTGATTTTGAAATAATAGTTGAACTTGTGTTTTCACCTAGATGTATCATTCTTGCCCCGGCATCTTGGTATTGATTTTCACCAGCTACCGCAATCGAAATACAAGTTCCTTTTGAATAATTTCCTTTTAAAATAACAGCAGGATATTTCATATTTACAAGACTACCAATATTGCCGTCAATCCACTCCATTTCAGCATTTTCCATGCAAATAGCCCGTTTTGTGACGAGATTTAGAATATTCTTTGACCAATTTTGAACGGTTGAATAACGACACTTTGCATCTTTTAAAACAACAATTTCAACAACCGCCGCATGAAGAGAATCTTTTGAATATATCGGCGCGGTACAACCTTCAACATAATGAACTTCAGCACCTTCATCGACAATAATTAACGTCCTTTCAAATTGTCCGCTTCGTTCATTATTAATCCGAAAATAAGATTGAAGAGGTTTATCTAATTTGACTCCTTTAGGAACGTAAATGAAAGATCCTCCCGACCATACTGCGCCATTTAAAGCACTAAATTTATTATCAGTATAAGGGACAACACTATTAAAGTATTTTTGAAAAAGTTCAGGATAAAGTTTTAAAGCTTGATCAGTTGAAAGAAAGATAATTCCTTTTTCTTCAACTTCTTTTAACATGTTATGATAAACAACTTCTGATTCATATTGAGTTGTTACACCGGCAAGAAATTTTTGTTCAGCTTCAGGAATTCCAAGTTTTATAAAAGTGTTTTTAATTGTTTCGGGAACATCATCCCAACTCGTTTCTTCTTTTCTTGTCGCGCGATTAAAATATGTGTAATCATCAAAGTTAATAAAAGTTAAATCTGGACCAAAATTTGGGAGCTTCATTTTTTCAAATGCTTGCAGAGATTTTAAACGAAAATTAAGCATCCATTCTGGTT
The DNA here is from genome assembly GCA_012522695.1 of Erysipelotrichia bacterium. Taxonomy (GTDB): domain Bacteria; phylum Bacillota_I; class Bacilli_A; order RFN20; family CAG-826; genus UBA1424. The sequence continues at coordinate 64,331 of JAAYJX010000107.1, forward strand.
CGTTTTTAAGACGCGAAATAGTCCGTACAACTTCGATATTTAAACCTTTGCCAGTCGTTAAAAATTCAACGTTTTCGTCTTTAAAACCATAGGCATATTTTTCTTCAAATAACTTATCTTTTTTCTTCATTTTCTAGTAAAATTTCTTCTAAACCTTCCCAACCTAAAATTGCACATTTTATCCGAGCAGGTTGCTTATACGTATTCATAAAAACGATTGCCTCATCAAGAACGCTTTCATCAAATGGTAATTCGTAAATCATTTGCTCATATTGCTTAATAATATAAAGGGCTTCATCTTTTGTTTTATTAATAACTAAATCACACATAATATCAGTTGAGGCTGTCGAAATTGTACAAGCGACACCATCAAATAAACAATCAGTAATAATATTTTTTTCGACAAATAAGTAAATATTAATATCATCAATACAATTAACTGAATTTAAATGTCTAGTTAAATAACCATCTTTTTTTGGTTTAGATTTATGCCGAGGATTTTGATAATGATCAAGAATAATCGCCCGCATTAAATTAGTATTAAGTGAAATAGGCATCGAGAAAATCTCCTCCTTTTAATAAGGTATTAACAAGAACATCAATATCTTCAAAAGTGTTATATAAATAAAAAGAAACACGGACGGTCGCAAATTCACCTAAATAATCAAGCAATACTTTAGCACAATGTTGTCCCGAGCGAACAGCAATACCTTGAGAATTTAAATAAGTCGCCAAGTCTTGGGCAAAAATACCTTTATAATTAAAAGTAATAATTCCAGAATCAGCAAATTCGTTATAAATAATAATATTTGGATTTTCTTTAAGTTTTTTAATCGCGTATTTTCTTAATTCTTGTTCATGTTGATGAATATTTTCCATCCCAATCATCTTTAAATAATCAATCGCTGCTTTTAAACCTAAAATACCACTAATATTTTGTGTCCCAGCTTCAAACTTTACGGGCGGAAGTAAATAAGTAATATCACCACACATATCAAACTTTGCATTCATCCCACCACCCATCATAAATGGCGACATTTTTTCTAATAAATGATATTTAGCATATAAAACACCAACACCTGTTGGTCCACACATTTTATGGCCAGAAAAAGATAAAAAATCAACATCTAAATCTTTAACGTCCGTATGCACATGCGGAACTGATTGAGCTCCATCACAAACTAAAAGGGCGCCGACTGAATGTGTAATTTTAGCTAACTCTTTTAAATCAAGAACATAACCTAAAACATTCGAAACATGAGCAACAGCAACAATTTTTGTTTTTTTTGAAATAACTTTTTTTAAGCTTTCTGGTTCAAGTTTTCCATTCTTATCAAGAGGTATATAATTAACTTTGCAACCAGTTAATTCACTTACCTTAAACCATGGTAAAACATTACTTGCGTGTTCAGCTTGCGTAATTAAAATTTCATCATCTTTTGTTAAATATTTCACACCATAGCCATAGGCTATTAAGTTAATTGACATCGATGTTCCACTCGTAAAAACAATTTCATTTTTTTGTGCATTAATAAAATTAGCAACACTAAGACGTGCTTCATCAATTTTAAGATCAATGTTGTAGCATAAATCATAATCACCACGATGAGAATTAGCTGTTTCGTATAAATAATAATTGCTAATTGCCTCGATAACTTGAAATGGTTTAAAAGTCGTTGCGGCATTATCTAAAAAAACTAATGGTCGATTTTGCATCTTTACTTCATTTTTAAACATCGGGAAATCTTTTCTTACAAAGTGTGGATTAATTTTTTTCATAGCTGTTCCTCAATTGAAAGCGTAATCTTTGCTTTCAAATCAACGTCTTTAAAATATTGGGCAATTGGCATTAAATAGCCATAAGTAATTAGTTTTTTAGCTTCTTCGATGTTTAGACCTCGCGACATTAAATAAAAAAGATGGTCTTCACTTAATTTACCAACAACAGCTGCATGAGACGCCATGACATCATTTTCATAAATATTTAAATAAGGGTTTGCTTTACCACTTGCTAAAGGATCAAAAACGATAATTTTGGCCTTTTGACTCGTTTTTGATTTAATCGCGCCGTTAATTATTTCGTTTGCCCCACTAAAAATTAGTTTTGATTCATGACGTGCAACACCATAATTATCCATTTCTGCATAAGTCTTAGGAGCCAAATGATTAAAAAAGATATTAAACTTTTTTTCATCTTTGTGACGACTTAAAGTCGCAAGTTTTAAACTAGCTCGTGCGCCTTTTTCTTTTAAATTAATCTTAAGTTCTAAACTAGTTGAGCCAAGGGAAAAATCAGCTAAAGCAAGTTCTAATTCACTACTTTCTAAAACATCTATTTCAATTTTGTTTTTTTGACCTTTTTGAAAGTTTAAAAGACCTAAATTTAAATAAGAATTTTTATTTAATAAGATATGTAAAGAACTAGTTTCTTCTTCTAAGTTTAGAAGAAGTTGGTCGCTTCGACATTCATTAATAGTAATTTGTTTATTTATCATCTCTTGCTATATCTTTCGCTGCACAAAAACCAAGAGAGATTTCATTCATTGATGTATCTTCTTTTTCAATCTCAATACCTAATTCAGTCTTAATCCATTCATAACCTGTTTCATCAATTTTTTTAATAATTTCTTGTCCGCCTTCAACGACGACTTTTCCATTTACCATAACAATCGCTTTATTTAAATGAATCATATTATAAAGACGTGCATAATGAGAAACAATTAAAAATCCTCGACCTTTTGCTTGTTCTTCTTTAATAACTTCTGCGACAATATTCATTGCATCAATATCAAGACCAGAATCGATTTCATCAAGCATGACAAACTTTGGATTAAGTAACGTCATTTGTAAAATTTCATTGCGCTTTTTTTCGCCACCTGAAAAACCTTCGTTTAAAAAACGATTAGCAAGTTCAAACGGCATTTTCATTTTTTGATAGCTTTGGTTCAAAAGGGTATAAAATTCAAATAAAGATAAAGGTTTTTCGCGTCGAACATTTAAGGCCGCTCTTAAAAAATCAGCATTAACGACACCACTAACTTCACTTGGATATTGCATTCCTAAAAATAAACCTGCTTTCGCTCTTTGATCAACACTCATCGCGAGTAAATTTTCTTCGTTTAAATAAACTTCTCCTTTAGTAATTTGATAACGAGGATTACCCATTAGAGCTTGTAAAAGAGTTGATTTGCCATGGCCATTTGGACCTAAAAAAGCAACAGTTTCGTTACTTTTAAGTGTTAAAGTAACGTTCTTAAGAATTTCTTTATTTTCAACACTGACGTGTAAATTACTAATTTTTAAGATATCCATTTATTCTTTCCCCTAAGCGAGTAATATTCTATATTAACATCCTTGTTTTTACAAACAATACGATAAGAAAATTATTTAAATGTGCCTCTATATTTTTATCTACTCAATTAGGTAAATTAGTGATAACAAACATTTTTTTGTAAATTTCGTAATTTTCTTTGTTGTAATAATTACATTAATGTAATAAAATAATGCGTGCTATGTTTAGGCTATGGAGGAAATGACTACTTATGAGAAAAAGTAAAAAAACACTTACATTAGTAGCTGGATTAATTGCAACCTTTGCCTTATCAGCTTGTGATGGCCCAAGTTTTTCTAACGAAGGCCATATTTTAACTTACACAGGTGCAAGCGGAGTTGAGTACCATTACTCAAGTGGAGAATTATTTGCAAACTACTTAAATAGTTCAAATAATATTTCAACACTTTTTGATTCCGTTTATAAAGTCGTTGTTCGCAACTACTTTGAAGAAGATGATAAAGGTAAAGAAAGTTATCCAGACATTAAAAAAGGTGCTGATAATGACGTGGCTGGCGTCAAATCAAAAGCAGAATCAGCGGCAGAAGACAATGGAACAAAATACAAAGATGAGTTTGAAAAGCAACTTAAAACGTATAACGTTGAAGATGAAGACCAACTTTGGGAACATTTTGTTTATCAAAGAATGACGAGCGAATTTGAAGATCAATTTTATGATGATAATATCGAATTCATCCGTGATGCAAAAAAAGAAGATGTAGATAACACATTAAAGTATTCTGGTTATCTTGAAAAAATGTCTCCCTACCATGTTCGTCATATTTTAGTAAAAGTTGGCGCACAAGATAGTGCTTTATACGACGGCAAAATTACCGAGGCTGAAGCAAAAAAACTCGCTAACGTTGGACAAAACTTAGCCCTTGGTGATGAAACCTTTGGGGCACTCGCTCAACTTTATAGTGAAGATACAGGCTCAGCAGAAAAATTTGGTGATCTTGGTATTATGTCAGTCGGTACATCATTTATTAACGAATTTAAATTAGGCGTTTATGCTTATGAAGGTATTTATAATACAGTGCTTAGTGTTGAAGCAAAAGACGGCTTAGAAATAAGTGATGAGATGAAAGACGATTATCTAAACGCTCTTGATCATAATGAAATTGCAACTATTCCTTACGAAGCATTTCTTAAATTACAAGATTATAGTGAAGTTACAAAAGATGAAGATTCATTTTTAGTTAACGAAGGTAATGAATTTTTCTATCCTCGTAATGTTATTTTTAATAAATACTTTAATCGTCACGATGTTTCAGTCGTTACACCAAATAAATTAGTTGACTCAACTGTCGTAGGTGGCGCAGTCACTAATGAAGATTTTGCTGGTGAATATGATGCAAATTATGCAGCTTTACCTGGTTTTCAACACGTTGATGGTTTAAACCTTGATGTTAATGGTGATGGCCAAGTTGATCTTAATGATAAAGTTTTAACGACTAAAAGCGGAAAAGTTATTTTAGCTGTTCGCGGTGGAAGTAGCGGCGATAGCGGCTATCAAGGCTTCCACTTTATTAGTGTCGAAAGAAGTGCTTTTGAAGAAACCGTTAATGGTGTTTCATTAAGCGAATATTATACGACTTATTATCCTGGCCAAAACAAATATCCGGTTTATACAAGTGAAGATCCGCAATACGTTGCTGGTCTAAAAAACTATAAACCTACTTATGTGAATTTCCTTGATCAACAAGTTAAAGATTATAAAGCGCGAGCAGAATCTGTTGAAGGTGAAATTAAAGGATTTGACAACAATTTAAAATATTATATTTATGAAAAATTAGTTGCCGATCAAAAAATCAAATTTAATGAAGAATTAACTTACGTTAATAATAGCGGCGATGAAGTTAGTATTGACTTAAATACGACGCTTGCTAATTGGATTAGTGTCAATCGCCAAAAAGCTGATTACGATACGCGTAAAGCATGGGAAGAAAATTGGCATGACTATGTTGAGTTTCTTGAACAACAAAAAGCCTTACGTGTTCCTGGCAAATTACTAAGCGAAGTTTGTGCAAAAGAATATGAATTACCAGAAGGCGCGAAAACAGATGCCTTATGGATTAAAGGAGGTGCTTGTTACAATGACAAATAAGAAAAAAGGATTACTTTTTACACTTGCTTTAGCATCATCATTTGTTTTAGCTTCGTGTAATGAAATTTCAGCTCTTCCCTTATTTTATGAAGGACCATTAGTCGTTAATCAAGATGGTGAAAAAACTGATGTTTATCAAAACTTAGTTGGTCTTTTATACGATTCATTAATTGATTCAAGCGATACTGCTAAAAAAGTTTTAAATGAAATGATGTATGTTATTGCAGTTGATCAATTTGGTGATTATCACGAAGTTAAAGAACTTCTTGAAACATCAGACGCAAATAGTGAAAAAGTTAGAGAGTTTATTGATGCTCACGCAAATGTTTATCAACGTGATAGCGATGAAGAAAGTGACAAAAAAGCTAACGAATTTGCTCGTTTAGTCCACTTTGGTGAGGTTATGGATTATCGGATTAAAGAAGTTTTCTATAACGCTGCAACTGGTGGATCATATTCATATCGTTCACGATTTGATGAAGAAAAATACGCCGTTAGTTTAGCAAAAGATTTATACGATATCGAAGGTGTTTTCGAACCAGGTGTTAATTGGCACGAAGATGTTTTAATCGATCCAAGTGTTAAAGTCGAAAATATTGGTAACTACGTTCATTTAGATCGTTATGATGATTATATTGATCGCGGTGTTTTACCAAACCTTTATCGTGAACGTTTAGTCGAACAGTTTTTACTTGATAACAACTATTCAACTTTAGGTCGTACATATGCCCGTAAAGTTGAGTACATTAAAATTAGCAAAAATGATAATTACCCAAGTGCGGCTAAATCTTTAATTAATGCTTTTGTTGATAAATATATTTTAGATCCAAACGCAACTGGTGATGTTGATTTAGAAATTTTATCAAACGCCTGGCGCGGAATCGATTTAGACGTCGAAGCCGTTGCCTTACTTGATGAAGCATTTAGCAAAAAGGATGTTACTGATGCTGATGTTTTAAGTTATTTAGGTGATGCGACCGAATATTATCCGGAAACACAATTTGGCGCTATCGTCAAAGACTATTTAAAAATTACTGATGATCGCTTTACGAATGATAAGAGTGTTGAAAGTGACTTTACTTCTAGTAACTCTTATAGCAAACAAGTTGGTTTAAAAATTAAAGCCGACACCCTTCGTTTAGAAGATTATACAAACGATGGTTGGTTCGTTAAAAGCGGCGGATTAAGCGAACTTCCCGAAGCAATTCGTTCACGTTTATTTAATATTAACGTTGCTAACCAAGTCGATTTTCTTGTTGAAGAAGATCAAACTACACACGAATATGAATCTGGTAATTATGTTCGTAATATCCAAGGTAACTATTATTTAACACCAACGATTTCCGAACAAGGAACAGACGTTCGCAAAGATAACTTTGTTATTTATGATATTTCAAGTTCAACATATTACATTATTAAAGTTCTTGAAGCTGTCTCAACGAGTAAACTTTCTTATCTTAGTGATAATAACTATCAACACCTTCGCACAGATGAAAGTAAAACTTTTATCGAAGAAGTTGCCAAAGAAGTTACTCACGTTTTAAGTGCAAAAGACTCTTATATTAATAATGCTAACGAACATTATATTGGCCTTTATAACTTCAAATATCACGATACGACAATTTATGATTACTTTGTCGAAAACTTCCCAGATTTATTTGAAGAGTAATATTTGCTCGAAAGTTAAATAATTATTATAATTAAAGGAGGATGATGTGTCCTCCTTTCTTTTAATGTGAGGTGAAGAAAATGAAAAATAATGATTGTGTTTTTTGTCAAATTGTTAAAGGTTTAATGCCGGCGACAAAAATTTATGAAGACGATGACGTTTTAGCGTTTTTAGATATTTCGCAAGTTACACCTGGACATGCTTTAGTTATCCCAAAAAAACATTATGATAATTTTGTTTCAACGCCAAAAGATATTTTAAGTAAAGTCATGTCCGTAACCCAAAGAATTAGCCAAGCGAGTTTAACGATGTTAGGTGCAAAGGGAATTAATGTTCTAACTAATGTTAATCGTGAAGCAGGACAATCGGTAATGCACTTCCACGTCCATATTATTCCTCGATATATAAGTGATCGAGGCTTTCAAATTACAATGCTTAAAAACGAACGTTTAAGTGAACTCAACTTACCTGTTTTAGCTAGTGAAATAAAAAAAGGTTTATAAAACCTCAAATAATATATTTAATTTGCATTAAAATTTATTTTTTCTGATAATTATTTTTTAAAAATTCTAACGCGTCACTTTCATTTAAAGGACGTGATAAATAATAACCTTGAGCATAATCACAATTGTATGTTTTTAAATATTCTAAATGTGTTTCGTTTTCAACGCCTTCACCAACAACAAGAAAACCAAGTTTTTGACCAAGCGAGATAATGTCTTCAGTAATCGCTTTATTAATTTCAATTAATTCAATACCTTGTAAAAAAGCTTTATCAATTTTTAAAGCGTTGATTTCTAAAGAAATGAGACGATGAAGTGAAGAAAAGCCCGTGCCAAAGTCGTCAATTGCCACACGAATACCTTTTGACGTTAATTTTTTTAATAATTGGTTAATACCAAAATAAGACGTTGTAAATGAAACTTCAGTTAATTCAAGCCAAATAGAACGTGGATTAACACCAATTGATTCAATAAGAGCTAAAAATTTATTAACAAATTGGCGATCAAGTAATTGTTGAAAAGAAACATTAATCGACATCGACATATGATCATAGCCTAAATCATGGACTGATTTTAAGAAAGTCAAAGCTAAACGGTTAATTTTATCACCGTAAATAATCATTAACTTATTCCTTTCTAATAGGGGAATAAATTCTAAAGGAGGGATAAGACCTAACTTTTCGCTTTTAAAGCGGGCTAGGGCTTCAAAACCACTTATTTCGCCACGTTTAACATTAAAGATTGGTTGATATTGTAAATATAGTTGTTCATTATCAATTTGTACTGAAGCATCAACTAATTCTTTTAAAATTTGTTTTTCGCGTTCAATTTTTAAAGCAAGACGATCATCAAAATAACTAATCTCAATTAATTTATCATCACTAGCTCTTTCTTGCTCAGTCGTTAAAAGAACGTTTTTAAGAATCGTTTCAAGTTGATTTGGCTTAGTATTTGGAGGAATATGTAAAACACCAACCCGGCACGTCACGCGTTCACTCCATAACAATGGTTCTAAAACTTTAACGACCTTTAAATAAAACTGATGGATTTCTTCTTCACTATCATAATTTTTAATATAAAAACTTAAACGTGTTTCATGAGTAAGATATAGTTTACAATTATCATTTTCTAAAACTTTAAGTTTATTACTAATTTTCTTCATTAAATCTCTTATATAGTGATAACCATGACTACTCGTTAATTGTTGAATTGAATTTAAGTTTAATAAGAAAAATGTTTTTTTCGATTTTTTATCATAAGTTAAATCATACGTCATAAGTGTTTCTAAATAACGACGATTATGTAAACCCGTCCATTCATCAAATTCACTTCTATGTTTAATTTCTGCCTCATATTTTTTAATTTCGTTAATATCAATAATGATACCTTCTATGGCAATTGTTTCTTTATCACTATTAATGATCGGTTCACCAATTTCTAAGACCCATTTTTTCTCCTTATTTTTTGTAATAATCGGATATTGAAAACGGTATGTTGTTTGGTTTTTAACAGCTTTAAGTTGTAAATGGTAAATTTCACTTAAATATTCAGGGGCGATTAAATCGATAAATTTTAAATCACGATTATCAATAAAAGCTTCAGGTTCATAACCAGTTAATTCTCTTGAACCTTTGGAAACAAACACTTTCGTAAAATCTTTATCAATGCGACTACGATAAGCTAAACCTGGTAGATGCGATAACAAAACGTCTTTGCTTCTTTCGCTTTCAAGAAAAGAAAGTTCAAATGATTTACGAATGCTCGTATCACGAATAATCGCAAAATAAGTAAAAATTTCATCATCGGGAATATCGACTTTAATAACGAATAAATGCGTATAAACAACATCACCATTAGGACGGATAAAACGTTTATCTAGATCATATCGATCAATTTTGCCTTTGATAAAATCGTTAAAGTATTTTAAATCTTTTTCTAAATCTTCTGGATGAGTATATTTTCGCCAGTCAATTTCGGTATGAAGGTCTTCTTCGATTGGCACGCCTAAAATATCGCGAAAAGCTTTATTAGCTCGAAATGATTGTAAGCGACCACCGCCTCTACGGAAAAACCTTGTAATGGAAATACCAAAAGGCGCGTGATTAAAAAGAGCAACAAAAATTTCACGCATATCCGATGATCTTTTTGAAGCGATAACATATTCTTGATCTTTTTCAATTGAGCGAACGGCAAAATTTAAAGCATCACCATTAATTGGTGTCGTTAAATATTCAAATGTTTGTAGTTCTTGTGATTCTAAATTGTTTTTAATTGTTTCTTCTTTGCCAAGTAGAATAACACGAATATCTTTTATTTTTTTATCAAATTTTAAATGAGCTAAAAGTTGGTAACCTAATAAATCAGGAGCGTCTAAATCTAAAAATAAAAGGGGCGAACTTTCAATTTTAGCAAAATAAGCTAGTGCTTTTTGAATATTCGAACTATAAAAAATTTTATAATTGTTTAAAGCTAGGCTAATCGTTTTGTAATGTTCGTCTTCTTTTGAGAAAACAATCGCATGTTTTGTCATCGTGCTTTAGTAAACAAAGTAAACAACTCTGTTTTGTAATCTTATTATAATAAAGATAAGTTAAAAAATATATAAATATGTCAAAAATATTTTAATTTTTAAAAAATAAACATCTAAAAAGTTATTTTATTTTAATCAAAAGAGTGAACTAATTCTTCTAAAAGCGTCTCAATTAAGCTACCAATATGAGGCTGAGCTTCTAAACCAATACGTAGGGCAGATATTAGCTGATTATCTTTGCCAACTTCGTAAGTAACGGCTTTAAGTAAAAGCCAAGGAACGTCATGAACATAACATGCCGTAATAACGCCACCAGATTCTGTATCAAGGGCGATTTTATTTTCAATGTGCGAAAAGTTTTTCTTAATTAATTCATTCGCAACTTTTAAATTCGTATGAAAAGTATTCGTTGAAACAAGTGGTCCACGACCAATATTTAAGTTTTCTGTCCGTGAGTTAAGTGTTTGAATTAAACGAATGTAATCATCTTCACTTGAATAAAAAACAGGTAAGTCTTTAATTTGTCCATATTTAGTATTACCTAAAGCTTCTAAGTTCATATCACCTAAATGAACACGTTCAGCAATAAATAAATCACCTTGATGAAGGTTAGGACTAATTGAAGTAACCGCACCAACAGAAATAACAATATAAGGTTTATACTTACTAATCATAAAACTTGTCACAATTGCGGAAGTAATATTTGAATAACCTGTATGGGCCAAACAAACATCTTTACCAGCAAAAGAACCAACATAATAAGGATGTTTCATCGCGATTTTGTTTTCTTCGCTAATTTTTAGACGAGATTTAAAATATAAAATATCGTCTTCGGTTGTGCCAATAATTAAAATCATTAATTACCACCTCTTCCTTTTTCAAAACGATTATTTTCTAAAAAGTTCATATAATTTTCTGGTCTAAGTGGTTCACTATAATAAAACCCTTGAATACAATTTGCTCCCATTGATTGAAGAAGACGGATTTGTTCATATTCTTGAACACCTTCAATTACGACATATGCTTCTAAAATATGGGCAATTTTAATAATTTCACGGACTAAACCGCGTGATTTTTCATCAATTTCTAAATCACTTAAGAAAGCACGATCAATTTTAATAATGTCAAAAGGAATACGTTTAATATAACTAAGTGAAGAGAAGCCTGTGCCAAAGTCGTCAATTGCTACTTTAATATTTAAAGCTTTAATTTTTTTGACAACCGCTAACAAATATAAAACGTCATATGGTGAAGGCGATTCAACGATTTCTACTTCTAATAACATCGGATTAATTTTATATTTTTTAATTGTTTCTTCAATATAAGGAACAACATCACTACTAAAAATCATCCGTTTGGATAAGTTAACTGAAATAGGTAAAAGTCTTTTGCCGTGATCTCGCCAATGAGCTAAACGCTGACAAACAAGATCAAAAACGTATTTATCAATTTCAATAATTAAATCAGATTGTTCGGCTAAAGAAATAAAAGCCGCTGGTGAAATTACACCACGCTCAGGATGAATCCAACGAAGTAGGGCTTCACTTGAAACAAAACGTTTAAGTTTTAAGTCGTATTTTGGTTGAAAGAAAACTTCAAATTCTTTTTTCTTTAAACCTTCTTCAATATCACGAGCTAAACCAACGTTACGTTCGCTTTTTTTAAACATTGAATCATTAAAAATAAAAATACCGCCGCGATCTGTATTAAGACGACCAAAATCACTTGCAATTAAAGCTGTTTGAAATAAACTTTCAGCCGAAGAGGTTTCTTTATTACGAATTGATAAACCATAGTGAGGATTAAAATCAATATTAACTTTTTCTTCACTTAAAAGATGGTTAATATGTTCACTAAGTTTTTCTAAAGATTGTTGCATTTTCTTTTCGTTATATTTTGGAATAAAAAGTAAGAAGTTATCTGAATAATCATATCCATAAAGTAATTTGGGATATTGTTTTTTTAATTCATCAATTGCTAAAAAAACCATACTAATAACTTTTGATTCTTTTTCATAACCATAACGTAAGAAAACTTCTTTTTTAAATTTAAACGTTGAAAAAGCAATTGCGACTGCTTCTTCATATTCTTTCCGACGGAAAAATTTATTAATTTGTAAAATTAAATCTCTTTCATCTAAAATATTTTCCGCTAATGGAAATAAGTTAGTATTTAAAACACGTTTAACAGATACTTGTTGCGAACGAGAGTAATTAATTAAGGCAAAAACTAAAAAGGCAATGCTTGTCAAAGTTAAAATAACAATTGCAAGTATTTTGTAGGCTAAATTACCATCAATGACTATAAAAGAGTCAAATAGCCCAGCGCTAACAATAATATTTACAATAAAAAAGATAATAAAGCCTAAAAAATATAAGCTATATCGTAATGGATAATTAGGATTCTTATTTTTCATCTTCATCTCTCCTTTCTTCGCTTGAAGACCGCAGTTTTTCTTTTTCTTTTTCAATTAAAAGTTTGAGTTTTTCTTGCTGCTTAATTTTTTCAAATTCATCTAAGCCTTCAAAATCAACTGAAACTTTTTCTGTTTCTTCTTTGCGCTCTTTAACATTTTTAGAAATATCAAAAAGCGAGCTAATAAAAACGTATAAAAGAGGAACAAGACCAACGATAATAATCGTAAAAGGATTGCGCGTAAATTTAACGAAAAGTCCTAAAGCTTTAGAGTTTTTAATCCAAACTCCTAAGACGTCTTCTTCTTTAATCGTGTCAATTCCTTTACCCGTGCTTTGATCGCACACACCATTAGGAAATTGAGAACAAGTTTCGGCATTTTTATTATCACCAAATGTTTTAAAAGTAAATTTACCATCATTTTCAATTTTTTCAATAACACGGTGAGTAATAATTAAGCCGTCACTTCGACGGAAATAAGTAATAATATCGCCATCCATTGCATCCTCACTACTAGGTCCTTTAATTTGATTAGCGGGGACGCGTTTAATAATAATACCAACATCAATCGGTAAAACTGGCTCCATCGAATCAGTTAAAACTGTCAGCATTTGATAATTACCAAATCGTTGCACACCATGGTTACTTCTCGCCGTAATTAAACCAAAGACTTGAAAAAAGAGTAAAAGACCAGCAAGCGAACCTAAAACAATCGTTGTAATTCTATTTACAAGTTTCTTTTTTGGTAACTTAACTTTTTCTTTCTTATTCATCTTCTTTCCTTCTCATTTTAGCAACATTAATAACTTGTTCGCGCGCTTTTGCTAAAAGGGCTTCTTCTTCTAATCGTAGTTTTTCTAATCTTTCTTTTTCTTTTTTTGCTAAAATAGCGTCTTGTTTACGTTTAGCAAGAAGTAATTTACGTTGACGTTCTTTTTCTTTCTTTTCAAGAGCTTTAAGTGCGGCAAGTTTTTTTGCCTCTTCGCGTTTTTCTAAAGCAAGTTGACGTTCTTTAGCTCTTTCTTCAAGACGAAGTTGTCGACGTTTTTCAGCCGCTTCAGCCCGTTTAATTTTTGCTTCAATTTGGGCAAGTGTTTCTTTTTTAACATCAACGCCGAAGGTTACGCTTTTACCAATAATTTTATCGTCAGTTAAATCAACATCAAGACGAACTTTTTTAAAGCGAGGTTTATAAAAGTATTGTTTCTTTTTATCACTTGGCATCGTATGGTCACTTCTAAGTGTTAAATAAGAACTTAACATTAATAAATGTAAATCATCTAAATAATCTTCTTTAAATTCAATATCGTTTTGGCTAAAGCGATATTCAATACCTAAGACGTCATAACGTGTAATAAAAAGCCAGAGACGATACGCTGCTTGATATTCATAATTAAGACGCATTATATTTGTTTGTTGGACCGGATCACTAACTGGTGCGACTTTACGCATTTCAAGCATAAAGCGCGAAGTTGTTAAGTATGTAATCCGTTTACGAATATGAAGAAGACGGTCGAGTAAATCAGCATTAGCGTGTCTTTTCCCATCATCATCACTAGGAACAACAATCCGCATCTTAGTTTCAAATTCATATGATACTTCGTCGATTTTCATTTCTGAAGTTAATTTAACAATATCACTATGCCGTGTATCACTATGTTCAGATATATATTTATATCTAAGTTCAATAAAAGCTTGAAGACGACGAACAAGCGTCATAATAAAACGGTTTTCATATATTTTTAATTCATCATCCATAAACATATTTAAAACTCGTTTAGGTTCGATTGTTCCATCACTACCAACTGAGCGGATATTTTGTGTATTTTGTGACATATGTTCAATTGAACGTTGGGTAATCTTTTTCGCCTTTTCAACACCGACAACTTCGGCTGTTTCTTTAATAAAACGATGTGGATCATTAACAATTGCTTCTAAAGAAGGAAGCGCTCTTTCAATTTCTAAAATAAAATCAGGTGCATAAGTTTTAACTTCACGACGCGACACACCGCCATAAGTATTTTTAGAAGCAGCAAAAATATTTAAAAGTTCATGATATTCTTCATCACTACTTGCTAAACGTTTTAAGCGTGAAAAATGTTTTTGTTTTAAATCTTTAATAATTTCGCTAGGAGTTAATACGGGAGCGTCTTTTTTGGTTTTTGCCATGACTATCCTCCTTTATTAACCTATTTTTAAATAATCTGAAATAATTCTTTGTGATTGCCAAAAAACACCTTTACCAAATAATTTATCAAGTTCACTCGAAAGTTCTTTTAATTCATCGTGCATAAACGCTAAGTTAAGCGAAGTAAATTTCTTTAAAACTTTAGAAGCAAAAATAAAATCAAGTGCTTCGTTTTCTGTACCCCCGCAAGCAATATAGTTCGAAGTAAAAAGACGAAGTTGTCTTAAAATTCGATTACCAAAAGCAATCCGAAAACGATCAGCAACAAGTTTATCTAAACGATCAAATTTTGTTAATGCTTCTTTACTAATTGGGTAATTTGTTTGAGCGTTAGCAAAAAGTTTTAAAAAATCAGCTGAAGAAATTGAAACACCTTCCGTATATTCAACTGAACATGCTTCAATTTTTTCATTTAAAGTAATACTAATTGCTCGATCATAAACTTTATCAGTAATTGTAAAAGTTGAGTCATCATTATTTGCTGTACCGACAAACCAAAGGTTTTGGGAAATAAGTAATTTACCATTTTCTAATTGTTTAGGATTAATATTATCGGCTGTTCTTGTAATTTGAACTTTCCATTCATCAACCGAAGGCATTTCCATAATTGAAAGAAAGTCAGCAAAATAATATTCAATACGCGCGAGGTTCATTTCATCAAGAATAATCATATTCGGTTCTTGACGGTAACTTGCTTCATAAATAGCTTGTAAAAATTCGGTTTCATTAAACTTTTTCGTAAATTCATTAAAATAACCGAGCATTTCTGTTCTTTCTCGCCAAGATGGTTGAACAGAACATATTACCGCGTCATGTTTAAAAAACTTACCAATTGCATATGGTAAAGAAGTTTTACCAGTTCCCGAAATACCTTCTAAAATAATAAACTTCGATGTTCCTAACGCCGCAAACATCGTCCGAACTGTGCTCATATCATAATATAAACAAAGCTGAGAGGCGGCAAAACGGAAAAAACGATCAACAATTTGTTCTAAAGAAATACCAATATCACTAGGTGGAACTTCGACAGTTGTATCTAAATCAGCATATTTAATATCTATTGCTCCCAATTTTGGAAAGGCTTCTAAAACACGACGGTCACTACCTTCACCATCTTCACCTTCTGGTTGAAGACCAAAAGAATCAGCTTTAAGTTTTAAAATTTCATTTTTTTCTTGAATTGCTAAAAATAATTCTTTATTTAATTTTTGCACTTCATCAAGAAGTTTTTCTTTTGAAACACGGCGATTATTAAAAACAATAAGTTTACGAACTAAAAAATACATAACGTAACCAAGTGAACCAATAAGGGCAAAGACTAAAATAATAAAAACGACGAAGAGAATCCAGCCTCCTGCGCCGAATTGATGATTGTATGTTTGAAAAATTAATTTGTATTGACCAAAGTCACTACCAACTCCATACCAAGGTTCAGCAAAAATCGTTGCTAAAAAATGGCCTAAGTTTTTAAATAAAGCTTCAAACAACTCTCGAATGTAATTAAAAAATGCACTCATCTATTAACTCCAATAATATATGATAACTTTAGTTAAAGAAAAAATCACCCTTATTTTTAAATATCTTCTTCACTAGCAGCACTAAAGCGTAAGTTTGCACCGAACGATTTAGATCTAAGCTTGTTGCTAGAAAAGGCGTCCCAGCCTTCATACCAAATTTGAATTTTAATTTCGGCCACGCCTTTTGTGTCAGTTTTAGCAATTGGCTGACCATCAATAAATTCGGCGCTATAAGTCGAAAAAATTGTATGTTCTTGAAGGGCTGGTTTGTAGTTAGGGTGATCAATTAATAAAGGGCGTACGCCTTGTAATGTCCCTGCTTGATGAAGCGAGGGGGTTATACTAGTTTCCAAAGGAATACTTTCAGTAGTAATATCCCCCCAATTACTTTCATCTAAAGGTTCTAAGAAATCGCCATAAGCAATTTCATAACGTGAGCCAACTTCTGATTCATCATTTGGATTAATTTTAGATCCCTCAGGTGTGGCATCAAAAAATCCATCTTCATCTAAATCAAGGCGGCCCCCGACCGTTGTGTAATCATTTGTATCGCGACCCGGACTAATAATATCGCTCGTTAATTGGCTTTCAAAACCAAAACGCAAAACTTTCAGCAATTCTTCGCTGCCATAAAATTCATTGTCCGCGCCGATGAAGATGCCATAATTAGCAACTCCACTTGATGATGTCTCACCATTAGTTGCTTTCGCTACCCGAAATAATATTGTAAAAGAAATAAATGTTTCTTTATCAGCGGGTATTATTTGTTTTGCTTGTGGACGAGAACTACCGGCAATTGGTTCTTGATATAAGTTAATTGCATCACCTTTACTAAAACGTCGAGAAGTAATAGGCATAACTGCATTAGTAACCGAGAAACCATTGTGATAGATAATTTGTCGCAACGTTTGATTATTAACGACGTTGCTCGTCCAATAAACATAGCCGTCACCTTCAATTCCGTATTCATCTGGAACTAAAGAATATTTTTCTTGTTCATTAATCGAAATTGGTGTGGCGACACGAAAGCCTACTTCTCTTATGCCGACTTCTTCTTTATTTAAAAAGTCAAAGCCGATTGTCGTTGTGTTAGCTAAATATTCACCAATCGTATAGCCAAGATAAGAAATTAAGACAAACGCTGCTAAAACACTACTTGAAATCGAGGTTAAAATGATCGAACGTTTTTTACGCTTCTTATGATCATTAACTTCTTTTTCTATATTAATTTGACGCAAACGCAAGTCCTCCACTTTCTTAATAGAAATAGTCTAAAGAGACATCTTTGTTCGGTAAATTCACCATGTTTTGATTCTAACCCCATTACTTGTTAGAGATCACTTGTGAAAAGATGCCTTTCTCACTAACTTGTTTAGACTTGTTAGGAGTCCCTCTAAAGAATAAAACGATGCTAACCGAGAATTGCCCAGAATCAATTAGTTATCTTATTCTTTCGGCAACTGGCTACCATCGTTTTGAAGGCCCTATAGTTTTGCGTCGCTAAATTTCTTTAGTTTTGCCTTTTTCGGTATTGATTATATAACAACTCAATAATCTTGTAAAGCCTTTTAATCAAAATTAGTCATATTTCACTAAATTATTACATTTTACTATGTAAAGAATGCAAAAAGACATATACTTTATCCAGTTATAACAACCTTAAACATAAAGAAAAAACCACCTAGAGATGGCTTTTCTTCATCTATTAATAATATCTAAATTAATTATTTTTCTTTTTTAGCCGCTAATTCTTTTTCAAGTTCTTCACGTGCTTGACGACGCGCTTCTTCTAAAAGTTCTTCGTGCGATAAAGCCGCTACAGCGCCTTCTTTTTCCGTCATTAATGATTTAACAAGTAAGAAGACATTAAACAAGAATAGAATGATTAAAGGCAATACAATTAAAACAAAGAACCAAACAGGATTCATTTGTAACCATTTAATAAACATATTAGATGATTCCCCTAACGTAGTTAAGGCAACAATTGAAATAGTAACGAGAACAACGGTAAGTACGATCTGTGCGATAACTAAAACCAAATTCAGCCAGCTAGGCAATTTAATTTTTGTTTTTTCTTTATTCATATATGAGCTCCATGCATATTAAAAAAATATATTCTTTACGATAAAACTATCTTAATAGAAAAAAACTAGGGTGTCAAATTAAATTTATTCGACAAGCCCTAGTTATTTTAGAAAACTACGTTATAAACTTTGTAAGAAATTAAGCAATAACTGGTAATGCGTACATCTTAAGATCGATTTTAAAGACACCACCGATAGCAGCGTTAACTGCGTGTTCGTCTTCGCCTTCAATCCAAAAACGGAAAGTGACATCAACAGTTGGAGCAGCGGATGTAAGTGTAAGGAAGGGTTCATAATTGTCAGCAGCAGCTTCTGCTACAGTTGGGTAGTAATCAAATGCAGCGCCTTCCACAACGTCAGTTAAAACTTCAGTGTCAAGATATTCTTTAACACCCCAAGCTTCATCTTGGTCATCACCAGTTTTGGTTAAATAATTGTAAGTTGTTTCTGCTTCAGGTGAATAATGATAAAATGCAGCTCCACCTTTAATCGCGGCCATACGAACGGCTTTAACAGCAGCAACGTCTGCGGCATCAGCGCTTGCAGCGGTAACTGCAGTGCCTGCGTCAAAATAAACGTTTAAATCATTTGTTGATTGTGCGCCTGAGCCACGAGCGATTGTTAATGTAAAGTCAATTAAATAACCATCGGCATCACCAGCAGCGGCTAATGTAATATCATCAATACGATCGGCAACTTGGCCTCCGCCATAGGTGTTGGCCTTCCAGACTGGTTTGTAAAAATCAATACCGTCGCCGGAAATGTCAGTAACCTTGTTACCGCCTGAAAGAACAACATTATTAACAGTTTTACCATCATTAACATAATCATTAGTTGTGGCAGTCATAGTGTTTAGGGATGAAACATAGTGAACACTTAAGTCATTATCTTGTGTTTCAACGGTTGCGCTACTATATGAGATAGATGCGCTACGGACGGTTGTAAACCAAGCAAATGTTGAGCTGGTTGCAGCAATACCACTTAAAACAACGAGTCCCATAATTGTAAGTAATACTTTATTTTTCTTATTCATAATTTTAAATTCTCCTTTTGTAATGAATATTCTTTATTATAAGTTTACGGGTAATCCGTAAAGTTGTAATTCGATGTCGAATAATCCGCCAATGGCGTCATTATCACAATGAACATCTTCACCTTCGAGCCATGCACGGAAGGTAACATCAACTGAAGCTCCTTTTGCCACACTAGCAATTGCAGTTGTAGCACCATCAGCAGTAGTCACATCAGTGTATTCAACAAACGCATTGTAATAAGGTCCGGCGTGGACAGCGGTTGTATACCCGTCTACACTATAAAGGTCTTCACCAGCGTCTTCGACAATGTGCTTATGTCCACCAGCTTCTGCTTCAGGTGAATAAATTAAGACGACAGCATCAGCTGCGCTAATAACAGCTAAGCGTGCAGCTTTAACAGCGGCAGCATTTTTAGCTTCTTGAGCTAATTCTTCTGGTGTTGCAGTACCCCCAGCGTATTCAACTTCTTTAGCAATAATTTTTGTGTCTGGACCAAGATATACTTTCATATCATCATCACCAATATCGTCAAGACTAATCGTGATCGTAAAGTCAACGTAATAACCATCAGCGCTTGTTGCACCCACGGTTGGAATTTCATTAGCGACACGAGCAGATGGTTTGTCAAGTAGTGAATTCCAAACAGGTTTGTAAAAAACAAGACCATCACTTGAGACGTCTGTAATATCATTAATGCCATCTAAAATGATTTCGTTGGCACTGCCAGTATCAGTCATACCAGAGTTTAATGAAGATTTAAAAGCAATATCTAAATTACCTTCTTTAGTAACGACTTTCGCGCTGGAATAATGTAGGGAAGCTGTTCGCGCAGTATAAAACCAAGCAAACGTTGAACTAATAGCAGCAATTCCGCTTAAAAAAGCTAAGCCAATTGTTGCTAATAAAATTTTGTTTTTCTTATTCATGTAGAAAATCCTCCAATAGATTTCTCCTTTGTTGTTAAGGAGTTGTGAGGTCCAAATTGTTAATGGGACAATGGCCTCAAAGCGGGCAATTCGCTTCTAGTATCCATCAACGAGGGAGGTCAAATAAATACTAGCACCATTATTATAGTATGTTTTGTAACTAAAATGCAAGTATTATGTTGTTACGAAGTAACAAGAAATTAAATTTTTAACATTTTTAAAAGTTTTTTGAAAAAAATTCGCTTTATTTTTATAAATTTAGATTTTTTAAGTGAATAAGTGACTTTGAAAAATGTGTGATTTTTTTAGTTTTTGTTTCTTTTTAAAAAACCATTATTTTTGTCGTAAAAAATATTTTTTTGCCTTGTGATGTTTTTTATAATAAAAATTGAGTTTTTTTGAGACTATTTTAGCCTTTTTGAAAAAACTAAATTTTAAAAATTATAAAAGCTGTTTTGGATAAAAAAACTAGGGCTTTTTATAAGTAAATTGTTTGCCCTAGTTATTTTGTTAGTTTATAAGAATTAATTAAATGACTGACAATGCATACATTCTTAGGTCAATACTAAAGACACCACCAATTGCGGCGTTAACTGCATCATCGTCTTCGCCTTCAACCCAAAAGCGGAAAGTAATATGAGCAGTTGGATCAGCTTCAGTAAGTGTAAGAAGGGGTTTATAATTTGCGTCTTCAGCTTCGACAACAGTTGAAAAATATTTAAACTCAGAACCTTTTTCATTTATTGTCGGTGTTGAAGGGTCATCTTGAATACCTTCAACAGCATTAATCACATCTTCAGGATCAGCGGCATCACCTAAAATTGATGTATTAGAATAACCTAAAATAGTATAAGTAGTTCCACCACTGTCTTCACTTAAATAATTATAAAGAGGCTCCGCGTGTGGCGCGTAATAGAAAATAGGCTTTAAGGGGCTTATATCGTCTATTACGGGATTATCAGGGTCAGTAATGTCATAAGTAACATCTGTTTCAATTACGGCCATTCTTACGGCTTCAACGACTTTATTATTTCGATCTTGTTGTTCAATTTGAGCATTACTTGGATTTTGATTTTCGCCTATAACATCAATTGGCGAAATAAGTGTCCCACGATCAAAATAAATATTTAAATCATTTGGCGAATAAAGGTTAACACCACGAGCTATTTCTAAAGTAAAATCAATTAAATATCCATCAGCAGATTTAGTAAGATTGCCTTTATTATCTTTGTAAGATAAATCTATTTCATTAATATAGTCAGCTATACTTGCATCGCCTGGATCATAAGCACTCCAAACAGGTTTGTAAAAATTAATGCCATCGCCTGAAATATCAGTAACTTTGTTAAGACCAGAAAGGACAACATTATTAGAACTTTTTCCTTCATTAACAGAAAGATTTGTTGTTGCGGTCACTGAATTAAGTGATGATATATATTTAACACTTAGGTCGTTATTTTTTGTTTCAACAGTTGCGCTTGTAAAAGAAATTATCGCACTACGAACGGTAGTAAACCAAGCAAAGGTTGAACCAGTCGCCGCCGCACCACTTAAAACAACAAGGCCAATTGTTGTTAGTAATAATTTATTTTTCTTATTCATTTTTTTATTTCTCCATAAGCTTTTTATTGATCGTAATGTTTACGAATTTCGATTGTTTCAATTGTAAAAGTCAGACCTTGATAAACATTAGAGTTACCTAATGTTGATTTTTCATAAAAAACATCACCATTATCTTTTGAGGCAAATTTATAAAAAGTTGAGGGGTCGCCATCAAATTCAATCGTAAAAAAGATAATTTTTGTTTGCGCTGTTTCTGAAGCTTCAGCTAATGTTGTTGCAAGTAAGAACATTTCTTCACTCTCGTCAAAGACATCACCACTAGCAGGTGTTAAGGCTTCAACAAAAGTTTTAGCTTCAGCAGTAATTTCTGTGTTTGTCATATTCCCATCACTTGTGTGCGAGTATATATTAATTGCCTGCGCGAGTGTAATTGCCTCCTCCGTATCAACATCATAAAAATGTAAAGAAGGTGGAGACTCATAAGAAATAACTGCAACTTCAACTACTTGATCGATTGCACTTGGTTCAATATTTACTTCTAAAGCATAAGTAAGACGATAATATGGTTGTTTAAGTGGTAAATAAAATTCATGAAAATGTGGTGAAACATCAGTGAAGTCGCTTGAATAGTCAGTAACAGTCACAATACTTTCATCGCCGTAAATAAGACTTGGACCTTTATAACCTTCGGCATTATTTGCTTGCAGGTGTTTTAATGAATAAGTAACACCTTGCTCAACATTAACTTTTAAAAAGTTTAAATCTTGAGCGTGTTGAAAATAAAACCAAGCGTAAGTTATATAAGCTAAAGATGCAACAGAAATTGCTAAAGCCATCACTGACATAAGAAGCTTAAATTTTAATTTTGATGATATATTAACTTTTTTCATCTTTTTACATTGTTCCTATCGTTGCCGTAGCAAAACCAGATGTATTTTGTAATTGCCAAGCTGAATTTGAAAGTGTTGAATTACCATAAACTCTTGAAGAAGATAAAAATGCTGAGGCTGTCCGGTAAAAATAATAAGATGCACTTGTACCTGGGCTTGTGATATTAGAGCCAACATCAAAATATACTCTAACACCACTATCACGGCTCCAATTGCTCCATGTTCCAGCACTATAAGTAGGAATTGCTGAAATATAATCAACACTATTAATTTGACGACTTAAGCCTCCTTCTTTTGATGTAAAAAATAAATTTAATTCTAAAATCTTTAAACTAAATGAATCGATACTAAAGATAGATTTTGTCAAACGATTATCGCTACTAGCGAAATCTTGCGTGTTCGTTAATGTGCCTGTTCTACCAACACCTAAACCAATCATCGCATGAAAATCACCCGTAAAGCCCATTTTCGATACGTTAATATTAAAATTAATTTCTTGTTCAACAATTTGATTAGTAAGAGGATTGCCAAATTCATCCTTCATAATAATTGGGTGATCATTTGGATAGTAAAGAGGTCCATCATCATCACTTTTAGACGAAAGATCAACCCAATAGTCCTCACTAACTTTTGAAGGGTAATTAAGCCAACTACCAGTAGCAGTAGGGTCATAAGCATTATATAAAATTTGGAACTTATTATTTTCACTGCCACTAGAGACATAAGTAATTTTTATTTTACCTTCGTAACGTTGATCTGTTCGTGAAAATAAGTTTCGCCATCCACCAGGCAAGCTTTCGCTTGTCATATAAATCCACATTGCATTATTTAAAGTAAAATTCTCATTTTTACGTCCTAAGTTTAAAATACCGCCTTTTGTACTATAGACATAGCCGGTTAATGCTTTGTTGTCATACGATAAAGCAGGTTCAGATAAACTACCGTAAGTAGCTACACCGTTTGAAAGAGTTGGGTAAAAACGAATATAACCTGCTTCAGCATCACTTAAACCATAATACTTTGACATGTTAACAGCGCGATTATTCGTCGTTGTCATATAATTAGCAATTTGGCCGTGGGCAGTTGGATAAGTCGGTAAAGTAAAGTTTTCTGCGGCTATATTTGGCGGAATTGGATTACCATTTTCATCAACACCTATAATTTCAGGGAAATTAAAATAGCGTTGAGCAAAAGTCGCGTTTGAGTCGTCTTTAACGTTGTCGTTAACGGAGCGGCCAATTAATGTTGTAAATGAACTAACAGGTCGTCCTTCAACAATTAATTTGGCATTATTTGTCGCTGATTTAGAAGTGCCTCCATAAAGACCTAAGTGTCTTGTTTCGCCATCTAAATGACCAATAAAAAAACCAACATAAGTTTCATGTGGACCCATACCTTCATCAACACCTGCATGCATCGTTTTCCAATGTCCAGGATTTATATTATTTGCTGCATCTAAAATATTAACATTATTATCGTGGGTCACATTTATGTGCCATCTTTCTAAAAGATAAGAAATAATTTTGTTTTCATAAACGCCATATACTCTTGCCGTTAATTGAACGGGAAAATATTCACCAGACTTTGCCCCTGATGGAGCTTGAACAATCCAACGGTTATTACTACTATTGTAGTAAAGACGATCAGTATTTGTACTCTTATAATAAATATCATAAGTTACTCCACCGGCCGTAATTGTTGATTGGTTGGTTGTAAAGTAAGCAGATGTCGAACCACTTTTTCTTGTTAAGGTCAGTTGTAGACTTGCTGCGCCAGTTGTTGGATGAGAAAATAGCTCTGCCATTGGATTAGCATTAGATTCATGATCAGGGTTATTTTCACTCGTTACTTTAATCGTCGGCGCACTTAAAATAAAATCAGTAACACTTGAACCCATCGATGTATATCCAAACATTCCGATATCTGAAGTTTGGCCGCCGTTAACGACGAGGTTATTAATTCTTTTACCGTTGCCGTCAAATTGTGAATAAAATGGATAATCTTCACTACCTATCGGTCGTAAATCATCACCACTCCAATCCATTCCGGCAGTTGCAATATTATTACTTAATTGAAAATGTGTGTTTTCGTTAAAAACACCTAAAATGTTTAGTTTTTGTAAACTTCTTAGGTGATCTGGCGTGGAAATTGTATAGGGGTCACCACTTGTGCCGCTCCCTCCTTCAAAATAAGATTTTAAAAGACCAGTGTTAAAATCAACTGGTGTTTCAAAGCGCGTATTATAAACATACGAAGCATACGAAAAAGATATTGCCGCTGCAGTTGCTACAACAATCGTAGAAATTAAAGATAAAATAAGCGCTATTTTCTTTTTCATATTTAATCTCCAAACGGGACAAGCGAATATTCAAATTCAGTTACTAAACGTAAACCAAAGGTTGTTTGTTTATTTACAATATTTGCTGTTTCTTTTAAATAATTATAAAAAGTTAGTGGATCGATGCTAACTTCAATAATGACACTCATATAAAAATTAGCTTCATAAAAATCAATGTTTTGCGAAGTAACACCTAAGGCAAAATAAGAATTGCCATTATCTTTTAGTAAAATACCAGTCGATGCATTATATCCATCGTATAGTTCAACGTAAGGTTTGCTAGCTAAGGCATCTATACTAACAGGTGTTGCATAATCAATTGGATCACTTAAATTATTACTAACAACGTGGTAACGATAAGAAAAATTAGTAAACTCGGGTGTTGAACCACTAAAAGATTCAAGCCATAACGAAAGAGTAATATAAGATTCTTCAACAATTGTAAAAACTTGTAACTCAAGATAATAAGATGGTATTTCAAGAGCGTTCATTGAAACTTCATCAAAAGATAAATCCATTAAATCCCAAGTAGGATACATTTCACCATTTGTATCATCAAAAGTAAAAATTAATCCATCCTGAGAGGAAGAAACAGGACTTGCGGTGATATTAGGTGTTGCATTCACGACTGGGGTAATTTGATTAGCTTCATCAACGTCATAACCTCTTTTAAACATATAGCCATCAACACGAGCTTCAGCACTTCCTGCAACTAATTTAATTGAATCGACTTTAACATTTAAACTTAACCAGGCAAAAGTAAAAGATGCAATTAAAGCCCCACCAATCGTCAATGTGATGAGTGTTGAGATTAAAATTTTGCTTTTAGTCTTTAGTTTCATTAATTTAAAAAAGTAGCACTTTACCTTTCCTGACGTAGAGGCAACTGGCTACCTTAATGTAATTAAGACCCTATAGCTTTGCGTCACTAGATTACTCTAGTTTTGCCTTTTCTATCAAAATAATACATAGTATTTCGTTATTTGTCAATAAATATGTACACGTCAAATTCTTATTTATATATACTAGCCATACTATGAATAATATTCATTTGCTAATATTTAGATAATTATTTATACTAATATTTGTAGCTAGCTCTAGTTAGACTTGCTTTTGATTTAAAGAAATAAAAATAAAACAAAATGGGATTAAGAGAATTCGTGAGCCTTTTTACTACTAATAGTTTTTTACTACTTATTTTGTTTTTTGCCTATTGGCATATTCAAAAACAATTAGTAAGAGGCGAACCTCAACATCATAATATTCGTTCGATGTTCATTTTATTAACTGGCTTAATACTCGTCGATTCAGCAGTAATTTTTGTATATAGCCTCCCAGCAACGCCTTCACTTCTTTTAATTTTTAAAATTTTATTATTTTGCGAAATAATTTCCTTTCCTGCTGTTGGGTTTGTGAGATACTTATGTGTTTGGCGAACAACTAAACCTAAAATTGCTCGAAAAATAAATATTATCGTTATTTCTTCAATTATGAGTATTAACGTTATTTTAGCGGCGTTATCTCTTGTTCCTAATTGGAGTATTTATTTTGAATTTAATGGTTTAACTTCTGTTAATTTAGGAAAAGTGCATTGGATTTTTATTGTTTTAACAGTAATCCCTTATGTTTTTTCACTAATAATTAACTTCGTAAAATGGAAAGAAGCAAAACAAAGATATAACCCTTTTATTATTTTGTTAATAAATATTATTCCCTTGATTGGTTTAGTTTTTCAATATAGCACGGCAAATTATCATCTATTTTTAATTAGTATGATTTTAACATTCACTGTTGTTGTTTTAGATTTACAATATCATTATGCGATTACTGATTTTTTAACTGGATTATATAATCGTCGTAA
>JAAYJX010000011.1 GCA_012522695.1 Erysipelotrichia bacterium
CCTAGGGTCAAATTGCCAGTTGGTTTAATTCCACTTAAGACACGTTTTTTCACAGATTTTTGCTCCTTATATGATAATCATTATAAAGCCAGAAGCTAAGGAGTGTCAATTTTAGGAAACACATTATACTAAAATAATTTATTATTTTTTAAATATATGGTAAAATTACGTCTAGTTATGATTAAAATATATACATCACCAAGCTGCTCTAGCTGCCGAAAAGTTAAAAAATGGTTTGAAGACCAACAAATCCCTTTTGAAGAAAGGAATATTTTTAGTGCAACCTTAAACCCTGATGAATTAAAAGAAATTTTGTTTAAATCTGAAAATGGTACTGAAGATATTATTTCAAGCCGGAGTAAAATTGTTAAAGAACAAAATATTGATTTAGATAATATGACAATTTCGGAAATGATTTCTTTTATTAGAGAAAACCCTTCGGTTTTAAAAAGACCAATTGTTGTTAATGATCGTCGCATTCAAGTCGGATATAACGAAGAAGAAATTCGTTCATTTATCCCACAAGCAAGACGTATTTTTGAAAGACACTGCAATCCTATTGAGTGTCTAGATTACGATAGCTGTCCACATCGATTGGATTGTGCGAGTGATGACGAATAATGTTTTTTCTTATTGAAAACGCCTTTAATATATTTTTAAAAGAAAACGCCTTTTGGCTTGCGCTTTCTTTATTTCTTTTTATTTGTTTAGCAGTTTGTCTTCTTGTTGTTTTAAATCTAAAAAGAAAATAAAAACAATCTTAAAAACAATATTTTAAAATATCCTCACTTGGGAAACCCATAACATTATCAAAACTACCAACGATTTTTTCAACAAAATTAAAACCGTCTTGGATGCCATAGGCTCCAGCCTTATCTAAGGGTGAGCCAGTTTTAACATAATCTTCAATATCTTTTTCGCTTAATTTTCGAAAATATACTTCAGTTCGAACTGTTCGATTAATTTCTTTTTTATTATTAATAAAAGTATAGCCGCTTAAAACAATATGTTTTGTTCCGCTTAATAATCTTAAAATTCTTTTTGCGTCTTCTTTGTCGAGCGGTTTACCAATAATTTGTTTATTTAAAATAACAACCGTATCGCAAGCTAAAACAGAATCATTAGGATAATTTTTAAAAACAGCATATGCTTTTTGCCTTGAAATATCTAAGGGGAGTTCGTGGGGATGAAGACGCGAATTTACTTCAATAATATTTGGGTCAATAATTTTAAAGTCATAACCTAAACGTTTTAAAATTTCTTTTCTTCTTGGCGAGGTGCTTGCTAAAATTAACATTTATTCTTTTTTGTCCATAATAACCGGAATAATCATCGGATTACGTGCTGTTTGTTTATATAAATATCTTTGCAATGAAACTTTAATCGTGTTTTTTAAATTATTAAAAGTAACTTTTTCTAACATAAGTTTTTCAAGTTCTTCTTTAACTACTTGCTCACTTTTTTTAATAAGTTTTAAATTGCGACTAGTCGCAAATCCCCGCGATTCAATTCGCGGCGGGATTAAGATTTTATTATTTTTAGAATCAATACTTAAAAAGACGGCAACCATTCCATCGTCTTTTAATATTTCCCGGTCTTTAATAACAGCGGTGTTAAGTCCATTAATATCACGCCCATCAATATAAATATTATCAGCTGGAAATTTAGGACCACGTTCAATCTTTTTATTACTTAGAAAAAGCGATTCACCGTTTTCTAAAACAAATGTTCTTTGCGGGTCCATTCCTAAATCAATAGCAATTTCCGAATGAAGTTTTAACATACGAAATTCGCCGTGCATCGGCATAAAATATTTAGGATTAAGAAGTTTTAACATTAAACGTAATTCTTGACGAGCCGGATGCCCAGAGGAGTGGATATTTAACAAGACAGAATTCGTTAAAACATTAGCCCCTTTACGGACAAGTTGGTTAACAACGCGATCAATTAAAATCGCATTACCAGGAATAACACTTGAAGAGAAAACAACCGTATCACCAGGATTAATTTGAATATTTTTATGATCACCACTAGCGATGCGAGCTAAAGCCGCCATTGGTTCACCTTGTGAGCCTGTTACTAAAATACATAATTCTTGTGGACGAATAAAAGGAACACTTTCAACGTCAATTAGTTGACTATCTTGAATTTTAATATAACCCATCGCTCGTGAAGCAGAAATAACGTTTTCCATACTCCGGCCAACAATAGCAACTTTCCGACCATGAACTAAAGCCGATTCGACAATTTGTTGAAGACGAGAAATATTCGATGAAAAAGTTGAAATAAGCAAACGTCCAGGCGCTTTTTTAAATATTTCATTAATTCCATCGATAATCGATGTCTCACTTTGCGTATATCCTTCAATTTCTGCATTCGTTGAATCACTTAAAAGTAAATCAACACCTTCAGCGCCTAAACGAGCAATTTTATCAAGTTCAATATCGGGCCCAACGGGTGTTAAATCGATTTTAAAATCACCTGTATGCACGATTCGTCCATCGGGTGTATCAATACATAAACCAAAAGAATCAGGAATTGAATGTGTAACATGGAAAAAAGATACATTAAATAAATCAACTTGAAAGCGTGAGTTTGCATCGTATTCAATAATTTTAATTGGCTCGCGCACGCGCATATCTTCTAATTTGTGACGAATTAGCGTCGCTGCAAGCCTCGGTGCATAAACAATCGGAATATGAACCGTTTGAATTAAAAAAGGAATCGCCCCAATATGATCTTCATGACCATGCGTAATAAATAAAGCGCGTATTTTTGAGCGATTATTTTTTAAATGTGTAAAATCAGGAATAACATAATCAATTCCAGGCATATCTGAACCTGGAAACATCACGCCTGCATCAACGATAATAATCGCATTATCGCTTTCTAAAACATACATATTTTTACCGACCTCGCCGAGGCCGCCTAATGCGTAAATAAAAACGCCATTACTAAATTGCTTCATAAAATCTCCTAACAACTATAAAGTGAAATAAAATTTCTCATCATTATCAAAAATAAACTAATAACGTACAACTATTATATATAACTGAAATTAATAGTTCAACCAATTTCAACTGCATTTGCAATTTTTAAAAAGGGATTTGATTTGTTAATCCGATCATAATATAAAATACCGTTTAAATGATCAATTTCATGTTGTAAGATAATTGCTTCATAACCGCTTGCTTTAATCATGACATCTTCTTTTTTTATAACATCATAAGCTTTTACAACGATTTTATAATCACGCGGAACATAACCTTCATGAAAATCATCAACAGATAAACAGCCCTCACCACTTAGTAAATAAGTCTTTTGGAGACTGTTTTCAATAATCGAAGGATTAACAAGAGCATGAACGACTTCCTTTTCTTCCTCACTTTTAAAATATATAACGAGCATTCTTTTATTTACTCCAACTTGTGGAGCAGCTAAGCCAACACCTTCGCGGACGTCTTTATGTTTTTCACGAAAAGCTGGATTTTGACTATTTTTTAAATACTCAAGCATTTTAAGAAGGAGTTTTTCATCCTTTTCACTAATAGGAAAAGTAACGGGCTTTGATTTGCTCCTTAAAGATAAAGATGTGTCTTTTACAATTTTAAACTTCATGCAAGAATGGATTTTAACATATAATAATTTATTTTGCTATCATAATACATATGAATATTGTATTAATGGAAAAACTTTATACATTAAAAACTATTTTAGATGCACATCCAAAAATTAAACTTTTAATACTGAGTGAACAAAGTTTAGAAAAAAGTCTTGAAGTTAAGAAATTAAGTAATAAAGTTAAAACCAAAGAAAAACAATATAACGAACTAATTGAACTGTATGATGCGCATCACAAGCTAGCCAAAAAAGCTCAAAAAGAGCTTTTTAACGCCAAAATGCTTCTTGATCAACACCCATTAGTTATAAGTTACATGAAAGCGTATCAAGACGTTCGCTTACTTTATGAAAAAATAAATGAAACAATTTTTAATATTTTCCAAAATGAAAGCTGTACATTATCATGTTAAAAATTATTGCTGGCAAACATCGTCATAAAAAAATATTAACACCGAGCAAGGAGAATATTATTCCAAGTAAAAATATTGTTCGTGAATCTCTTTTTTCTATTATTAATTTTCGGATTATTAATAGCACCTTCTTGGATTTGTTTAGTGGCAGTGGGGCAATTGGCTTAGAAGCTCTTTCACGTCAAGCAAAACATGTGACTTTTGTTGATCAAGATCTCGAGGCGACTAAAACGATTAAACAAAATCTTTTTAATTTTAATGAAGAAGAAAAATCAACACTTTTACATATGGATTATCAAGTGGCTTTAAAATCTTTTCTTCTAGAAAACAAGACTTTTGATTTTATTTTTTTAGATCCTCCTTATGACTTCCTTTATTATCTTGAGCTTACTAATTATATTTTTTTGAATAATTTATTAAATCCTAACGGGTTATTAATTATCGAAAGTGAAAAACAACTAAACTTTATAGTGCTTAAAAACATTTCACACAAAACATATCGATATGGTAAGTCGATTTTATATGTCTTAAAAAAAGAAAAAACCGCCGGGGCGGTCTTAACTAAATAACTTAATAATATTTATTCTTTACCTTCAAAATCACCTGCATGATCCCAACAATCACGAAGTAATTCACCTTTTTGAATATTCGTATCACCAGGGACTCCGAACATAATTTCACTCACGCCATTATAATCATCACTAAAATCAATAAGAAAAATTGTTGGCGTTAAATATTTATCAGCGTCAGCTTCTTCTAAAGTATTAAGATCACTAAGTGATAATTTATCATTTAAGTAATAATAAGAGTCAATACCGATTTGGGCAGCTTCACTAAAAAATTCATCATTACGATCTAAAAATTGGGCAAAAGCTGATTCACGTGAAGTCGTTTCATCAGTTTCTTCATCAGTAAAAATAGATACTAATTTAAATGGTGAACTACTTTTAGGGGCCAAGCTTTTGTTCCAATGTTTTTCTAAAGCTTCAAAACCTTTTTTGGCTTCACTACATCCAGTGCAATCTTCAGACACAAAAATTAGAAAAAATTTATCACCAATTTTACTTTTAGCTTCGCCATTTTGGATATTGATAATTAACTTATCAGCATCACTATTTTCACCACCTTCAAGTGAATGTTGATATTTTTGATAATATTTTTCACTCGATTTAGCTTCTTCAGAAATTTTTTCAACCCATTTTGTAATTGATGGAATCGAAAAAATAACGGCAAAAATAGCCCCAACAATTAATAAAGGTTGAACCCAAGCTGTTTCTTTAATCCAACGACCGATTCGAACAAAGAAGGCTCCAATTAACTTAAGTATTTTCATTTAAACTCCCCCTATATCGCGACATATAGCACGAATATAATATCACTATATAAATATAGTTTCAACTTTCTTTTTTTAAAAACAATGTGCTCACATAGAAAAAACATAATATTTTTCTTTTTTCTTCTTTTGTGTTGGGTGACCTATTTTAATACAATACAACACACCTACTAAAAATACTACACTCTTGGGGATTTTTACTACACCCCTAGAAAAATCTACTACACCCCTAAATTGATGGCTTTGTTAAGCGGTTTATTTCCATCTAAATCCTTCATGCCTTTTAGGATCATTTTCCCATTTATAACTAGGATTTTGCTCTCTTATTTTATTAAAACGTATTTTGTGTTCGTTAGCGGTTAAAGGATTAGCTCCTCCTTTTAAATCTGCATCAATGAATGCTATAGGTGTATGCTCCCAGCCACATATTGGACAATAATTATCAAAATGTTTCATTTCGCATTCTTCACAGATTGGACATAACACATCATCTAAATCTACAGCACTTTTTGCTGATTTTTTGTTGTTTTTCTATTTTATTATTTTCCAATATCCTGATTTTAAGGAACCTTCTCTTATGATTATATTTTTATCTCTTAGTTCTTTTATGGCTCTATCTACAGTTCTTGTGCTTGTGTTAATTAAATCCGCTATTTCATTAGCTGTAACGCTAGAGTTGTTTTTAATTA
>JAAYJX010000108.1 GCA_012522695.1 Erysipelotrichia bacterium
AGACTAAATACCCCAAACGCTTTATTATGGGTTAGCAGTGTAATCAAGTTATTAGGACGACTTGAAATATACGTCGTTTTATTTGCTATTTTTAGAAGTATTTATAATTTTAAAAATCAAGTTGTTAAAAATTAATAAATTACTTATCTTAAATTCATTTCGTTATAAGTTTTAATAATTTCATTAACGACTTTAATATAATCAAAGTCATCTAAAAAGACGACATTTGTTTCGCGAATTAATGAAAAACCTTCAAGTGGTAAAACTTTTAATTGATTTTTTTTAACTTCTTCAAAACAAACACTTCTTGGTAAAATCGAAACACCAATTTGTCTTTCCACTAAGTCTTTTATTGTTGCAATATTGTCAACTTCTAAAATGACATTTAAGTCGCTAATTGAGTAGTTTTTATTTTTAAGCTCGTTAACGAATAAGTTTCGTGTTCCTGAAGTAGGTAGACGGAAAATCATTGGCTCTTTTTTAATGTCTTCAAACGTCACCGATAATTGTTTACTTAAACGATGAGTAGGAGATAAAACAACAACGAGTGAGTCAGTATCAAGAGGTATCATTTTATACTTACGACTAATTCGTCCGCCTTCGGTTATAGCAAGGTCAATTTCATAAGTATTTAGTTTATCATAAAGTTTTGTTATATCTTCGGTAATAATCTTTATTCTAATTCCTGGATTTAATGAACAATAACGGGCAATTGCCTCCGTCACTTTATTACTTTCTGCTGTATGAGTAATCCCAATAATTAATGATTTAGTTTGTCTTTTTTGATCACTAATGGCGTTGTCAAGTTGCTGATATAAGGCTTTAATTCGCCGCGCATATTTGATTAAAATAACGCCCTCTGGCGTAATAATTAAGTCTCTTTTTGAACGGTTAAAAATCTTGATTTTTAATTCTTTTTCTAATTGTTTAATATGTTGTGTAACGGCGGGCTGTGTTAAATTTAGTGCTTGGGCAGCTTTTGTGTAATTATGATATTTATCGACTTGTAATAAAGTCTCAAATTTTGGATCGAGCATAGTTTTCTTTTCTCCTTACAACTATAATGATAACTTATAATACAATAAAAAACTATTGGATTTACTTATTCATTGCACGCGTCCACAATATATATAGAAGGATTTTGTTTTAATCCGTTTAGAAAGGTAGATATGGGGCTTAACTTAAAATTACACGAATATTATACAAACCTTGATTCAACTGGTGTTGCATCAATATTAGTTGCTGTTTGTATTATGCTTTTTGCCGGGTATGGTTTGTCGCGTTTAACCAAGTTAATGCGCCTACCAAATGTTACTGGTTATATTTTAGCTGGCGTTATTATTGGTCCTTATATTTTAGACCTTGTCCCGGGAACAATTATTGAAGGTTTAGGTTTTTTAAGTGATTTAGCTCTTTCGTTTATTGCTTTTGGAATTGGTAAATTTTTTAAAAAAGACGTTATTAAAAAAGGTGGGCCAAAAGTTTTAGTTATTACACTTTGTGAATCTTTATTAGCTGGTACCTTAGTTACCTTAGCAACGCGTTTTATTTTTAACCTTGAATGGGACTTTTCCTTACTTTTAGGAGCGATTGCTACGGCGACTGCTCCCGCAAGTACGATGCAAACGATTAATCAATATAAAGCTAAAGGTGAATTCGTCGATACACTTTTACAAGTTGTCGCCCTTGATGATGTTATTTGTTTACTTTTATTTACGATTGCAATTGCGGTTGTTCAAGGTAATGCAAGTGGTGGAACAACGCAGCCAATGGACATTGTCTGGCCATTAATTTATAACGTTATCTTTATTGCTGTTGGTTTTTTATTCGGTGTTATTTTAGCTTATTTAATACGCGGACGTGGCGAAAGCAACCGTCTAATTATTCTTGTTGCCATGCTTTTTTTATTAACTGGTGCAGGAGCTTTATTAGGCGTTTCACCTTTACTAAGCTGTATGGCTTTTGGTGCATCATATATTAACTTTACAAAAGACGATGAACTCTTTAAACAACTTAATAGCTTCACTCCGCCAATTATGTTGCTTTTCTTTGTCTTATCTGGTTTGAAGATGGATTTAGCTAGCTTTGCTACAGTTGGTCTTGTCGGTGTTGTTTACTTCTTTGTTCGGATTATTGGTAAATACTTCGGTACTTTTGGTGGTGCAGCGGCAGTTAAAACAGAAAAATCAACTCGTGATTATTTAGGCTTAGCCCTTATTCCTCAAGCCGATGTAGCAATTGGATTAGCGTTTATGGGCGAAAGATATCTAAGAGGACATATGTCAGCAGATGGGGTAGATTTAGGATCAATGTTTATGTCAATTATTTTAGCTTCATCAATTTTATACGAAATTGTTGGTCCAGTTGTTGCTAAATTTGCTATTTTCCGTTCGGGTAGCGTGCCAAGTTACGTTCCCAAACCACTTCGCAAAGAAAAAGAAGTTGTTGTTGGCTCTGAATTAACGCCGATGAGTCATGGAATTGATGAAGCGGAAGAAGAAGAAACAAAAATTATTCCTCAATAATTTACTTAAATTATTAAATATAAAACAATTTTTTAAACTAAATATAAATTTTTTTATCATCAAATTAAATAACTGAGACAATAAAAGTATAAATACTTACGTAAACGGTTTCAC
>JAAYJX010000109.1 GCA_012522695.1 Erysipelotrichia bacterium
GAAATAAAGAAATAACAAAAATCGCTGCAATAATAACAATTGCAATAATACCTAAAAGCTTTGAAAACTCCGCTAAACGCTTTTGTAAAGGTGTTAATTGTTCATTTTCACTAACAATCATCTTAGCAATTTGACCAATTTCAGTTTCTTCCCCAGTTTTAATGACGACGCCT
Source organism: Erysipelotrichia bacterium (assembly GCA_012522695.1). Taxonomy (GTDB): domain Bacteria; phylum Bacillota_I; class Bacilli_A; order RFN20; family CAG-826; genus UBA1424. Next base: position 174 of record JAAYJX010000109.1, read on the forward strand.
TCACCATGACCATAAACAACTGGTGTTGACATATATACTGTATTAAGGCGGTCACCAACACCAACCGCTGAAGAAAAAACAATTTTATGGTCTTTTTCAATTGGTAAAGATTCGCCTGTTAAAGACGATTCATCAGTTCTTAAATTAAAAGAAGTTAAAAGACGGATATCGGCCCCAATAAGTGTTCCGCTTTCAAGGATCACAATATCACCTTTAACAAGTTCTTCGACCTTTATTTCTTTAACTTCCTTATCTCGCCTTACAAAACATGTTGGTGCGGATAATTTCTTTAAAGCTTCTAAAGCATTTTCGGATCTTACTTCTTGAACAAAACCGACAATCGCGTTTAATAAAACAATTGCTAAAATAATAATCGTTTCACTTAAATCAAGATGACTTTGAATTAAACCAACGACAAAAGAAATAATCGCCGCAGCAAGTAAAATATAAATCATCGGATCATGAAATTGTTTTAAAAACAAGACAAAACAACTTTGTTTCTTTTTTTCTGGTAATTTATTTAATCCATCTTTTTCGAGTCTTTTTTTCGCTTCAATAGAAGTTAATCCATTTTCTTGATTAACCTCAAGTGAATTTAAAATTTCTTGAATTGACTTTGTCTCTAGCATAATTAAATTTAAATTTTAAATAGTGATACTATTGTAACGATCGCCTGTATAAACGTTTGGATTAATTGTTTGATTAGGGGCTTTAATAAAAAGTTCTTTGACTAAATCACGAGGATAAATTGGTTCATCACGACCATCATCTAAAAAGCCAAGATAATCAGTTTCTGGATTATAATTAGAAAAATAATTGTACTCTTTATAAATGTTTTGATGAAGAATTAAATAATCTAAAACAGCGATCGTATAGTAATTATTACTATTAATATATCCATAATCTTTCACACGGTATGTATAGTTACGATTTGCTTGATACAAAACATCACTACCCTTAGCACGAACAATATAATAAGCGTTATCAAAAGGTAAGCCTCTAAATAAATCGCGATAATATATATCACCTGCATCAATGTATTCACGCGCGCTGTTAGCAAAAACAAAGTCAATGTCATAACCTTGCTCTTCAGCTTTTTGTGCTGCAGCGTAATTAGCTAAGTTTACTAATGTTCCATAACGATCAAGATAATCAGTTGCCTTGCCTACATAAGTAGCTCCGGCTTCATCACTTGCTTCTTTATATTGATCAATGATTTCACTAACTTCTCCGTCTGGGATAATATTTTTATACACTAAACTTTGGTTTTCGTGTTTTAAGGTTGAGACAACTTTGTTTTTTGCATAATCAAATTTAAGAGAAATATAAGAAACATATTGACCTTTTGCTCCACCTTGAATATAAGGAATTCCATTTACTACTTGTTGTTCAA
>JAAYJX010000110.1 GCA_012522695.1 Erysipelotrichia bacterium
CGATATTAGTTGGTGAAGATTTAATTAGCCTTCAGGACGTCAAAATGTTTATTCTTGATGAAGCTGATATGTTAATGGAGTTTGGTTATTTTAAAGAAATTGATTCCATTTTTCAATTATTTAAAAAAGCTTTACAAGTTATGGTTTTTTCCGCAACTTTTGCAGCGCATTTAAAAGTTCATTTAGAAAAATATGTTGGTGCAAACTTTTCAATTGAAGTTAGCGAACAAAAAACAGCCGCCTTAGTTAAACATTACGCCCTTGATATTAAACATCAAGATCCTTTTAAAATGATTTTAACTTTTATTAAACAATATCGACCTTATTTATTAATTATTTTTGCTAATTTAAAAGAAGAAGTTGATAACATTAGTCGATATTTAAGTGAAAATAATTTAAAACACATTAAAATTCATGGTGATTTAAAAGCTCGCCAAAGAAAAGCTAGTTATAAAAAAATCTTAAGTGATGAATACCCAATTATTGTTGCAAGTGATTTAGCAGCGCGTGGTTTAGATATTGATAACATTAGTGAAGTTTTAAATTACAATTTACCAAATGATTTAACTTACTACTTTCACCGAGCTGGACGGACTGGGCGATTTTTTAGTGAAGGTAAATGTTTTAGTTTTTATAACGTCGACACTTTAAAACAAATTGAGCAACTAGAAAAACAAAATATAAATTTTACTTTTTTAGAAATCAAAAATGATGAGTTTGTTATTAAAAAAGTTGATAAAGAGGAAAAAATATCAAAACAAGAAGACACTGAATATATCAAAAAGATTAAAAAGGTTGTTATAGAAACAAAAGGAAAAAAAGTACGACCTAATTATAAAAAGAAAATGAGACATTCGATTAAAAAGGTGACAAAAAAGTATCAACAAAATATTAAAAAAAGACAAAAAAGAGAGGAAAAAAGAAAATGAGTAAATTAATTATTGGCTCGCACGTTTCAATGTCAGCACCTAAATATTATTTAGGTAGTGTTGAGGAGGCCTTATCATATGGGGCAAATACGTTAATGATTTATACTGGCGCGCCACAAAATGCGATTCGTAAACCGGTGAGTGAATTAAATATTGAAGAAGGGAGAAAATTACTTCTTGAACACGGAATTGATGAAAATAAAATTGTCGTCCACGCTCCATATATTATTAATATCGGTAATAAATTAAATCCACCAACTTATGAATCTTCAAAAGATTTTTTAGTTCAAGAATTAAAACGTGTTGCAGCGTTTGGACTTAGTATTTTAGTTCTTCATCCAGGTAGTCATTTAAAAAATGGAATTGAAATCGGCCTAACTTCAATCGTTGAGGCTTTAGATGAAGTTTTTTCTCGCGATGGCACAGATGTTAAGATTGCCCTAGAAACAATGGCAGGAAAAGGTAGTGAAGTTGGTAGTCGTTTTGAAGAAATTCAATATATTATTGAACATACCAAATATCCTCATCGCCTCGGTGTTTGTTTAGATACTTGTCATATTTCTGATGCTGGCTATAACGTTCATGATATCGAAGGTATTTTAAAAACCTTTGATGAAACTATTGGTCTAGATAAACTTCTTGTTCTTCATATTAACGATTCAAAAAACGAACGCGGCGCACGTAAAGATCGTCACGCTAATATTGGATATGGTGAAGTCGGTTTTGAAACGACGCATGCTTATATCAAACACCCTTTATTAATGCATGTCCCCAAAATTTTAGAAACACCTTATATTAATGGTAAACCGCCTTATAAAATTGAAATTGAAATGCTTAAAAGCGGTCAATTCAAAGAAGGTTGGGTTGAAAAATTTGATAATTAGTAATCTTTTTCGATTTCTTTAATTAATATCTCATAGGCTTCATCTTCAGAAACAGTTTTAATAACTTGTCCCTTTTTAAATAAAACCCATTTGTTTTTGCCGCCTGCTAAACCGTAGTCAGCATCTTTTGCTTCGCCTGGTCCGTTTACAACACAGCCCATCACTGCAACTTTTAAGGCTAAATTACGTTTTTCTAAATAAGTTAGAACTTTTTTAGCCATTTTAACGACATCAACTTCAGTTCGTCCACACGTCGGACAAGAAATAATTGTTGGATAGTTAGGATATAAATTTAAATCATGCAATAAACGTTTGGCCGCAATAATTTCTTCTTTTGGTTCATCACTTAGTGAAATGCGAATCGTATCGCCAATACCTTCACTTAAAAGCGGTGCTAGGCCGGCTACAGAGCGGATTAAACCGATATCCTTAGGTCCGGCTTCAGTTATCCCTAAATGTAAGGGGTAGGGGAAAATATCTTTTGCGAGTCGATATGCTTCAATTGTCGATAAAACGTCCGATCCTTTTAAAGATACAACAATCTCATAAAAATTGAAGTTTTCTAAAATCGCAATTTGTTTTTTAGCTGAATGAAGAAGTTTTTCGCTAAGACTAACGCCTTCTAAACTCGCACTTTCTTTGTCTAAAGAACCAAAATTAACACCAACTCGAATTGGAACTTTGTACTTTTTACAAAGTTGAACGATTTCTTTGATTTTATTTGGATCACTAATATTACCAGGATTAAGGCGAATTTTATCCGCTCCGTTTTCAAGAGCTAAAAGCGCCAACTTATAATCAAAATGAATATCAGCAACAATTGGGATAATCGTTTGTTTTTTAATTTCTTTTAAAGCATAAGCATCATCTTGATCTAAAATTGAAACGCGCATTAAAGAAGCTCCTAATAAAGCGGCTTCGTTAATTTGCTTAACGACTTCTTTTATTTTTGAAGTTTTTATATTACACATCGACTGAATTAAAACTTTATTTTGTCCACCAAGAGGGACACCGGCAATGTTAAGTTGTTTTGTTTTAATTCGTGGAAGCATAATTACATATAATTATAACATTAGATATATTTTAATAGAAATCTTTATTTTCTTATGGTATTATTGATTAGCAAAATGAGAAGAGGTAGATTAAATGCGCGACAATTTTATATTAAGATGTACGGAATGTAATGAAGAAAATTATCTAGCTGATAAAAACAAAAAAACAAAACCAGAACGTTTAGAAAAAAAGAAATATTGCTCACGTTGTAATAAACATACTCTCCATCGTGAGAAAAAATAAATAGGTTTTTAATTAAATGTTTATTCATTCGATTTTTGGCGAAGGCCATAGTTGTAATAGTTTTCTTTTAGTAGATAAAAAAACCTCAAAAGCAATTATTATTGATCCAGGTTTAAACGGGCAAAAGATTTTATCTTTTTTAGAAGAAAATCAAATAGAAGTTGAAAATATATTATTAACACATGGTCACTTTGACCATATTGAAGAAGTTCCCCTTATTTTAGAACAATTTCCTCAAGCTAAAGTTTATTTACATGAATTAGAAAAAGAATTTTTGCTAGATTCAAAACTTAATTGTTCGGCTTTTGTTCATTTTAGTCATAAAGTCGAAATTAATATCGACCCAGTTTTAATTTCAAAGGGTGAAAAAATAAAGTTTGGTCAACATATAATTAAAATTAAACATACGCCGTTTCATACTCGAGGTAGTGTGAGTTACTACATAGAAGATATAAACGCATTATTTGGTGGTGATACTTTATTTAAAGGCGCGATCGGAAGAAGCGACTTACCAACTGGTGATCCATTTTTAGTTTATAAAAGCCTTAGTAAAATAAGAGCGCTTCCTCCAGAAACTGTTATTTATCCAGGACACGGACCTTTAACAACAATAGAAGACGAAGCAAAAAACAACGTTTTTTTACTAAGTAAAGTTGGAATTTAAGACGCAAATTTGCTAAAATAAAGAGTTGATAGGAGAGAAAAAGTATGATTAACGTTACAGAATTAAGACCAGGTAATTACTTTATTGATGAAGGCGTTTTATATTTAGTTCTTGATATTTTACTTAATAAAACAGCGATGCGAAAAATGGTTGCAAAAATTAAAGCCAAGAATTTAAGAACGGGTGCTATTTTAGATTTATCACGCAATAGTGGCTATTTAGTTGAACCAGTGCGTTTAGATAAAAAGAAGATGACATATTTGTACGATACAGATAATACACTCGTTTTTATGGATCAAGTTACATTTGATCAAATCGAATTAGAAAAAGACAAAATGGTATGGGAAAGAAATTTTCTTGTAAGTAATGCTGAAATTGAAATTTTAGCTTACGAAGATGAAATTTTAGGTTTATCACTTCCACCAAAAGTTGCCTTAGAAATTATTGAATGTGAACCAGCTGTTCGTGGTGATACAGTTAATAAGGCAATGAAAGATGCTATTTTAGAAACAGGCTTAAAATTACGTGTCCCGCTTTTTATTGAAAGTGGTGAGACGATTTTAGTTAGAACTGATAACGGCCAATACGACGGTCGTGCTTAGGAAAGGGGAAATATTATGCCAACATGGTCATGGATTATGTTAATTATCTTAGCCCTCATCGGCGGGCTCGTCGGAGGATTTTTTGGCTCCCGTTGGTTGTTTAAAAGAGAGCTTGAAAAAAACCCACCAATTAATGAAAATATGATTCGCGCAATGTTTACTTCAATGGGTCGAAAACCTAGTGAAGCACAAATTCGTGCAGTCATGAACAACATGAAAAAACACCAATAAGATGTTTAAACAAAGCTAAAGAAGGAGTGCGAATATGCACTTCTTTTTTTATTAACTTTCTCCTTAAAAAATTAACCTTCAATTAAAAATATCTTTTACTTTTGTCAATGAAAAATATCGATAGCATCTAAGTTTTTTATTAACATTGACTCTTATATAGAAGTTGTGCACAATAGTAAAAACTACTAATAATATACTAATTTATTACTAATTATTTCATCCATTTAACAGTTGGTTCTTCATTATTTTTAAGACGAGTGATGTTTTCTTTATGACGAATAAAAATTAAAACCGCCATTAATAAAACGATGAGTGCATATTCCCAAGAGGGGATAAAAAGTAGGTCTTTACCCCACATTAAAAGAGCGCTGGCGTCAGCGTTAAATAAACTTAAAAAGAACATAAACCAAGCTGCAAGAGTAATACTTACAGCACTAACTAAAGATGATAAAGAAACGATTTTTTTCCACTTTAAAACAGCAAAGAAAATTAAGCCAAGAAGTGTAACAAACCAGCTAGTAGTAATTATAAAACCAGCAACAGTTGAAACAGCTTTCCCGCCTTTAAATTTTGCGTAGACTGGGTAACAATGACCAAGCGTTGCACCAAAAGAAGCTAAATAATAAAAGAGGATTCCGTTTTGATAAAGGGAAAAATAAGTTTCAAGTTTTGTTATTTTAATAAGAAAAAAGACAAGCCATAAAGCAATAATACTTTTAATAACGTCAACAATCATAACAATTAAGCCAATTTTTATTCCCCAAATACGACCAGCGTTCGTTCCGCCAGCGTTTTTTGAGCCAAAATCACGAGGGTCTTGTTTGAATAAAACTTTGCCAAGAATTATTGCTGTTGGAAAAGCACCAATAAAATATCCAATTATTATTGATCCTAATGCTACACCTATATTATAAATAATATCCATCTTTTTTCTTGTCTTTAATGCTTAATATTATATATAAGTATTGTAGCAAAGGGAAATTATTTTGCTATAATACAAGGTTGTAATGACAAAAATAAAAAAACAAACAAAGAAAATAACCGAGGTAAAGAAAGTGACAAAGAGCAATTACACAGCAAAAGACATTGACTTACTCGAAGGTTTAAGTGGCGTTCGCAAACGTCCAGCAATGTATATTGGTTCGACTAATTTATACGGACTTCATCACTTAGTATGGGAAGTTGTTGATAATGGAATTGATGAAGCTTTATCAGGATATGGAAGTCGAATTACAATTATTATTCATAAAGACGGTTCGCTTTCTGTTCAAGACGAAGGACGAGGAATTCCGGTTGATCTTCATGCAAAAGCTAAAGTACCAGCTGTTCAACTAATTTTTTCAACACTTCATTCAGGTGGTAAATTTTCAAGTGCAGTTTATAAAACAAGTGCTGGCCTTCACGGTGTTGGCGCAGCAGTGACAAATGCCTTAAGTGAATATTTAGACGTAACAGTTTATCGTGATCAAACAATATACCATCTTCGATTCGAAGATGGAGGCAAACTCGTTACTCCCTTAGAAGAATTAGGAAAAACGACAAAACATGGAACGTTAGTTCGTTTTAAACCTGATTCAAAAATTTTTCCAAGTGTCGAATTTAAATGGGAAACAATATATAACCGTTTACAAGAAAACGCTTTTTTAATGAAACGCGTTCGCTTCATACTTAAGGATGAAAGAAGTGATCTTTCTCATGAATTTTATTATCCTAACGGGATTAGAGAATACGTTGCAACCTTAACAGAAAACAAAAAAGCAATTGGGCCTATTTTGTTTTTTGAAGATGAAGTTAATGAAATTAAAATTGAATGTGCTCTTCAATATTGTCAAGACGATTATAACGAATCAATTTACTCTTATGCTAATAACGTTCGAACAATTGAAGGTGGTACACATGAGACCGGTTTCCGTTTAGGTCTTACAAGAGTAATTAATGATTTCGTTAGTGAACATAACTTACTTAAAGGCAAGGCAAAACTTGAGGGTAGTGATATTCGCGAAGGCTTAACTGCAATTATATCCTTAAGAATTGCTGAAGAATTAAATCAATTTGAAGGTCAAACAAAAACAAAACTTGGCACACCAATTGCTACTCCAGCGATGAATAACTTTATTTATAGTAAGCTTGCTTACTATTTAAACGAAAATAAGGAATATGCAGTTAATTTAATTAAGAAAATTAGTGATGCGCGAGACGCTCGTCTTGCTGCTAGAAAAGCTAAAGAAGAAGCTAGAAAAACAAAAAAAGTTAAAAATGAGCTCATAATAAGTGACAAATTAACACCTGCTCAATCGAAGGAGTATGGATTAAATGAACTTTTTATTGTTGAAGGTGAATCTGCTGGTGGTACGGCAAGAAAAGGTCGAGACCGTGTTCATCAAGCTATTTTACCACTTCGTGGTAAGCCGCTTAATACTGATAATGTGACGATGGAAAGAATGTTAAAAAACGAAGAATTTGCAACAATTATTTCCTCAATTGGTGCTGGAGTTGGTAGCCATTTTGACTTAGAAGATGCTAAATATGGCAAAATAATTATCATGACTGACGCTGATACTGATGGTGCGCATATTCAAACATTATTATTAACATTTTTCTATCACTATATGCGTCCTCTTATCGTTAAGGGCAAAGTTTTTGTTGCTGTTCCGCCTTTATATCGAGTTTATAAAGAGGCAAATAAGAAGCTCACATATCGGTATGCTTGGAATGATAAAGATTTAGAAAAAGCAAAAAAAGAAATAGGTGCTGGTTATAAAATTTCACGTTATAAAGGGCTTGGAGAAATGGATGCAGAACAGCTTTGGGAAACGACAATGAATCCAAAAACAAGGCAACTAATTCGCGTCAAAATTATTGATCCTTTAATCGTTGAAAATCGTGTTAGTGTTTTAATGGGAAAAGACGCTTCAAGGCGACGTAAATGGGTTGAAGAAAATGTTGACTTTTCACTTGAAGATACTTTTTTAGAGGAAATTAGATAATGGCAAAAAAAGTAGTAAAAAAAGTTGAAAAAAAGGTAGAAATCGATAAAAAACCCGCGTTTCGCGAGAAAATTTCAAATCGTCCGCTTGAAGAAGTAATGGGCGAGAGGTATGCTTCTTATGCAAAATATGTTATTCAGGACCGAGCTATTCCTGATGTTCGTGATGGTTTAAAACCTGTCCAAAGAAGAATTATATATTCGATGTATGAATCTGGAAATACATCTTCAAAAGCAATGCGAAAATGTGCTCATACAGTTGGGGCTGTGATGGGGAAATATCACCCTCATGGCGACACGTCAATTTATGATGCTTTAACACGGATGTCGCAAGATTGGAAAGTTCGTGTTCCCTTAATTGATTTTCAAGGAAATAACGGTAGTATTGACGGTGACGTGGCTGCAGCATATCGCTATACTGAATCGCGTCTAAGTGAAATTGCTGAAGAGTTAACACGTGATTTAGAAAAGAAAACAGTTGATTTTAATTTAACGTTTGATGATAGTGATTTTGAGCCAAGTGTTTTACCAGCACGTTTTCCAAATCTTCTTGTCAATGGTAGTGAAGGTATTGCAGTGGCCCTAGCTACAGAAATTCCTCCACATAACTTAAATGAAGTTATTGATGCTGTTATTTATCGTTTAACACACGTTCGAACAACGATTGATGATTTAATGCAGTTTATTAAAGGACCTGATTTTCCTACTGGTGGTGAAATTTTCGTTAGTGATGGCCTTAAAAATATATATGAAACAGGACGCGGGCGTATTGAAGTTGTCGCTAAAACTGAGATTATTAATGAGAAAGATAAAAAACAACTTATTTTTACAGAAATACCATATAAGACAGTTAAAATTTCTTTAGTATACGAATTAGATAAAATTCGTCATAGTAAAGCAATTGATGGACTCATTGAAGTACGTGATGAATCAGACCGTAACGGTTTAAGAATTGTTGTTGACTTAAAAAAAGACGCTAAGCCTGATGTCATTCTTGCTTATATTTTTAATAAAACACAATTAAAAAGTTCGTATTCTTCAAATATGGTAGCAATCGTTAATGGTAGACCAAAAACACTTAATCTTTTGCAAATGATTGATGCCTACATCGAACATCAAGTTGACGTCATAACTAGACGGTCGCAATTTGATTTGGCTAAAAGCCAAAGACGTCTTCATATTGTTGATGGTTTAATTAAGGCTATTTCAATTGTTGATCAAATTGTTGCGACAATTAGATCTTCAAAAGATAAAGCTAATGCGAAAGAAAACTTACAAAAAAAATATGAATTTAGTGAAGAGCAAAGTGAAGCAATTGTCATGCTCCAACTTTATAAATTATCAAATACTGATATTTCGACATTAGTTAAAGAAAAAGCATCTTTAGAAAAATCAATTACGACTTTAGAAGGTATTTTAAGTGATCGGAAAAAATTAGATCGTGTTTTAATTAGAGATTTAAAAGAAATTGCTGCAAAATACGGCACACCAAGAAGAACACAAATCGTTGAAAAAGATATTAATTTGACGATTGATAAAAGAGATTTAATTGCAAAAGAAGAAGTAATTATTACTGTCACTCGTGATGGTTATATTAAACGTTCAACGATTAAATCATATCGGGGAAGTGGACTTGCTTCGATGCCAGGTCTTAAAGAAGACGATATACTTGTATATCGTGGCCAAGCAATGACGACCGATTTTATGCTTGTTTTTACGAATCTTGGAAATTATTTATACATCCCGATTCACGAAATAATTGATACTAAATGGCGTGAAGAAGGTAAGCATATTAGTTACTTAATTTCACTAGAAAATAAAGAAAAAATAATTTGTGCTTTTGCCGTTCAAAAGTTCCGTGATGATTTATATTTAATGCTCGTTAGTAAAAAAGGGCAAATTAAGCGTGTCGCCTTAGATCAATTCGTCGTTGTTCGTTATGCTCGACCAATTTTAGCGATGAAATTATTAAAAGATGACGAATTAGTCGATGTTGTTTTAACAAATGGTAATAATAACGTTTTAGTTTTAACATCTTCTGGTGGCTCACTTTTAATTAATGAAAATGAAGTTAGTACAGCGAGTTTAAGATCAGGTGGAGTTAAAGTCGTTAGTGAACTTAAAAAAGATTTAATTGTTAAATTATTAACGTTTGATTTAGAAGAAAAAGCTAAGATAGCTTTATTAACACATGCTGGCCATGTTCGGATTTATGATTATTTAAATACGCCTATATCTTCAAGACTAAGCAAAGCCACGCCTATTTATCCTTGTTTTAAAAATGATCTTCATCGTTTAATTTACGCCGTAAAGATTAAACCTAGTGATAAAGAAATTAATTTACAAGTCCAGGCTAATAATAAGCAAGTTACAACGATAACGATTGATGATTTTTATATTACACCACGAAACCGTTATGCTCGGGCTAATGTAACATTACCAAGACGTTCCCATTTAAACATCGTTTTTCGAGAAGATGATATTTTAATTGATAAAAAAATCGTTGCTTTAAAGCCACCTTTAAAAGAAGAAGAAATCAAAGTTGAAAACTTAAAAGAGGCGAAGAAAAAAGATTACGAGCAAATTTCTATTTTCGAAGACGATGAAAATAAATAGTGAGAGTTATAAAGATTCATTTTTCACTCAATTTTAAGTAAAATATAAATATGAATAAAAACTTTATACCTTTTTGTGTAGCAAAAAGTATTTACGACCTTCCTCTTACTTTTTATCATAAACATCATATTAAAACCGTTTTTGTTGATTTAGATAACACACTTGATGCTTATAATAAATTAAATCCCTCATCTCGAGCAATTAATTTAGTTAATAACTTTAAGAAAGAAAAAATAAATGTTATTATTGTATCAAATAATAAATTAAGTAGGGTTCGTCCTTATGCGAGTAAATTAGATGTTCCTTTTCTTAACTCGTTAAGAAAGCCACTTTTATACAAAATGCGGCGCTTTCTAAAAAAAGAAAAGATTAAGATTGATGAAGCAATTTTAATTGGCGATCAACTAATTACTGATATTTTATTTGCTAATCGTTTGAAAATGAAAAACGTCCTTGTCGCAAAACTTGTTAAAGAAGATCAATGGACAACTAAAATTAATCGCCTTTTTGATAAAAGAAGATATAAAAAATTACAAAAACAACAATTATTAGTTAGTTGGGAGGAAAAATAGTGGCTAAGTTAAACATTATTCGTCGTTGTTATTCTTGCGGTGTTGTCTTACAAAGCAGAGACACAAAAAAAGAAGGTTATGTTGAAAATGAAATGCTTGTTGATTTATCAAAAAGTGTTTTGTTTTGTGCAAGTTGCTTTCATAGTGAAAAATATAATCTTTCACCAAGGGAAGCTAGTTTAAATCCTGAGTTTTTTACACTAATTGCTGATGCCCAAGCAACTGATGCTTTAATTGTTTATGTTATTAATTTATTTTCTTTTGAAGCCGGCTTTATTCGTGTTTTTAATGAGTGGCTCAAAGGTCTTGATATTTTAGTTATTGCAAATAAACGCGAAATCATGCCTGAATCTTCGACTGATGAACATTTAAAAGAATATGTTAGTCATCGTCTTCGTGTTGAAAAACTAAAGGTTTTAGACGTCGTCTTACTTAGTACTGTCGAAAATTATAATATGCGAGAGTTTATTGATAAAATTAGAATTTTACGTAAAAGAAGAGACGTCTATATTATTGGCCAAAAACATTCTGGCAAAACGACAATTATGGAATATTTTCTCAAAGAATATAAAAACTTAAGTAGTATTAATATTACTACTCAAAATTACCCAGGGACAAAAATGCAAGTGATGCGCATCCCAATTGATCGAACGACAGCAATTTATGATACACCTGGTCTAGGTAATGATAACTCAATCTTAGAAAAAGTTGAGCGTAGTGTAGCGCGCTTACTTGAACCAACAAAAAGAATTGAAAAACGAACGATTAGTATTAATGAAGATCAAACAATCTTAGTTGGGGGTCTTGCGCGTTTAGAACTTGTTGAAGGTGAAAGAACGATGATTGAAAATTATTTCCCTAGTACTGTGCAATTAAGAAAACTTATTTCTAATGAACCGAATAAGTTTTTTCTTCGTAATTTAGAAAAAGGAAACGTTAAACCAATTTCTAAAAATTTAGTTTCTTTACGTGATTTTGATATTTACGATATACATATTGATGAAGAAGGGCCACGTGATTTAGGTATCCACGGATTAGGGTGGTTTACTTTTATCGGTCAAAAACAAACTTTAAGATTATATGTGCCTAAAGGTGTCTCTTTTTATACGACTCGTTCAAAAGTAAAATATGGTGAAAAATAAGTTAGTGTTAAAAAGGCAAGCACAATGGAAAACTTAGTTCTTTTTGGGGGTTCTTTTGACCCTATCCATCTTGGTCATTTACGCATTGCTAGTGCAGCAAGCTTTCTTTTAAATGCTGATGTCGTTTTTATACCAAGTAAAAACCCACGTTGGAAAGATCCGGCCGTAAATATTAGACATCGACTTAATATGCTTCGATTAGCTATTAATCAAAAAGGAGTGTCGGGCTCAATTATTTCTGATTTTGAAGTTAAATCTGATACTGATGTTAATTATACAATTGATACGATTCGACATTTTCTTAAAAAGTTTCCGCATAAAAAGTTTTATCTTTTAATCGGCACTGATCAAGTTAATAAATTTCATCAGTGGCGAGAACCAAAACAAATTAGTCATCTTGTTCAAATTATTTATGTAAGTCGTCCGGGCTTTAGTGTTAATTTAGAAAACGTCACAAAATATAAAATGGAAAAACTTGATTTTGAAGAAAGTGGTGAAGTAGCAAGTAAAGATATTCGTCAATTAAAATCACTTGATGTACCTTCATCTGTTTTGGATTATATTGAAAAACATCATTTATATTTTTTAGATAAATTAAAAAACGTTTTGCCACTTAAAAGATATGAACATAGTCTTTCTGTTGCTAAGCTAGCTAGAAGGATCGCTTTTCATAATCGTCTTAGTTTAGAAAGCAAAGCTTATATTGCTGGTTTACTCCATGATTTAGCTAAAGGAAAAAGTAAAGAAGAGTTAGTAAGTATTATGGAAAAAGAATATCCAAATTATTTACATCTACCTCCCTTTGCTTATCATCAATTTGTTGGGGTATATTTAGCAAAAGATCTTTTTAATATTGAAGATGAAGAAATCTTAGAAGCAATCAAGTTTCATGCGACGGGGAAAAAAGAAATGTCGGTCTTAGGTAAAATTATTTATAGTGCAGATAAAATTGATCCGCTTCGTCAATTTAAATCAGGTAACTTAATTAAAAAATGTTACCGAGATTGTCAAGAAGGATTTTTAACTGTCTTAAAAGCAAACAAAGAATATTTATTAAGTGTTCATAAAGATATTAATAACGAACTAACAAAAGCTTGTATGGATTATTATTTAACGAAAGGGGATTAGTTTGGAACTAGACAAAACAACAAAAGCTATTTTAACTTTACTTGAACAAACAAAAGGAGAAGACATTGAATTAATTAATGTCTCGGAGTTAACGCCCTTTAGCGAATACTACCTTTTAGTAACAGCAAGTAACATTCGCCAAATGAATGCAATTAAAGAAACAGTCTTAAAAAAATTAAAAGAACTCGAAGCGAATTTACACCATGTTGAAGGTCGTGAAGAAAGCGGTTGGGTTTTAATTGACGCCCATCATTTGATTGTGAACATTTTTACAAAAGAAGAACGTGAACGAATTAGCTTAGAAGAAATTTTTAAGCGTCGTAATTAAATATACTTATAAATTTTTTTGTTTTGTTATACCCATCAATAAATATTTTTTGATTGTAGTAATAAATTAAGTAAAATCCCAAAAAGACTAATTTACGGAAATATGGCTAACTTCGCATAATCTCTATTATGTAAACCAATAACCGTATTATATACACTTTATCGATACTTTTTAGTCTTTTAACCTTTTTACTGAAAAGACAATATTCTTGCAAATAGTGAGTTATCCACAATTATCGATACTTAATAAACTACTAAAAAACTACTAATTATTATTATCACTTCTTGGATAAAAACACTACGTATCTTTTTTAAGACGCTTCATTTATAATAAAACTGATGAAAAAATGTTGTGCTTGTTGTGGAGAATTTTCTCTTGAAAGTAATCTTGATGGCGCGATTTGTCTTTTTTGCGGATGGGTCAAAGATCGCCAACAAGAGGAAAATATTCACTTAAAAAATGGTCGAAATAAATTATCGCTTGCTGAGGCTAGATATATTTATTTTAGCCATCGTAAAGATCGCAGCGTCTTTTAAGTTATATATTTAGCAACTCATATTTTTTATATTAGGGACTTTTTTAAAATACGTTTTTTAGAAAGTATGTCGTTAAGTCAATTAGTCTAATAAGACATTCCACCACAAAACAAAATAACTACTTGAAACTTAAAACGGTATACTTTGCAGTCTTCGTCCTAACTTTAGCTTATGGATTTAAATTATCAAATGTTTCTAAATCTAGGATTTCTAAAAATTGATTAACATTAACATTATTATCAGGATGTACGTGGCCGAAAACGTTAACCTTATTAAATTAAGTGGTTAACATAATATTTTAGTGGTAACCAAAATAAATTCTTTGTTCAGTTACATCACGATATTAATCAAATGTATCTTAAACGACTTTAAGTTTATTAATTAAATATTTCAATAAGTGGTTCACCAATATGATTTGGCGTTTTTTCTAAATTAAAGTTATGTAAGATTGTTGCACCAATAACGGCAAAGGTTTCTTTTTCTTCTAAGGTGCGTCCGTTTTTAAAAGCTTTTGAATACATTAATAGAGGTACTTTTTCTCTTGTGTGGTCAGTTCCGTGATGAGTTGGATCATTTCCATGATCAGCTGTCACCATAACTAAATCGTCTTCATTAATGACTTCTAAAAGTTCGCCAAGTTGAACGTCAAATTCTTCTAAGGCTTTAGCATATCCTTTTGGGTTACGGCGATGACCGTACTCACTATCAAATTCAACAAGGTTAACATAAACTAATCCAGTTAGTGGATTTGTTTTAGCGACATTAATTGTTTTTTCCATACCGTCTTTATTAGAAACGGTTTTTTCAAACTCTGTCACACCGCGCGTATTAAAGATATCGTTAATTTTACCAATCGCATAAACGCTAAAGTTGTTTTCTTTTAAAATATCCATCGTCGTCGTATCACTAGGCGAAACGGCTAGATCGTGACGATTTGGTGTTCTTTTAAAGTTCGTTTTGTTCGTACCAACATACGGACGCGCAATAACGCGACCTACAAAATATTCAGGCTTCATTGTTATTTCGCGAGCAATATCGCAAGCACGATATAATTCATCTAAACCAGTTACTTCTTCATGCGCGGCAATTTGCAAAACGCTATCAGCCGAAGTATAAACAATTAAAGAATTTTCTTGCATTTGTTGTTCACCAAGTTCAACTAATATTTCTGTTCCACTTGCAGCTTTATTACCAATTACTTTATAACCTGTTTTTTCTTCAAGTTCTTTAATTAAAGATAAAGGAAAGCCAGTCTCGGTAAATGTTTGAAAAGGTGTTGTTGTTTTAATCCCCATCATTTCCCAATGTCCTGTCATTGTATCTTTACCAGCACTCGTTTCTCTTAAGCGTAAACTATAAGCTTGTGGGTGCTTAACAATACTTGTACCAACAATAGGAGCTAAATCGCCTAAGCCAAGTGAATTCATAACGGGAACATGAAGACCGCCGACAGCAATTGAAGTATTAACAAGTGTATTTGCACCTTCATCATTAAATAATTTAGCATCAGGCATTTCGCCAATTCCAACTGAATCGATGACGATGACAAATATTCTTTTGAATTTTTTCATATTTACTCCTTTTATTACATAAAAAATTGTATATTATTTGCGTTTGATATACAAATCATACGCGTCTTTAATACGTTTTGATGAGACGTGTGTATATATTTCGGTTGTTGAAATATTTTGATGACCAAGCATTTCTTGAATCGCTCTAAGTTCTGCTCCATGATCATATAAATGCGTAGCAAAGCTATGTCGTAATGTATGCGGCGAAACATCTTTAGAAATACCGGCGTCTAAAGCATATTTTTTTATTTGTAAGAAAAAATATTGACGTGATAAAGGTTTGCCATAACGATTTAAAAAAATGTATTTAGTATTTTTACCTGGATTTTTACTTCTTCCTTCTTCAATATATTTGGCTAAATATTCTAAAGCAAATTCACCAATAGGGACACGTCTTTCTTTATTACCCTTACCAACAACACTCACGAGTCCATGAACATAATTAATGTGGCCACGCTCTAAAGCTAAAAGTTCACTCACTCGTAAACCAGAAGAATACATAACTTCAAGCATCGCACGATCTCTTAAACCTTCGGGTTTTTCTAAATCAGGCATCTCAAATAAAAATTCTACTTCTTCTTCGGTTAAAGTATGTGGTAATTTTCTAAGTGGTCGAGGACCACTAATTTTTGGAACCGACTCACTAAAAAGTTGTTCTTTTTCTAAAAAACGATAAAAATGTTTAGTTGAGGAAAGTCTTCTTAATATTGTTGCTGTCGCCATTTTATTTTTACTTTGGATTTTAATAAAGTCAGTTAAATCACTAATAAATAAATCTTTTGTTGTTTTACGATCATTAAAAACTTTAAAAAATTGTTTAAAATCTTGTTGGTAAGCATTAATTGTTTCTTTACTTACGCCTTTTTCAACAATTAAATATTGAAAAAATAAATCAATCGCATCGTTAATTAGCATCTTTTTTATCCTTTATATCCCGAGCCCTAACTAAAAGAGGTTTCTTTAGTTTTCTATTCAATTCATTAATAAGTAATTTTGTAACATTTTCTTCTTCATGTTTTTGATAATCATAAAAAGTCATTTGCACGACTAAATCACGTGGATCAATTAAGTTTTGAAGTGTCACGCCGACTAAACGAATTAATTGGCCTTTAAAATGTTTTTCAAATAAAAACAGCGCTTTATCAAAAATAAAGGCGTAATCATTTGTTGGTTCTTTAAAAGTTATCGAGCGAGTAATTGATTTAAATTCGCTATCTTTAATAACAATTTGCACGGTTGAACCAATTTTTCTTTGTCTTTGAGCTCGCTCGCTTACTTCTTTAGCTAAATATGAAAACATTTCCTTAATTTCAAAATAATCATCTGTATCGTTCATAAATGTTGAACTATTACCAATTGATTTGGGATCACTTGGTTCAACTTCGACTTCATCACTACCATAACCATTAACCCAATCTTTAATAACGTAATAAAATTTACCAAGTAAATACTCAAGTTTAGGATCATCATTATTAACGCGCTTTGCTAAATCACCAATCGTATGTATTCCTAAGCTTTTTAATCGTGGCGAAGTTTTGCGCCCAATTCCATAAAACTTTTCAATCGCAAGCGGATAAAGCATTTTTTTAATATCCCGTCGACGAATGACAGTTAAACCCATCGGCTTATGATAGTTTGATGCCATCTTAGCTAGAAACTTTGTCGGAGCAACGCCAATTGAACAACTTAAACCAGTTTTAACTAATAAGTCATTTTGCATTGTTTTTAAAAACTCAATTTTGTTTTCGACATCTTTTAGTGTTTCGCTCATATCAACAAAACATTCATCAACCGAAGCAATTTCAACAATCTTACTATATTGCTTAACAAAATTAAAAAACTCTTGTGATAAAAGGCGATAATATTTAAAATCAACCGGCAAAATAATTAAAGACGGACAAAGTTTACGTGCTTGAAAAATTGGCATTGCTGAATGAATGCCGTATTTTCTTGCTTCATAAGAAGCTGTTGAAACAATACCTTTACGGCCAGATCCTCCGACAACAAGAGGTTTATTTTTTAGTTTTGGATTACGAATTTCTTCGGCCGAAGCAAAAAAAGCATTTAAATCAAGATGAACAATAATTTTTGCCATAAGTTAATTATAAAGAAAAAGGAAAGGTATATCAATTATTATGTTAACCAAATTATCTTTTATTTTATAATATCTTTAATTTTTGCTAAAACTTGTTCAGGTAACAAATTAAATAAAGCTAGTTGTTCTTTAATTTTTCCGTGGGAAACAAATTGATCTTTAACACCAAAAGAATAAATTTTGCCGCAATATGATAAATCGCTTAGTTTACTTTTTAAAAAGGTAATAAAGCCGTTTTCACTTGCGTAGGCATCATAAAGTAAAATATTTTCATAATGTAATAATGTTTTTAATAAGTCTTCATCAATAGGTTTTAAATATAAAGCGTTAATTAAAGTTACATCAAGATTTTTATCGATAATAAGTTGCTTTAATTCTCTTAATAATTGACCAACAGCAATGATAGCAAGTTTTTTTGTCTTAGCTTTTAGTTCAACAATCCACTTACCTAAGGTAAGTTCTTTCGTTTTAATAATATGATTTTTTGCTAAATAATCACGAGGATAGCGAATAAAAAAGGGCCCATGCTCTTTTAATGACTCACTTAATAAGGCTTTTGCTTCTTCATCACTTGATGGCATTGTTAAAACGACATTAGGTGTATTAATTAAAAAGGCTTCATCATATATGCCTTGATGTGTTTCGCCGTCTGCACCAACAAGTCCAGCTCGATCAACTAAAAAGGTAACATTTAAATCCATTCGTGCTAAATCATGAATAACTTGATCAAAAGCTCTTTGTAAAAAAGTTGAATAAACCGAAACAATTGGGTGGCGACCACTTAAGGCAAAGCCACTAGCTAAAGATAAGGCATGACCTTCGCTAATACCAACATCAAAAGTTCGTTTTGGGTATTTATCAAAGATAACTTCTAAACCGCTACCTTTAGTCGTTGCTGGGGAGATAATAATTAAGTCTTCGCGTTTTGACATTAATTCATCTAATAAATCGCTAAATAAATGTGACCAAGATAAAAGCTCGGGATGTAAATTTTTGGGTTTACCAGTTTCGATATTAAAAGGCGTAACGCCGTGCCAATAACCGATTTGATCATCTTCAGCAAGTTTATAACCCATTCCTTTAATTGTTTCAACATGTATAACGACTGATTTAGTCGTTCTTTTCGCGCGCCTAAAAGCATTTTCAAGTGCTTTAATATTATGGCCATCAATTGGACCTAAATATTGAAAGCCCATATCATCAAAATAAGTTGAAGGAACAAGAAGTTGCTTAATAAAACGTTTTATTTTTGAAGTACATTTATATAAAAATCGGCCAAAACGCGTTTTAAACATTAAGTCGTGATACCATCTTTTCATTTTTGTATAACCAGCGCCAGTTGAAAGGGAGGCAAAAAACTTTGACATCCCGCCTGTTGGACGCGAAATAGCCATTTCATTATCGTTTAAAATAATAATCACTTTATTATGTAAATGTGAGATATTGTTAAGGGCCTCAAAAGCTAAACCATTAACAATTGAGGCATCACCAATAACAGCGACAACATCATATTTTTCGCCCTTTAAATCACGATCAATTGCAAAGCCATGCGCCGCACTTAAAGAAGTTGAGCTATGCCCGGCTTCAAAACAATCAAACGCTGATTCACATCTTCTTTGATAGCCAGAAACACCATCTTTTGTTCTTAATTTATCAAGACTTCGGCCTGTTAATATTTTATGTGTATATGTCTGATGACCAACGTCAAAAAGAAGTTTATCAAAAGAAAAATCAAAACTACGATGTAAGGCAATCGTTAATTCAACAACACCTAAATTAGATGAAAGATGTCCACCAAATTCAGATGTTTTTAAAATAATTTCTTCGCGAATTGAACTAGCTAAATATTCTAAACTTAAATAATTTAAATCTTTAAGAAAAGAAGGGTTTTGAATGTCTTCTAACCTTACTTTAGTAATTGTTTTTCTTTCTTTTCTGCTCATACTAATTAAATACTAAATATCTACTAAAGAAAAATAATTGAATTTATTCAACTTTAATAATATCTTTAATTTTTTCCTCTGCTTCTTTTAAGGCTTTTTCAAGTTCAAGGATAATTTTTTGTCCTTCTTCATATAAAGCTAAACTTTGCTCTAAAGGTAATGTTTTGCTTTCAATTGTTGTGACAATTTCTTCTAAGCGAAGTAACATTTTTTCAAAATTAAGTGCGCTATCTTTACTCATTATTTTTCTTCTCTTTCTTTTTTACTTCTAAATTAATTATACCATCTTTTACTCTAGCGACGACGTCTTGATAAAGACTAACATCATCAACTGAAGAAATGACTTTTTGTTCTTCGTTTTCTAAAATCGCATATCCTCTTTGTAAAACATTAAATGGTGATAAGGCATGAAGTGTTTTCTTTAAAACATTAAGCTCGTGTTTAAAAGATAAAAAGTAATTTTCGAAAGCGAGATGAAGTCTTTTCTTTTGCTCTTTTAATTCATCTAATTTTACTTCATAAAGCGTATCGGGTTTTAAGAAAAATGGCCGATCTTTTAAAAGTGCAAATTTTTCTTTTAAGAAAAGTACTTTTTGTCTTAAAGCATTATTCATCCGTGTTAATGATATATTTAATGTTTCATAAATTTCTTTTTGATCAGGAGTTGCAATTTCGGCAGCACCTGTTGGCGTAGAAACACGTTGATCACTAATAAAGTCAACGAGCGTAAAATCAACTTCATGGCCAATCGCAGCAATAAGAGGGGCTCTAGAAGTAACTAGTGCACGAACAAGACTTTCATCATTAAAGGCATGAAGGTCCTCGCTTGAGCCTCCACCACGCCCGATGATAAGTGTTGATAAATCATACTTTTGTGATAAAGTAAACGCTCGAATTAAATCTTTTGGGGCTTCTGTGCCTTGAACAAGACTTGGAAAAAAATATATTTGACAAATTGGATAACGACGACGAATATTTTTTACCATATCTTCTAAGGCGGCGCTACTTGGTGCACTGATGATGCCAATTGCTTTAGGGAAAGCAGGTATTTTTCTTTTTCGGCTTTCTTCAAATAATCCTTCATCTTTAAGTTTTTGCTTTAGGGCTTCAAGTTCAATTAACAAAGCACCTTTACCAAAAAGTTCCATCTCGTCAACGACAAGTTGATAAGTACCTCGAACTAAATAAACATCAATATAGCCACTAATTAAAACTTCATCACCATTTTGAATTGGATCTTTAACTTTATATTTATTAGGATTAAAAACAACTGCGTTAATTGAACTTTTATTATCTTTTAGGGTGAAATAGTAATGACCATTACCGTGTTCAACAAAATTAGAAATTTCGCCTTTAACTTTTACATATCGTAAAATTGGGTCACTTTTTAAAAGTGTTTTAATATGTGTATTTAAAAGCGAGACAGTTAAAAGATTACTCATAAAACATTATCCAAAAGCGCATTAATATATTTATATTCATCTTTATCTAAGTAAAGTTTTGCTAAGCGCACAGCAACATCGATGACAACTTTTTTATCAACATCACCAACATAACGATAATGACTTACTGATAAAAGTAAGATTGCTTGAGCAAGACGATTAAGACGAGCAAATGTCCAAGAAGTCATTTTTGTTTCTAATAAAGAAACAATTTGATGATGATTTTTAATTGCTTTAATGACAACTTCTTTAATATATATATCTATATCTTCAAATGGTGTTGCGACTGAGTTTTCTAAAAGTTCATAAACATCAATACTTTCATCTAAAGTTAAACGCGTTAAATAATCATAAAGAACTGCCACGACTTGTCTTTGCGATT
Organism: Erysipelotrichia bacterium; assembly: GCA_012522695.1. Taxonomy (GTDB): domain Bacteria; phylum Bacillota_I; class Bacilli_A; order RFN20; family CAG-826; genus UBA1424. Next base: position 21,348 of record JAAYJX010000110.1, read on the forward strand.
GATTACGACTTATTCGCTTACTACTCATTAATAATAGCTCCTTGACTTTTACTAAGTTTAATAACGAGGAAATAATAATAAATGGCAATTCCTAACGCTCCTAAAATAACAACATGCGTGGCAATTGAAAACGTAAAAGCACTACTAAAAGCTAATGGATAAATAAAAAACGTTAGAGCAAAATCTAAAACATATAAACTTGTGCCAATAAGTAAAAAGACTAATTTACCTAACCGAGCAAAATAACCTAGTGCTGCAAATAAAGCGCCAGTTATAAGAGCAAATATAAAAATAAGGAGTTTTTTTAATACATCACTTAATGAAGTTCCATTAATAAGATTATTTAAAAAGATGTTAATTGATAAGGCCATACCAAGACCACTATCAGTTCGTAAAACACTAATTAAAATAGCAATTAAAGAAACTACGCCAGCCCAAAGCAAAAAAAGAGCGGTTTTTTGAAACCTTAAGACCGCTTTATTATGTTGTTCAACATAATTTATTTCTTTTTTTGTTTTAGCCATAAACTTTATTCAATTGCAACAACTTTAACATTAATGTTAAAAGGTACCATTTCTGTCATTAAAAGAAGAGCGTTAGCAACTTCTTCTTGAATTTTTAAACATACTTCTTCGACATTGACACCAGCTTTAATAATGACATCAATACGAAAATCAACTAAGCCATTATTTCGTAAAATAATTTGAATCGGACGATGAAGAGTAAAAAGACGACCTTTACTTTGAGAAACACTTGCACCTTTAACGCGATTTGTTGCCGTGCTAGCAATGTTTTCAAAAACACGACGTGAAATACCCATCGCTCCATAATTATTATAATTTTCAATATATACATAATCTGCCATAAGTGTCTTCTCCTTATCTTGCTTTTATTTTAGTCTTTTTTTGCTACTTTCTCAACTAAACTAGCTAAACGCTTCGCGGTAAACTTAAAATGCTTAATAACATCATTCATTGGTGCGCTGACACCAAATTGATCAACACCCATAACTGTCTCGGCAAAACGATGCCAGCCAAACGTTGATAACATTTCAACCGCTACGACTTTATCTTTACTAACACCAATTGTATTATTTTGGTATCTTGATGTTTGTTTTAAAAATAAATTCATTGAAGGCATTGAAACGACACGCACATCAATATGTTTTTCAAGTAATAAGGCTTGAGCTTCAAGGGCTAAATCTACTTCACTACCAGTTGCAATAATTGTTGCCATCAACTCTTTTACTTCTTTTGAAATAATATAAGCACCTTTAGCAACTAAATGTCGATCTGAATTTGCTTGTTCTTTTAATCCTTGACGCGACAAAATTAAAGCTGTCGGCGTTTCTTTAGATTCTAAAGCAATCGTCCACGCACCATACGTTTCAGTATAATCACATGGGCGAAGAACATTTAAATTAGGAATTGATCTTAATGTTGCAAGTTGTTCAATTGGTTGATGAGTTAAGCCATCTTCTCCAAGAAGTGGACTATCATGTGAAAATAAATAAATAGCAGGTAAATGCGAATAAGCCGCTGCACGAACACCAGATTTTAAATAATCGCTAAAAATTAAAAAAGAGCCAGCATATGTAACTAATCCGCCATGAAGTAACATCCCGTTTTGAATTTTTGCCATCGCAAATTCACGAACACCAAAATTAAGATTGCGGCCCCCTCGATTTAAAGGTGAAAAATTAGTGCCACTATTAATTTTTGTCATCACACTACTAGCTACGTCGGCTGATCCGCCCATAATAAAAGGAACTTGTTCATGGAGTTCATTTAAAATAAGACCACTAGCACTGCGTGTAGCAAGTGACTTACCAACTTCTGGTTTAACATATTCTTTTACTAAATATTTATTTACATCTCGATTAGATGCATCTAAAAATACTTCGTAGTCTTTTTGATGTTTATTAGCATAAACTTTTAAATTGTCTTGCCAAGCTTTATAAGCAAACTCACCCCGAGCAACAAAAGTTTGCCTAAAAAGTTCATAAACTTCTTCGGCCACACTAAACTCAGGATAATTATGCTTTAAAAAGGCTTTTGTTTTTTCACCATCTTCTTTTCCTAAAGGACTACCATGAACTTTTGCAGTCCCTTGTAAAGGGGACCCATAACCAATTACCGTACTTACAATAATTAAGGTTGGATAATCTTTAGATTTTTTTGCTTTTTTAATTGCGCGATTTATTGCACCTAAATTATTTCCGTCTTTAACTTTAATAACGTTCCAATTTGAAGCTAAAAATCTTAATTCAACGTTTTCCGAAAAAGATAAATCTAAATCACCATCAAGCGTAATATTATTAGCATCATAAAAAACAATTAACTTATTAAGTCTTTGATGACCGGCTAAAGAAATTGCTTCTTGTGATAAACCTTCGCTAAGGCAACCATCACCAACTAAGCAATAAGTATAATGATTAACTAATTCATGTCCTTCTTCATATTGAGCTTGAACGGCTTGTTCAGCTAAAGCCATCCCAACAGCTTGAGCAAGTCCTTGAGCTAATGGTCCTGTCGTCGCATCAACACCATCACTATATCCGTATTCAGGATGTCCTGGTGTTTTTGAACCTAATTGACGAAAGTTTTTTAAATCATCTAAAGAAAGATCATAGCCTGCTAAATGAAGAATGGCATATAACATACTACTACCATGTCCGGCACTTAAAACAAAACGGTCTCGATTAATCCACTTCGGTTCTTTTGGATTAGAAATGAGATGATTTTTATATAATGTATAAACAATTGGCGCAGCTCCTAAAGCAATACCAGGATGACCACTTTTAGCGTTATTTGTCATATCAATTGGTAAAACACGAAGTGTATTTAAGGCTAATTTATTCGAGGCTACTTTAACTTTTTTTGACATTTATTTTTCTCCTTTTTTTATTTTAAGATGCAATTCTTCAATTTGTTCTTCATCAATTTGACTAGGCGCACCTGTTAATGGACAAGTTGCTTTAAGTGTTTTTGGAAAAGCAATAACGTCGCGAATACTATCGCTTTTACTTAAAATCATTGCTAAACGATCTAAGCCAAAAGCAATTCCTCCATGAGGAGGTGTACCATATTCAAAAGCTTCCAAGAAGAAACCAAACTTACGTTTAATTTGTTCGTCATTTAAACCTAAAATTGAAAAGATTTCTTTTTGTAAATCTTGTGAGTGGATTCTAATTGAGCCGCCTCCTGCTTCATAGCCATTAATAACGATGTCATAAGCAGAAGATAAAACAGCGCTTGGGTTTTCTTTTAAAAGATGAATCGTTTCTTCACTTGGCGAGGTAAAGGGATGATGAGTTGAAGTTAAGTGTCCTTCTTCAGTTAAAGCAAAAAGAGGAAAATCAATAACCCATAAAAGCGAATGTTCATTTTCATTAATTAATTTTAATTTTTTTGCATATTGACTTCTTAAGGCACCTAAAGCAAAACAAACATTTTCATGATTATTACTTGAGGCAATAATAACTAAGTCATTTTCTTTTAGATGCAATTTTGTAAATAGCTCTTTTTGTAAATCATCATTAAAAAACTTGATAAGTGAACTATCTAATTTTTGATTAATTACTTTAAAAACATAAAAATTATTTAAACGGAATTTTTTTGCTTCTAAATTAAGTTCATCAACTACTTTTCTTGAAGTTAAGTTCGCTTGATTATTAATAACGATTGCCTTAGCATATTTATTATTTTGAAAAGTTTCAAAAGAAGATTGTTTAACTAAGTCAGTTAAATCATGGAGTTTAATTTCAAATCTTAAATCTGGTTTATCACTACCATAAGTGTTAATGGCTTCAAAATATGTTAATTTTTTAAGCGGTAAATGTACTTTGTACCCTAAAACTTTTAAATAAACATCAGCAATCATTTCTTCAACTAAAGATAAAAGTTGCTCGCGGTTAATAAAGCTCATTTCTAAGTCAATTTGCGTAAAATCAGGTTGACGGTCAGCACGTAAATCTTCATCACGAAAACAACGAGCAATTTGATAATATCTTTCTAAACCCGCGACCATAAGTAATTGTTTAAATAATTGTGGAGATTGAGGCAAAGCATAGAAACTTCCTGGATGTAGGCGTGAAGGTACAACATAGTCGCGTGCTCCTTCAGGCGTCGAAAGAGTTAAAATTGGTGTTTCAACTTCGATAAAATGTCTTTCATCTAAAAACTCACGAACGGCTTTTAAAATAAGAGCTCTTGTTTTAAGTTTTTCAAGCATCACAGGGCGTCTTAAATCTAAATAACGATATTTAAGACGAATGTCTTCTAAAGCATCCGTTTCATTATCAATAATCAAAGGCGTTGTTTTCGCCTTATTTAATACTTTAATTAAAGAAGCTTCAACTTCAATTTCGCCAGTTTTTAATTTTTTATTAGCTACATCTTTTTTCTTCACTACACCTTCAACATAAATAACATATTCATTACGAACATCACTTACTTCGAGACTTTCAGGAATAAAAATTTGAATAATGCCACTAGCGTCACGTAAATCAAGAAATTGTAAATGACCTAAATTACGTTTTTTACTAACCCAACCAACGAGCTTAACGTGACGATTAACGTCTTTAAGTGATAAATCCGTGTTAAAACAAGTTCTTTCCATAAATTATCCTTCTCTCATACTTGAAAAAAAGAGCGAACGTATAACTTGTTTGGCGTCTTGACGATTAACGACCATTTGCTCTTCGGTTTTCATATTTTTAATTGTTAATGTATTATTTTTTAATTCATCTTCGCCAATAAAAATTAAAAACCGAGCATCTCTTTTTTTAGCTTTTTGAATTAAAGTTTTTAAAGGTTTTTTCTCATGATACATATCATAAGAATACCCACCTTGTTTACGTAATTCCATTAAGACGTCATAAACGTCTTCGATTTTAACATCGCCAACGGGAATTAAATAAAAAAGAACGAAAGAATTATAATCTTCTTCATTATCATCTTCTTCAATTTCTTTTAAAACTTCAACGAGGCGATCAACACCAAAAGAAAGACCGACTCCAGGTAAATCAGGGCCGCCTAATTCTTTAACTAAATGGGAGTAATGACCGCCCGCTCCTAATGCACCAAGTGTTTTACCTTCATCACTATAATAATGATATTCAAAAACAATTTCGGAATAATAATCAAGCCCTCGCACGAGTGTTTGATCAATTTCAAAAGGAATATCGCTTTGATCAAGTAGTTTTGTAACTTCATTAAATCTTTCGCGTGAGGCAAGTGATAAATAGTCGTGAATTTTAGGTGCTTTTTTAATAATTTCTTGATCACTTGGTATCTTACAATCTAAAATCCTCAGTGGATTTGTTTGAAGTCTTTCATTGCAATCATGACACATTTTATGAATATGTTTTTGGAAATATTCACTAATGATTTCACGATATTTATTTCGTGAATCATCATCTCCGAGTGTATTAATTTTTAAAATAACATTTTCAATACCAATAAAAGACAAGGCAGCATAACCATAAGTAATAACTTCCGCATCAATAAGTGGAGAATTAACACCAATTGATTCAACACCATATTGATAAAATTGACGATAACGACCAGCTTGTGGTCTTTCATAACGAAAAATTGGCCCGTGATAATGCACTTTAAAAGGTAAATCTATTAAGGCATGAATTTTATTATTAACGAATGTTCGAACAATACTTGCGGTAAATTCGGGTCTTAAAACTAAAAGGCGTTTACCTTTATCTTCAAAAGCATACATTTCTTTTCGCACAATATCGCTAGTTTCACCAACGCTCCGTTTATAAAGCTGAGCGTGCTCGATAATTGGCAAGGTCACTTCAGTAAAACAATAAAAATAACTAATACTATCTAACTTGTCAATTATTTCTTGGAACCTCGCGGTTTCTTTTGGTCCTAAATCACGTGTTCCTTTGACGACATTAATTTTCATATTTTACCTCCGTAAAAGGTCTTGATACATCTAATAATTATAGTTTAAAACAACTATAAATGTCAATTAAAGACAGACGGATAAATATGCTATTTATGAGGTTAATGAATAACGCGTGTTACTTCATAAACGCTGTTGACATTTAATAAAATATTAAAAATATCTAAAAGACGCTTAGCGTCACTTACAAAAATTGTTGCAGAAATTGTTGTTTTAAATGTTTGTGGATGAAGTTTAGCCGTAATTGTTGAAACGGAAACTTTATGGGCAGAAAAAGCTGACATAATATCAATAAGTAAATTAGGCCGATCGGCTGATTCAATTTTAATATCAACAGGATACGTTTCTAATAAATTATCTTCTTTCCAAAAAACATCAATTAAACGAGCTTTATCTTGAGCAATATTTGGACAATTAACACGATGGACAGTAATCCCTTTACCACGTGTGACAAAACCGACAATATCATCACCAGGAATAGGTGTGCAGCAAGTACCTAAATTAATCGCAACTTTACCAGCTCCTTTAACATAAACTGCACTCTTATCTTCGCTCTTTGTTGGCCCTGGTTTATCGAGCTTAAAAACGATTGGTTTACGTTTTATACGTAAATAGTTGATGACAGCCGCTGGAGTTGGGTTTTTATTAAACATTGCTAAAAACAAGTCATCAACTTCTTTAACATTATAATGATTTAAGACTTTATGGCTCGATAAAAGTTCCATCATTTCTTCTTCATTAACCCCGCGATCTTTAAAAGCATCAAGAGCTGATTGACGACCTTTTGCGACACGTTCATCTTTTAAAAGAGCAGCGGTTTTTTTCGCTAAAAACTTTTTAATATTTGAACGAGCTAAATTCGTATTTACAATTTTTAGCCAGCCTTCATTTGGTCCTTTTGACGATGAAGAAGTTCTAATTTCTACAACATCCCCTGTTTTTAAAATCGTGCTTAAAGAAACAAGTGAACCATTAACGAGTGCACCAATTGCGGATTCACCTACTTTTGTATGAACCCGATAAGCAAAATCAATTGGGGTTGAACCTTGTGGTAAGTCAATTACTTTACCTTTTGGGGTAAAAACATATACATTAGCTTCAAAAATGTCCTTAGCAAGCGACTCCATATATTCTTTTGCGCCTAAATCTTCTTCATTTGAAAGATTAACTAAATCACGAAACCAATGAAGTTTTTCTTCGATTTGTTTTTGTTCTTCTTTAGAAGAGTAATTAGTTCCTTCTTTATAACGCCAATGGGCAGCAATACCAGTTTCAGCAATTTCGTTCATTTGTTTTGTTCTAATTTGAATCTCGTAAATATTACCATCGCCAGAGACAATTGCTGTATGAAGAGATTGATACATATTAGCTTTAGGGACAGCAATAAAATCTTTAAAACGGCCTGGAATTGGTTTAAAAGTCGCATGAATAATGCCTAATGTTTCATAGCAATTAAGTTCATTTTCTGTAACAACTCTAATAGCTAAAACATCAAAAATATCATCAAAATTATATCCTTTTAAATATATTTTTTTATATAAAGAATAAATTGATTTGACACGTGATTCAATTTGAAAAGGAATATTATTTTCAAGTAAAATACCGGCAACACGTTTTTTCAAAGTATCGAGTGATTTTGTTCGATGCCTTGTTTTTTTATCAAGTAAGTTAGATATTGTTTCATATTTATCAGGTTCTAAATATTTTAAGGATAAATCTTCAAGTTCACTTTTTATCGTATTAATTCCAAGACGATGTGCGATTGGCGCGAAGACATTTAATGTTTCATTAGATAAAGCTTGTTGCCGATGAGGCGCAAGTGCGGCTAGTGTCCTCATATTATGAAGTCGATCAGCCAGTTTAATAATAATAACGCGGACATCACGAGCCATTCCTAAAAAGATTTTACGATGATCTTCTGCTTCAAAATCATCATCTTCACGATGTGATAATTTCATCCTTTGTAAACGTGTCAATGAATCAACAATTTTACAAACATCTTCGCCAAATAAATGATTAATTTCTTCTAAAGGTACATTAGTATCTTCAACAACATCATGTAAAAAACCGGCCACAATCGTTTCCGGTCCAACTTGTAAAGAAGCTAAAATATAGCACACTTCAAGAAGGTGATGAATATAGTCTTCACCCGATTTTCTTTTTTGCCCTTCATGATGTTTTTTAGCAAATTGATATGCTTTTTCAATTAACTCGCGCGATTCTTTATTATTTATATATGGGTAAAACAACTCTTCTAAATCTTCAAAAGTATGAAGAGGATAACCGCCGTTTACGAGTAGTTGTTTTTCTGACATTTCGATACCTATATTTGAATTATACCAATTATTATATGAATTTTAGATATTTAAAAGAAATAATTTTTAAGAAAATTAGTCCTAATTCGTAAAGTTTTACTAAAAACTAAGCAGAATTTGCAAAGTGCTTATTATTTATTATAAATAAAATACTTTACTAAATAGATGTTTAATTTTATAATTGTTATGTAATAGATAAGGAGGAAAATGAATTATAATGAAAAAAAGATTTATTCTATTACCTTTGTTACTATTCGTACTAGCGGGATGTGATCCAGTTGTTGATCCAACCGACAGTACATCCCCTTCACCATCGGAAACTGATCCGACAACAACGGTGGATCCAACTGATACATCAAGTGATCCAACATCAAGTGATCCAGTAGACGAAAGAACTGAATGGGAAAAATCTTTACCAGATGGATATAGCTCAATTGCTGAAATTCTTGCTGAAGGTGAAGAAGGCGACTATTTTGAAACAAGAGGACAAGTTACTTTCTTAAATGGTGGCCAAATCGTTATTCAAGACGGAGACAATAATGCGATTATGCTATATGAAGGTACTATGGCACAAACATTATCTGTTGGCGATGTTATTGACACCTATGGTAAGTTTGCGTTTAACGCTGACATGCCTCAGTTGGCTTACGATACTAGTACTTACATTGAAGTAGTAGACGAAGAGTGTGAGATTACGCCATTAGTTATTGAAGGTGTTGCCGATTATACTTCTAAATTAGCTGATTTTAAATATTTAGAAGGTGAAGGCCGCAAACAAGTTCTTGTAAAAGAAGTTATAACTTCTGCTTATGGCTCACCAAAAGCTAACATGTTCACTATCTCAACAGCAGACGGACAAAGCTTTAATGTCCTTGTTGGCTTTAGTATGATGCATAACGCTGCTGAAGAAAATCGTGTTGAAATCGGACCGTTAGTTGATTTAATAAATGCCAATGAAGGTGCCACCTTTGATTTATTAGGCGTTTACTATAACGCTAATGGTAAGGCAGATGGCTGGCAAATTGGTATTAGTACAATCGAAGCTCTTTTAAATGTACCTGATGATTTAGAAGAACCAGAACCAGATCCAGCTGATCCAGACGGAACTGCTTTAATTAACTTTGCAACTACTGCTCATAGAGTTTCACAAGACGAGAATTCTCAAGTTTGGAAAAGCCATGATGAAATTGTTACCTTAACAGTTTCAAAAGGTGAATCTACTACTAACGTAGCCGATTATTATAATCCTATTCGTATTTATAAATATCACCATGTAGAGTTTTCTGCCTTGCACAAAATTGAAGAAATCGTTATTACTGCAAATAGTGCAAAATACGCTTCGGACATGCTTGGTGATGCTTTAGCCGTTACTGGTGGAACAGTAGCCCTCGGTGATGATGGCGTAACTATTACGATTACTGCCGCTGCTGATGTTACAAGTGTTTCCTTTGCTAACGATAACGCACAAACACGTTGGAACGAAGTAGAAATTCATTACACTTTACCAGCGTAATTAAAAACAAAATTATTTAAAAATTAATTTTTACGGCCTAGAAAAAATTCTAGGTCGTTTTTTTATACTCTAATTATTCTTATAATTTAAAACACGAAACTCAACTGTATATTTACCGCGATACTCATTCATAATTATATGACCATACAAGTTAATAAATTCATATTTGCTTAATTCTTTTTTTGGTAAATAAAAACCAAGTATTTTAGCAGAATTATCTAATAAAACTGATAAATGCTTATCGTTAGATATATATGTTAAATTACTTGTATTAACATTTTCTAAAACAAATAAAGGGGCTTTGAACCCTTCACCAAATGGGGCGAACTTTCTTATTGCTTCGTAGTTAACAAAGTTAATGTCTTCTTTTTGTATCGTCAAAATCTTTTCATCACTTTCAATAAATTGATAAGTTTTTGCAAGATGAATAAAGTCTTTTTTGAAGTTTTCAAAGTCGCTTTTTTTAATTGAAACTCCTCCAGCAAAAATATGTCCACCATAAGTGAGTAAATATTTTTCAAGTGAACCAAAAGCTTTAATAACATTGAATCCTTCCTTTGAACGAATACTTCCTTTTAAAACATCTTTATCTAAATCATTACTCGTAAAGACGATTGTTGGCACTTGATATTCATTAACAAGGCGATTAGCAATTAAACCAATGAGTCCTTCTTTAATATCTAAGTTTAAAACAATGCCACTAACGTCTTCTTCTACAACTAAATTATCAACAATTTCTTTTGTCATCTTTTTACGTGATTCGTTTATTTCATCAATGTATCTAGCATATTGATGAATAAGACGGATGTCTTCACTAACAAAATATTTAACAAGACGATTAATTTTTGTTGTCTCATCAACACGGCCAATCGCATTAATACGCGGAGCAATTTCCATTGCAATAACTTTTTCATCAATTTCTTTATGACCAACAAGCGCTGTAATTTGAGGATATGTATTTTCATTTAAATACTTAATTGTAAGTCTTACAACATCGCGGTTATAAGAAACTAATGGCATCATATCAGAAATTGTTGAAATGCCTGCTAGAGAAAGTAAATAAGGATCTACTTCATCTAAAAGTGCGCATGATAAAATAAAGCTCATTAACCCTGCACTTGCAGCTATATCGCCTAGTTTAGACAAACTAGGACGAAAAATAGCATAAGCATCCGGCAAAGTATCTTGCACTTCATGATGATCGACGACAATCGTATCGATGTTATGTTCTTTAGCAAGTTTAATAGCGTCAAATGCACTAATCCCATTATCAACTAAAATAATTAAAGAATATCCGCCTTTAATAATATCTTCGACGCGATTAGTAGTTAAACCATAACCATCAAGATAACGCGAAGGAGCGTAATAACTTATTTTAGAATTAAGTTTTTCGAGTGTTTTTGTAATAATCGCTAAAGACATAATCCCATCACAATCATAATCACCATAAACAATTATTTTTTCTTTATTTTCAATAGCCTTAAATATCCGCTTTTTAATTTTATCGATATTTAAAAGTTTTTGATCAAAACGCACATCATTTAAAGAAAGCGGACGAGTTAAATAGGCAAAGTCATCTTTACTAAGTGCATAATAATTTAAAAGTTTATTTAAAAAAGTATTCATTATAAGAAAAAGGCTACAAATGTAGCCTTAACCAAACTTAATCGTTAATCCCAATGAAAATCGTTTCTTCGGGTTCACCAGAAGTCGTTTTCCGAGGCGTGCGTTTTTTCGTCTTTTCACGTTCAGGTAAACTAATTTTATCTTTAAGAGCAGTTAAACCTTTTTCAAACATCATCGATGATGGCCCTAAAAGCGTAACGATTAATAAAGTATTAAGTGCAACTCCTAATAAGTTTCCGGCAAAAATAATGCCAAAAGTAAACGGTCCAAAGCCAAAATAATTAATTGCCAAATAAGACATCATAATCGCGTAAATAAAAAGTGGACCGGCACTTAAAGCTACGCTTCTTAGCATAATTTCTTGACGGATTTCTTGACTTAAACGACGGGAGCGATCTTCTTTAATAAGTATTTTTTCTTTATCAAAATATAAAAGCGACATAAATAACGATAAGACCGCGACTAAAGGCACGACTAAACTAATAATCGGCGTCAGGCTAATGCGCGTAATAACGAAAAAGCCAAGGGTTAAAAGTGAACTCAAAGCGCTAATTGAAAACGCTCCTAAAGCACGTGACAGGCGATAACGGAAGGCAAGATAAATAGTTGCCGCCGCAACACCAGCAAGCGTTCCTAAAACAATGTATAAAGTCGAAGGCTGTGTAACAACGTTTTGCGAAAGTTTAATACTAACTCCTGCTTCACCACCTTCAAGTGAATTAATATAATTGTTTAATAAAACTTCAAATGTATCACTATCAATCAGAACACTACCAATAACAATTTCAGCATGAGCTTCAACATCATAATGTTTAGAAAAATTAATAATGTAATAGTTATATTTTGTTGTAATCGTTGTTTCAGCATCATAATCTTCACGACTTTCATGATCAATACTTTCGTATTTTAAAACTTCCCCATCAACAACGACAAATTGTAAAATTTCATCTTCTAAGTACTTCGTACTTTCAATAACTGGGCTATCACTTGTAATCGTAATATAAGCACGTTGAACTTCTTGATAAGTATTTTTTTGATTAAAAATAGAGCCATTAACAAGGCCAAAAATAAGCATCATAATAACTGAAACAAGGCCAACTGCTCCTGCGCCAATTGCGATTGGTTTTGCTTTTTTGGTAAAGTCTTTTTCTTGATATGGCCCAAAATACGTTTGTTTTTCTTCCTTAAGAAGATTTGGGACATGTTTTGCTTCGATATTAAAAACTTTATGATTATCTTGAAGGCTCGTTGTATTTGTTACAAGCCACATCATTACTCGTAAGACAATTAAATTAATTACTAATCCAACAACCCCGCCGATAACGAGCATTGTTGCGAAGCTTTTAACTAAAGCGCCACTAATTAAATAGCTTAAGACGCCAACAAAAACACTAACTAAGGCGAGGTCAACGTTAAATAAAACCATCGCTTTTGATGATTCAGTTTGGGCTTTTTTATAATTACGACCACGATAAACTTCTTCTTTAAATTTGTTAATTTGTAAAATACCACTTAATAAAGAAGAGCCAACAATAAGAATTAAAGCTAATAAAGCAGCGATATTAAATTCAGCCATAAACAAAATAAAAATGCCTAAACTAGCAAAAAATGTTATACCAATTGAAGTTATAACCGCTAAACTAGCTAGACGATAAAAGAAAACTAAAACGAGAGAGAGAACAACAAAAGCAATTAATGTGGCAATTAATGTTTTCGAAGTTGCTAAATTAATTGTTGCGCCATAATTTAATAAACTTTCAACATTAGCACTAATTGGTGTCGTAATAATATTTAGTACTTCGTATTCATAAGCTCCGGCATTAAATAAACTTTTAACATAGTTAGCTAAATTATTAGCTTGCTTAATTTTAGAAGTATCGTAATTTCCTTCTTCATCGGCAAAGCCACTTAAAAACTTAATTTCACTATCTTTAACTTCGCTATTTTCATAATAAATATTTTTTGAATTAAAAGAGGCAATAATGCGCCGAGCAATTTTAGGATCTTCTTGAGCCTTATCATAGTCTTCGCCTTCTTGCCAATTAGCCCATAAAAAGATATTAGCCTTTGAACCACTATCTTCTTCTGGTTCATCATTTGCTTTTTTTGGTAAGGGTTGTCTTGTTAAAATATCAGCATCTGGATCGATATCAACGTCTTTATCAACATCAAGAGCAGAATTTGCGGCATCAACTAATGTTTTAAAAGCACTCGGATCACTTAAAGGAATAATGACATAAGGCGCAATTCCTTCATAAACAATTCTTGCCTCGCTATCTTCAAAAACATCTTCATGCATTAAATGGACTGAGTGGTCTTGGGTTGAGATAGAAAAATCACCACCACTAAAACCTAGATAATTTTCTAAGTAATTGTATTCAGTATCGTTTTTAGCTGTTAAAGAGACGCGAACAAGGTCACTTCCTTCGGCTTCAATTTGGTAATTAGAGACGCCCCAACCTTTTAGGCGTTCATCCATTATTTGGGCAACTTTTAAAGAAGCTTTTTCATCTTCAATTTCTAATTCTACATCTTCTTTATCAAAAAGTTGGTAAACAAATTGTTTACCATCTCGATAATCTAAATTTTGTGAACCTTTTGTTAGGGTTGGGTTAATTCCAACACCAATCGCAATAAAAGTTGAAACAGCTAAGGTAATGTAAGCTATGAGTCGTCGCATATTTTTCCTCCGTAATGGTAAGATTTTTTCTTTTCTAAGCGCCTATATTTTAAATTAATACTTAATTTAGGCTTGCTTATATAACATACTACTTTTAATGTTAGAATGCAACGAGGAATTTTTTCCTCTGTCTTTTGTAAAAACACCGAAAGTCTTTTAAATTAGGAAATTAATTTAAAAAAGTTTCTTTTGATGATTTTTCTTTAAATGAGCATACGCCTTCTCACTCACCACCCGCCCTCGTGGTGTGCGATTTATTAAGCCGATTTGTAATAAATACGGTTCATAAACATCTTCTAAATTCATTATTTCTTCACCAATTGCACTAGCAACGGCTTCTAAACCAACCGGGCCGCCATGAAAACGTTCGATAATTGCTGTTAAATAACGAATATCAACATCATCTAGCCCCAAACAATCAACTTTTAAAGCATCTAACGCCTTAAGGGCATCTTCTTGTGAAATATCGTTTTTACGAGCGTAATTGGCAAAATCACGAACACGACGGAAAAGCCGATTCGCAATTCTTGGTGTTCCCCTACTTCTTTTAGCAATTAAACTAGTCGCTTTTTCACTAATTGGTGTCTTTAAAACACCAGACGTTCGCGTAATAATTCCTGCAATTTCTTTTTCATTATAAAAATTAATTTTTTCAACAATACCAAAACGACTTCTTAGTGGTGCACTTAAATCACCAGCACGTGTCGTTGCGCCAATTAAAGTAAAAGGTGCTAGTGTTAAGTTAATTGTTTTAGAAGATCCATCTCGCGGCAATAAAATCGAAAGTTGAAAATCTTCCATCGCACTATATAAAACTTCTTCGACAACACGGGGAAGACGATGAATTTCATCAATAAATAAAATATCGCCAGGTTCTAAATCAGCTAAAATAGCTGCTAAGTCGCCCGTTCTTTCAATTGATGGACCATTAATAACACGTATTTTGCCTTTCATTTCATTAGCAATAACGTAGGCTAGTGTCGTTTTACCTAAACCTGGTGGACCATAAATTAAAACATGATCAAGTGTTTCTCCACGATGAAGAGCTGCACCCATAAAAACACGAAGATTACTTTTTAAAGATTCTTGGCCGATATATTCATTTAAATATTGGGGCCTTAAACTTATTTCAACTTCTTCTTCAAGGGCGTTTTTTTTCGCATCTAATAATCGCTCACTCATACTTTTTTAAGTTTTTTTAAGGCTAGACGAAGAATCTCTTCGTTTGTTGCTTCTTTTTCATTAATTGTCGCTAAAACATTTTCAATTTCTTTTACGCGGTAACCTAAACCTTTAAGTGCATCTTTAACTTCGTCGTATTGATTAGGATTACCACTAGGAATTCCTGTTAATTGTCCTTTTAAATCTAAAATAATTTGACTCGCAGCTTTAGCACCAATACCAGGTAATTTTTTTAAAAATGTAATGTTATTTGCAGCAATGGCGGCCATTAAATTTTCAGCAGTCGTTGCCGACATTGCTCCTAGAGCCGTTCTTGGACCAATACCTTTGACAGTAATTAAAGATAAAAAAGCTTCTTTTTCAAATTCACTTGCAAAGCCAACTAAATATTGTTCATCTTCACGCACGACTTGATGTAAATAAATTTTAACATTTTGACCAACTTCATAAGCTTCGATATGTGGAGTATAAACTAAATAACCCATCATCCCAACTTCAATGACGAGGTAATCTTTATGTAATGAAACAATTTGTCCTTTGAAATAATAATACATACTACTAATGATATATAAAGATAAAAGATACAATTATCATCAAAATTGCTAAAGCACTTAATAGGGCTGGCAAAGTATTAATGGTTTTTTCTTTTTCTTTCACGGTTATAACATTATAAGTTTATCTTAAAAGATAAAGAAAATAAAGAAAAACTGCTCGTTCTTATTTATTTTTTATCGCGTTGATATTTTTTAGGACGGGCTACACTTCTTAATTTATGTAAATTAATTCGATGAAGGCGTTGTATTTTTTTCTTACTTTCTTTAGTAATTTTCTTTTTTAATAAAAAATCATCGAGTTCTTTATATGTAAAACCAAAATCATCTTCATCATTTTGTAAAGGCGATAAACCGGCCGAGGGCACTTTATTAATAATTTGATCAGGCAAACCTAAAAGCTTTGCCGCTTCATATACTTCACTTTTTAAAAGATGAAAAATCGGCATGATGTCTGCTGCTCCATCACCGTGCTTAGTAAAATAGCCAACATATCTTTCACTAGCGTTATCTGTTCCTAAAACTAAAGCTTGATGAACTTGTGCATAGGCATATAAAGTAACCATTCGTAAACGCACTTTAACATTTTGTAAAGATGCTTCTACAAACTTGTTATTATCAAAATTATAAGATTTTATTAATTCATCATATGCGTGACTTAAATCAATAACTTGATATGCAACATTTAATTTTTCACATAAAGCAATTGCAAGTTTAGCGTCTTCTTCTAATGAATGAATAGGCAAAATATAAGCAAGAACATTTTGTTCGCCAACAGCATTTTTAGCTAAAGCTAAAACAAGAGCAGAGTCAATTCCTCCGCTAACGCCTAAAACGTATTTTTGTAATTTGCTTTTTACTAAATACTTTTGTAAATAGTTTTCAATTTCTTTTAGATAGTTTTCTAGTTTCATACTTTTATTCTATGTATTCAAACTCAAAATCGCAAAGAAAAACTGTATCGCCTGTTTTAGCGCCGGCTAATTGTAATTTTTCTTCCACACCAATTTTTCTTAAATAACTTAACAATTTCAATAAGCCTTGATCAGTTGATAAATTAATTAAATTATAAGTTCTTTCGACTCTTTCGCCTTCAATACGAAAAACACCTTCTTTAAGACGAACGATTGAAAAAATATCTTCATAGTCTTTCGTCGCATCATAAATACGAACTTTTTCAATTTCACCTTCTTTTGAAACAATCGGAAAAGAAGGCGTTTCTTTTAATAAATCAGCGCACGCGTAAAGCAACTCTTTAATTCCTTCGTTTGTTAAGGCACTTAACGGATACACTTTTTGCTTTAATTTCTTTTCAAGTTTAAGGCGTTTTTCTTCACTACCGCTTTCGTCCATTTTACTCGCACATATAATCGTTGGTCGTTTTGTTAAATTGTAACCATATTTTTCTAATTCACTATTAATTACTAAATAATCATTATACGGATCACGATCACTTGCCATATCAATTAAATGAACTAAAACGCGGCATCTTTCAATATGTCTTAAAAACGTTAAACCAAGCCCTTTCCCTAAATGTGCATTTTCAATTAAACCTGGTAAATCCGCCATAACAAACGATTCATCTTCACTAACACTAACAACACCTAAATTAGGCGATAGAGTCGTAAAAGGATAATGGTCAATTTGTGGGTTTGCATTCGAAACAACACTTAAAAGTGTTGATTTACCAGCATTTGGAAAACCAACGAGGCCAACATCAGCAAGTAATTTTAATTCTAAAATAATTTCTTTATCTTCGCCAGGAAGGCCATTTTCAGCTACTTTTGGTGCACGATTACGCGAGCTTTTAAAAGCGGCATTTCCTCGTCCACCGCGTCCACCTTTAGCAACAACAAAAGTACTTCCTTCTTCATTTAAATCAAAAAGAAAACTTTTATTCTTTGCTTCGTAAACAATTGTACCAACTGGAACTTTAATAACGACATCTTTTGCACTACGTCCATATTGATTTTTATTCGCACCATTTTGACCATTTTCACCGCGAATAATTTTCCTACGATATAAATGAAATAAAGTATTAAAATCAGTTGAGGCTTCAAAAATGATTGAAGCGCCACGTCCTCCATTGCCACCAGCCGGACCACCACGAGGAATATATTTTTCACGTAAAAAAGCGATAACACCATCGCCACCTTTACCAGAAACAACATTTAATTTAATGCGATCTACAAACATATTTTTTAAAAATAATAATTTTTATTATTTCTTTTGATTTTAAAAACATCTTTAAAAAAGATGACACTACTACGGAAGGCACTAACTTTACTATCTTCATCATTTTCCCAAATAACAGGAAATTGTTTAACTTTTAAATTATTTAATTTAGCGATGTATAAATATTCAACATCAAAAGCAAAACCATTAATAATTTGTTTTTCGGCCATCTTTTTGGCATACTCGGTTTTAATAGCTTTAAAACCACATTGTGTATCTTTATAACGAAACTTAAAAGTTGTATTAACAATAACTCGGCATGAGCGACCAATAAAACGTCTTAATAAACCTTGTTTTTTTGCTAAGACGCTTTCTTTTAAATGACGTGAGCCCACAAAAAAATCAATATCGTTTTCTTCTGCTATTAAATAATCAAAAGCACTTAGATGCGTTGAAAGATCAGCGTCCATATAAACAACATAATCACCACTTGCTTGTTCGATGCCAAATTTTACTGCTCCGCCTTTACCGCGATTAAGATCATAACCTAAAGGTAAGACGTGAGGTATTTTTAAATTTTGAAAAATTTCTTTCGTATTATCTTTTGAACCATCATTAACAAGAATAATTTCATAAGAAAGTTTTTTGTCTTCTAAAAAGGGAATAATGTGGTTGTTTAAATTATCGACGATTTTGTTTCCTTCGTTGTAACACGGAATAACAATTGAGAGTTTTTTAAATTTCATAATTTTATTTTATCTTTTTTTTACAAAAAAGACCACATTTGTGGCCTTTTATTTTGTCTTTACTAATTTATGCTTCAAGAGCGTAAACGCTTACGCGTGTTTTGTTTTTGCCAAGGCGTTCATATTTTACAACACCATCAATCGTTGCAAAAATTGTATCATCGCCTCCACGCATTGTATTTTTACCAGGATAAATCTTTGTTCCTCTTTGACGATAAATAATCGAACCTGCTGTCGCATATTGGCCATCGCCTTTTTTTGCACCTAAACGTTTCGATTGTGAATCACGACCGTTTTTTGTTGAACCAACACCTTTTTTCGAAGCAAAGAATTGTAAATTTAATTTATATAACATTTTATTCACTTTCCTTTCTAATAATTTTAATATTTTGTGGATAAGAGTGAGCAATTGTTTTTAATTGCGTAAGCATTGTTTCTAAGATGATTTGATCTTTAAGACTAATGCTTTCACTCGCTTTAATTTTCACATATCCAGAATCTTTAACTTGAATTTGAATCATTTCTTGATTTGGCGTCAAGGCGTTAAGACCACCAAAGGTAATTGCCGAGACAGCGCTACAAACGAGATCTTTACCAGGTTCACCGCTATAGGCATGACCTTTAACTTCAAGAAACGTCATTTTTTCATTAACTTGTGAATACGTGACTTTGATCATAATTAACCGTTAATCGTTTCAATAACTAAACAAGTATACGGTTGACGATGACCCATTGTTTTACGAACGTTTTTCTTTCTCTTATATTTGAAGATGCGTAATTTTTTACTTAAACCTTGTTTAACGACTTTAGCTACTACAGTTGCATCTTTCAGATAAGGAGTGCCGACTTTAGCTTTTTTATCGCTAATTAATAAAACCTTATCAAATGTATAAGAAGAATCGACGTCCGCTTTTAGTTTTTCAACATAAATTGTTTGGCCAACCTCAACTTTGAGTTGTTTTCCGCCAGTTTCAATAATTGCGTACATAGTTCCCTCCTCTTTATTCACTTATGACTCGCTATAAAGGTCAATCATCATTGATTCGTTAATTACCTTTTCTAGGCGGTTGAAGCTCGTGAGGCGACAACGTATGCTATTATAAACACATTTATAAGTTTTGACAACCTTTTTTAACTATTGTTAACTAGATTTTTATTATAAATGTGAAAACTTTGTTTTATAGTAATTTATTTTCAAGGAAAGAATAATAAGAATCAGCACTAATTATTAAATGATCTTTAAGCTTAATTTTTAGTTTTAATGCTTCGTCTTTTATAACTATTGTTGAAATTATATCTTCATCGCTTGGGTAAGCCTCGCCACCAGGATGGTTATGAACAATAACAAAAGAAAAACATTTATGAGATAGTAGTTCAGCAAAAACTTCACCCATTGAAAGAGGAAAATAATGTGCTGTCCCTTTATACATTTTTATTTCTTTAATAATTTCGCCTCGTGTATTTAATAATAAAAGAATAAATTGCTCTTGAAATTTGTCATAAAAGTATTCACGATATTTTAAAAATAATTCATGTGGCGTTAGACGACAACTTTTCTTATTTAGGCGATCTTCTTCAAAACGCGAAAACAAAGTAAAAACAGCCCCGATTCGTAAAGAAGAAATTTGATTAAGACCAGGGATTTCTTTCATTTGTTCAAGGTTGAGGTTTTTTAAAAGGTGAAGGCTTTTAGCTTTAATAAGTAATTGGGTCGCGACATCTAAAGCATTGTGCCCTTTGACACCTTGACCAATAATAATCGCTAAAAGTTCAATGTTTGTTAAAGCCTCAAGACCATAAAGTAAAGCCTTTTCTCGCGGCCTTTCATTTATCGGTAAATCTTTAATTCGTGGCAATCACTATTTCCATTCAAACTTAAAGCCGCCAGGTAATGTTGTTGAACCTTTTTCTGACATAAATAGACGATAAACAATAACAGCGACAATCGCAATTGCAGCAATCGCCATCACTGCCGTTAGGGTAATTACTTCACCAGTAATAATCTTTTTTGTTTCAAATTCATTAAGTAAGCGCAAATTCATAAATCATCCTCCTACTTATATATAGGAAGTTTTTTATAAAAAATGACGCCAACGTGTTATTTTAATAATTTGATTTTTTCTAAAACGGCTTTTAAAAGATCTTTATTTTTCTCAGCTTTTTCTTTTTCTAAAGCAATTTTTTCTTGAGGTGCTTTTAAAAGAAAACTTTTATTTTCTAACATTGAAGATGAACGAGCTAATTCTTTTTCTAAAAACTCCTTTTCCTTTTTAAGACTAATTAGTAGTTGCTCTTTATCAATTTCTTCCACTAAGGCTAAAGTAAAAGAATCATAAAAGAAAAGTGTTGCACTCGTTTCATTAGCTAAATTTTCTTCTAAGACAATTTCTTTAGCAAAGGAAAAACGTTGCAAATATTTATTAAAATGAGGAAATAAAGGGGTTTTTGCTTCAATTTTGATAATAACTGGGGCATTTGGTGGTAATTGTTTTTTTGTTTTATAATGACGAATATCTTGAATGCTTAAATATAAATCACTAATGAGTTGAGATGTTTTTTTCTTTATCATAAATTTCTCAACTTTTGGATATTCTTCAAGCATTATGGAGTTAAAGTGGTGTGGTAAATATTTATATAACTCTTCAGCAATAAACGGTGTAAATGGTGCGATCATAATTAAAATATTTTTAATCATTAAATATAAAATTTGTTTAATGTTTTCTTGGACTTCATTAGGTAAAGTTCTTAAACTAACTTTCGACATTTCTAAATAGTCACTGCAAAAATCATCATAAACAAAGTTATATAAATTTTTTAAAGCTAAAGAAAATTGATAGGCTTCCATATTTTTAATGACTTTTGTTAAAGTCTTCTCATACTTGTTTAATAAATATTCATCAAGCGGAGTTAATAAAGTTTTATTAATTTCTTTAACTTGAAAGCTTTCATCTAAAAGTGAATAAACATAACGAGCTGAATTCCATATTTTGTTTAAAAAATTACTACTCGCATTTACTTTTTGTTCGCTATATCTTGTATCTAATCCTGGGGCGGTATTAGCCATTAAAAAATGACGTAAAGCATCGGCTCCATATTTTAAAATGACATCATGAGGATCAACTCCATTATCTAAAGACTTTGTCATTTTTCTACCAAGTTCATCACGAACAAGACCGTGAATTAAACAATCTTTAAACGGCGACACGCCCGTAAATTCAATCGCTTGGAAAATCATTCGCGAGACCCAAAAGAAAATAATATCATAACCTGTAACCATCACAGAGTTTGGATAATAACGCTGATAATCTACGCTTTTTATATTAGGCCAACCTAATGTGGCAAAAGGCCATAAAGCACTAGAAAACCACGTATCTAAAACGTCTTGATCTTGAATGTAGTCATCAATCTTTTTAGGTGGATCAAATGTAACTAAAACTTCGTTTGTTTCTTTATGATAGTAAACTGGTAAACGATGCCCCCACCATAGTTGACGTGAAATACACCAATCCTCAACATTTTCCATCCAATTTTTAAAAGACTTATAAAATCTTTTAGGAACGAAATTAACGTCATTTTCTTTTAAGGCTCGTTCGGCTAAGGGCTTCATCTTAATAAACCATTGCTTGCTTAAATAAGGTTCAACCATTGCCCCGCTTCTTTCACTATGTCCAACTGCATGCGTTATTTTTTCTGTTTTTTCATAAAGATTTGCTTTTTTTATTTTTTCAATGACTTGCTTGCGTGCTTCAAACCGATCAAGTCCATTAAATTCATTAGCTAATTCATTCATTGTTGCATCAAAATTCATCACAACTTTTTTTGCTAAATTATATTTTTCACTAAGAGCAAAATCATTTGGATCATGGGCTGGTGTACATTTCATGACCCCTGTACCAAAATCCATATCAACATATTCATCTGCTAAAATAATTAATTTCTCGCCATTAGCAGGATTAATAGCGTAGTGATTTATATATTTTTTATAACGCTCATCTTTTTTATTAACAAAAAGCGCAACATCACCAAACATCGTTTCTGGTCTTGTTGTCGCAACGACTAAATATTCATCACTATTAACTAGGGGATAGCGAAAATAATATAAAGCGCCTTTTGTTTCTTGATGAATAACTTCAATGTTTGAAAGTGCCGTTTTTAATTCAGGGTCAACATTAATAATTTTTTCACCTTGATAAATTAATCCTTTTTCATAAAGTTTTACAAAAACATGACGAACTGCTAAATCAAGCTGCTCATCAAGCGTAAATCTTTCTTTTGAATAATCTAAAGCTAAACCGAGTTCGGCCCATTGCTCACGAATTGAGGATGCATAAAAGTCTTTATATTTCCACATTTCTTCTAGAAATGCTTCTCGACCTAATTGATCTTTATATATATTTTTTGTCCGTAAAAGTTGTTCAACTTTGGCTTGCGTTGCAATCCCAGCATGATCCATCCCAGGAAGCCATAAAACGTCAAAGCCTTGAGCTTTTTTATATCGAGCAATTACATCTTGAATTGTATTATCCCAGGCGTGACCTAAATGTAATTTACCCGTTACGTTTGGAGGAGGAATAACTAAAGAAAAAGGAGGTTTCGCTTGATCACCACTTTTAAAATAATTATTTTTTAGCCAAAAATTATATTTGCCTTTTTCGACTTCACTTGGATTATATCTTTTTCCTAACATACTTTTTCCTCCAAAAGAAAAGCGTCCTTTTGTTTAAGGACGCTAATTAAGCGCGGTACCACCTTAATTCACATTAAATATGTGCACTTGATTCACTTATAACGCGGTGAGCGGAATATTCCTATTCATCTTCTAAGGCGACAAATTTAAGTATTTATTATCATTTTTCACCAAGCAATGACTCTCTAGAAAATAAATGTCTTAAATAACTCCTTATCAATAGATAAAATTATTATATTAGTTAGTAACTAAATTAACAAGTAAATACGACAATTAAGATTCAAGCCGATATCCACTAAGATTTGGCTTAGTTAAGGCAAAGGACTTGTATGAGCCAATAATAGATGATTCATAATCCGACCCTTCATCAACAAAAATGGCTTTATGAATTAAATAGTTATCTACATCAATCTCATAATGAGTAGTACTATCATACATTGTGGTTTTAAATTTAGCATATAAGCTGCCTTCACCTTTTGATTTATATACACCTTCAGCATCTTCTTCTTTAAAACTACCACCAAGATAAAGATTTTTATGACTGATATAAACGATTAGTCTATTTTTTTTAATTTCTTCGTTAAATAAATCTCCATCTTTAATCGTGTATGATTTGTCTTCACCGTCATTAAAAGCCAGATAAGTTTTATTGTCACTCGCTTCATAATAAACCCAATATTCTTGGACTTCTGTTTTATTAGAAGAAGTTGTAGTTGCTTCAGCATAATAATATTTCGCACTACTATCATATTTTTCTATTTTTTCTACTACCCGCTCATCATCTGGGCCGGTTAGGCCGCTCGTTGTATAATTAAATACCGATCTATTAGG
This sequence comes from Erysipelotrichia bacterium, assembly GCA_012522695.1. GTDB lineage: Bacteria > Bacillota_I > Bacilli_A > RFN20 > CAG-826 > UBA1424. The sequence goes on from JAAYJX010000110.1 coordinate 45,579, forward strand.
TGTTTCAGAATCACTTCTGTCCCAATACTCATCAATTTCTTGTGCCCTCTCCTTTGCTTCAAGAAAAGTAATAGGTGTGCTACTTGCGCCAGCAAAACAACTCGTTAATAAAAAAACACCAGCAATTGCTATAGAAAATAGCCAGCTTCTTTTTTTCACTTTAAAACCCTCCTTCGTTTAATTCATTATAGCAAAAAAGGGATTTCGGAAAAAAAATTAAAAAAATAGTTAAGTCTTTTAAAAACCTGCGTTATTACATAAACCGTAATTAGTTCAAGAATATTAAAGAAAAGGAGATTTAAAGGTAATTATCTAACGTTTGAAAACACTTATCTATAGATAAAAATATACTAATTTTCACCTTAAATTTCGGTTAGGTAATATGAAAGAGGAAACTAGTTCAATATTGCCCGTATTTTTTAAGAAACAGAATTTAATTTAATATTTAGTTCATTAAGAAATAAGTGTGTAATCACTTAGGTTTGGTTTAGTTAAGGTAAAAGATTTATATGTGGCGGTAACTAAATATTCATAATTTAGCGAATCAGATTTCTCAAACATCTTATGAATTAAATAGTCTTGGATATCAATTTCACCTTCTAATTCTATCCCTTCTTTTACCACTTTAAATTTAGCATACAAATGTCCTTCGCCTTTTGACTTATATTCACCTTCAGAATGTGTTGCAGCAAAGATATCTGAAAGACCCATTTGGTAATGCAAAGATTCAACAGCAGAACCATAAAAATCCATCGTTTCTTCAAAAGTGTCGCCATCATCATAGAAATAATCTTTGTCTTCCTCATCATAAACAAAATAAGTTTTATCAGTGCTATCATCATAATATATCCACATTTCTGAGGAAAATGTTTCGCCTTCGACTGATGTAATTGATTTGCTATAAAGATATTTAGCATCTCTATCATATTTTTCTGTTGTGTCCATTGTCGCATAGACACCTAACATATTTCCTTTTACTTTCCCAGTAAAAGTAGATTTTGCAGGAATTTTCGCGCCATCTTTTGTCCAGTAAGTATCAATTTCTTGTGCTCTTACTTTTGCTTCGTCAAAGGTGAGCGTTTTGTTAGAGCATCCGCCCAACAAAAAGACCCCAACTAGTGCTATTGAAAATAGCCAGCTTCTTTATTTCATTTTAAAATTCTCCTTGCTTATTCTATTATAGCAAATGAGACTTTTTTGCAAATGAAATTAAGGAAATAAACCTAATTATAAAATATTATGTATTTTAACGCGGAGATTATTTATTGAAATTTCATCCTTGATACTAACGAGTAAGTAATCTTTTTCAGAAAATGAAGAAGAAAACTCTTTAAAGTTATTTTTAATCGCCGCTTTTGCTTTTTGATTTAACTTATCACTTTTTGTTAAAACGAGTAAAACGTTAATCTTTTCTTCTTTTAAAAAATGAAAAAAAGCAATATCTTCTTCTTTAGGTATTCTTCTAGAATCAAATAAAAAAACAACAAGATGGGGTTTGTGTTTTAAAAAATAAGTTTCCATCATTTCGCCAAAAGCATCTTGAGGGCCTTTCGAAATATAACCAAAACCAGGAGCGTCGACTAAATAAAATTTTTGATCAACATTAAAATAGTTTAATAATTTTGTATGGCCTGGTTTTGATGATGTATAAGCTAGTGATTTACGATTAACTAAAGCATTAATTAAAGAAGATTTTCCGACATTACTGCGTCCAACAAATAAAACGTCGTTTAAATCTTTCGGTCGATCTTTAACATTAACAACACTCGTTATAAAACTTACATTTGAAAAATTAATCATTTATTTAACGCAAGCGACATTTAATGCGTCATCAACTGTTTTCATATAAACGATTGTTAAAGAGTCTTTAACTTCTTTTGGTAGTTCTTCAACATCTTTTTTATTATCTTGTGGGATAACGATTGTTTTAATACCACTTCTTAAAGCGGCTAGAGATTTTTCTCTTAATCCCCCAATTGCTAGGGCGTGTCCGCGTAAAGTAATTTCACCCGTCATCGCAACATTAGCATTAATTGGTGTTTTCGTAAAAGAAGAAATAATGGCGGTTGTAATGGCAATACCCGCACTTGGTCCTTCTTTTGAAACAGCGCCTTCTGGAACGTGAATATGAATATCGTTTTTTTCAAAAACTTCAGAAGCAATCGCATATTTTGTCGCATTACTTTTAATATAGTCTAAAGCAATACTTGCACTTTCTTTCATAACTTCACCTAATTTACCCGTTAAAACTAAACTACCTTTACCAGGAAAATAATTAACTTCAATTGGTAAAATTGAGCCACCATAACCTGTATAAGCTAAACCGGTGACAACGCCAATTTGGTTTTCTTTTTCTTTTTTAGTATCCTCAAATATTTCAATACCTAAATGTTTTTTAACGAGTTCAGGCGTAACATTAATTTCCGTTAATTTGGGATTTTTTACAATTTCAACGACAATTTTACGAATAATTGAAGCAATTTTCCGTTCTAATTCACGTACACCGGCTTCACGAGTGTAAAATTGAATAATATATTGAAAAGCTTCATCAGTAAAAGTTATATTTTGTTTTTCAATACCGTTCGCGTGTAATTGTTTTTTTAATAAGAAATTTTTAGCAATTTGAATTTTTTCTAGTTCGGTATAAGAATTAACTTCAATTAATTCAAGACGATCACGTAAGGGCTCAGGAATATTTTGCAAATAATTAGCTGTTGCAATAAAAAGAACACTACTTAAATCATAAGGTTCTTCAATGTAATTGTCATTAAAGGCAAAGTTTTGTTCAGGATCTAATACTTCAAGTAAAGCACTAGAAGGATCACCGCGATGAGAAAAACCGAGTTTATCAACTTCATCAAGTAAAAAGACCGGGTTTGAAACACCGACTTTTTTCATACCATTAATAATCCGACCAGGCATACTACCGACATAAGTTCGACGATGGCCACGAATTTCTGATTCATCGGAAATACCTCCTAATGAAGCTTTAAAAAACTTACGATTAAGAGCGCGGGCAATCGAACGACCTAAAGACGTTTTACCAACACCTGGCGGGCCATGAAATCATAAAATTGGCGCTTTTAAATTACCCGTCATTTTTTTAACAGCTAAATATTCAATAATTCGTTTTTTTACTTGATCAAGACCATAGTGATCTTCATCTAAAATACGTTCAGCTTCAGCTAAGTCATCATTATCTTCCGTTTTTTGATACCACGGAATAGCCATCATGATATCAATATAGTTTTTAATAAGCGAAGCTTCTAAAGAAGCTTGTGGCATCATTTCATATCGTTTTAATTCAGCTTTAATTTTCGCTTTAATATGTTCTGGATAAGGATTATTTTCTAACTTTTCTAAAGTGTCTTCTTCGCCTTCATCAATTTCACCGAGCTCTTCTTTAATCGCCCGCATCTTTTCACGTAAAATATAATCGCGTTGATTTTTAGAAGTTGACTTTTGAATCGACTCTTGAATTCGTTTTTCGATTTCGGCTTCTTCTTGAATACTTGAAATGATTTCTAAAATCATCATACCACGTGTTTCAAGTCTTGTTTCTTCTAGAAGAAGTTGCTTTTTTTGATTAGAAAATTCTAAATAATAAGCTAAAACGTCACTTAATTCACTTAATGACGTATTACCGCCAGTAATAAGACGACGGAAAACATCAGCCGGTAAAGAACGAAACCATCCTTTTGATGTATCGAGTTGATGTAAAATATTTTTGCGAATAATTTCGGCTTCTTGCGTGTTTTGAATAAAGTCTTCTAAGACAGTTCCATTAGCGACATATGTCCCTCTTTCAAGGTGGATATCATTAAAAGCGACACGTTTAGTTGCACTCACACGAATTCGATAAGTATCTTTTTGTTCACTAAAAGAAACGATGCGACATAATGTTCCAACCCGATATAAATCTTTAATATTTGGCTGATCAGTTTCGACATCTTTTTGACTAACAACGAATAAATATGAATCGTATTCACTACGGCTTTGGTTAATTGCTTCAATCGAAAAAGGCCGGCCAGCATCAATTGGTACTTGGCTAAAGGGGAAAGTTACTACACTTCTCGTCACAAGAAGTGGTAAGGTAAGTTTTTCTAATTGTGTCATATTTCTCCTTTATAAATTAATTATACTAATTAATCGTTATTATTTAAAATAAATTCTTGAATACGACGAGCACGAACATCAGCGACAAAGCGATCCATATTGTCTTTAAGAATCTTTTTGACTTCATCTAAAGGCATTTGATATTGATCAGCAACTTTTGCTAATTCAAATTCGATTTCATCTTCTTCAACTTTAATATCTTCAACTTCAGCGATTTTTTCAAGAACTAAAATTGAACGAATATTTTCTTCAGCCTCTTTGGCCATCGTTTCTTTCATCGTTTCAACACTTTGGCCAGTAATTTGTAAATAATTTTCTAAAGTTAAACCTTGTTGGGCAACTTGTTTGTTTAAGTTTTCTTGCATTGCTTCAACTTCACTATCAATAATTTCTTGAGCAACGTCAATTTTAGCGTCTTCCCGAATTAATTTTAATAAACCTTCGAAGTAATCGCGTTTAAGGCCATCTTCTTTTTGTTTTAACAGGCGGGCTTTTTCGTGTGCTTTTAAATCGTCAAGTGTTTTCACATTTGGTAAATTCACATCTTTAACGAATTCTTCATTTAATTCAGGAATCTTTTTTTCTTTCACTTCGTGAACTTTAACTTTAAAAAGTGCTTCTTTACTAGCGAGTTCAGGAACGTATTCTTTAGGAAAAGTAACTTTAATATCTTTATTTTCATTTGCTTTTAAACCAACGAGTTGTTCTTCAAAGCCTGGGACAAATTGGTTTGAACCAAGTTCTAAAGCATAGTTTTCACCTTTACCACCTTCGAATGGTTTTTCATCAACGAAACCTTCAAAATCAATAATAACCGTATGGCCAAGTTCTGCTGCTTTTTCAATAACGACTAAAGAAGCATGTTGATTTTTAAGTGCTTCAAGTGCTCCGCTAACTTCTTCATCGCTAACTTCAGCAACTTTCTTTTCAACGTGTAAGTCTTTATATTTACCAAGTGTTACTTCAGGAGCAAGAATTAACGTAAATTTTAATTCAAGTTCAGTATCACTTAATTTCGTCACATCTACTTTTGGACGAGCAAAAGGACGTAATTTTTCTTCATTTAAAACGCTCGTATATGTTTCTTGAAGTAAAGAATTAATCGCTCGGTCAAAAACTTGTCCTTGATCAACTTTTGCTTTAACCATATCGATCGGAGCCTTACCTTTGCGAAAACCTTTAATTTCAACGTTCTCAGCTAATTTGTTAAAAGCCGTTTGTTGGGCTTTTTTCCATTTTTCTTGTTCGATTTGAACAAGAACTTCAACTTTACCATTTTCTAATTTCGTTACTTGTTTTTCCATCTTCTATTTTTCTCCTTTAATTTCTAAATTAACAATCTTATAAAGTATATAAAACATCTCACACTTTTTCAAATAAAACACTAATTAAATGAACGATTGCGCTTTTTATTAATTTATTTCTAATCAAAACTATTTACTATCAGTAAGCGATATTTACTTACGTATTCTTCTAATTCGTTTTTATTAAGTTGCAACTTTAAAATAATATCGTCTAAATTAATTTGCGTTTTTAAATATTCACCTGCTAAAACAATTAACGCGCCAGTTAATAAATTAGTCTCATCCATGTTTGCAACAACATCAGGAAAAAGAAGAAAAAATAGTTGATCAAATAATTGTCGCGAAACATCACGAATCGTCGTATTTTTTGTTAAAGTTTCGATATCATCGAATAAATCTTCTTCAAGTAAATTATAATCTAATAAATTAATATCTTTAGGTATTAAGGAAAAAGTTTTTTCGTTTTTAGTAAAAGTAATTTCTTTTTCATCCTTATTTTCAATTAGAAGCATTAAAGCAAACGTTTTTATAAAATTACTAGCAACATTGCCAACGATTAATTTTCTTAAAGGTTTAAAAAAATTACTAACTTTGCGTTGACGAATGTTTTCTAAAGCAATAATTAAATCATTTTCATCTTTTGGATGAAGTAACATTGTTTCTAATTGTTCATCGCTTAAAAGGGGTTTTGGGCGATTTTTTAATTCGTAATTTCTAATCATTTGTGTGGCACTACTTAAATATTCTTCGACCTCTTGTGATATATAAGGAAAGTTTTCATAATGTTTAACAATTTGATAAGCTTCTTCATAAAGTTTTAATTTTATTAATGAAGCAAAATGAATTTGCATCATTTCGAAAGTATACTCTTTAAAATGATTATTTTCTTTTTTAATTAAAGCGATTGCTTTTTCAAATTGTTCTAAATGAAAAAAAGATTCTAAACGGTAATATAAAGACAATGCGTCATGACTTTTATTCGTTAAAGAAAGAATTAATTCGTATTCTTTTTTAGCAAATAATTTTTTTAATGAGCCCATATAAAAATTATATCATAACCTTTGGTTATGTTTCAAGATAAACTTTTTACGCATTATCGTAAATTTACGTCTTTTTGTAAATAAAAATGCCACGGATTAATGTAGCATTATTTGTTTGGCGTCCTCTGGGCGACTCGAACGCCCGACCTACGGCTTAGAAGGCCGTTGCTCTGTCCAACTGAGCTAAGAGGACACTTCGCCTATATAATATATTATTTATAGACAATAATATCAATTATAAATTGTTTACTTCTTTTAACTTGTCAAAAACATTTTTCGCAACAGATTTTGGTAAGAGTTGTTCTAATTC
>JAAYJX010000012.1 GCA_012522695.1 Erysipelotrichia bacterium
GAATTTGTTGATTTAGAAGAAGAACATAAAGAAGCATTTTTAAAACTATTAGACGTCCTTGATGATGTCGAAGACGTACAAAGCGTCTATCATAATATTAATTTATAAAATAATCTTAAAATACATCTTTAAAGATACCCAAAAAACTTTTATAATACTATTATCATTTGTTATTTTATTTGTCTTAGACTGGAAAATTATATGAAACTAAAAACAAAAATATGGACGTCCTTATTAACAGGATCTTTTTTAACATTAGCACTTCTTTTTAGTAGTGTTAATCTCACTAAATCAAAAGCAGTGAATGAAGTATCTGCCGCTGCCGGTGATACAGCCGCAACGTTTACAAGTGGTAACGTAATTAGTGGAACACCCTACACAACTTATGAAAATGATGATTGGACAATAACTCTAGGCGGAAACAATTCTTCTATTGGATCAAATGACAAGGAGAATAATTATAAAAATTTAGTGCTAGGTAGTCGTGTTAATGTTATGGGATTTGATGGAAATGTCCTTAGCACAGATAAATATTATTCAGCCGTTATTTCAAATAAGACGATTAGTAACGTTGGTAAAATCTCTCTATCAATTGGAGGTACAGCTAAAAATTCTAACACTATCTCGAAAATATTTTTAACCTCTTGTGATTCACCAAATGGTTCTTTTGCCCTAGTTAAAGAAATTAACAGTTTGCCTACCTCCGCAACTGAATATACCTTTACGACACTAATGGGAGAAAAATATTACGCACTTATTTTTTATGCACCGAGTGGATGGTTTCGGTTGGATAATGTTGTAGCTAATTTTTATGAGGGTGAAAACCCACGAACTTTGGATTCACTCAGCGTTAGTGGCACACCTACAAAAACCTCATACTTTATTGGAGATTCATTTGACCCAACTGGCCTTACAGTTAAAGCAAATTATGATGATGAAAGTGATAAAGATGTTACAGATAAATGTGTTTTCACTCCAAGCCCTTTAACTTTAGGAACGACTGATATTTTAGTAAGTTACACTGAAGAAGAAATAGAAGAAACGTATTTATTAGAAAACATTATTAGTGTTACCGAAAGACATTTAGAATCGTTGCAAATTACGACTAACCCTGCAAAAATGAACTATTTTGTTGGCGATTCGTTTGATCCAACAGGAATGGTTATTAAAGCAAAATATGATTTAGGTCCGGATATTAAAGATTATAAAGGTTATGATTATTCACCTAAAAGCGCCTTTGCTTCAGCAGGCTCAAAAACAATTACAATAACTGATTTAGTTGACAATAGTATTTCTACAACTTTGTCAGTGCTAGTTAGTGAATTGCCGCCAATTACAGAATTGTTTTTCTCAGAATATATTGAAGGAAGCAGTAATAACAAGGCGCTTGAAATTTATAATGGAACAGGCAGTGACGTTAATTTGTCTGATTATAGTATTAAACTATTCGCCAATGGTGTCTCTACTACCTCGACAGTATTAGTTTTGAGTGGTTCAATTAATAATGATTCTACTTACACAATCGTTAATACTCAAGCAAGCAATACCTTAAAAAACAAAGCAAATATAACAGAACAACAAGTTACTGGATTTAATGGCGATGACGCTATTGGACTATATAAAGGAAGTGTTTTAATTGATGTTATTGGTATAATTGGCAATGATCCAGGAACACAATGGACGGGAGACGCTGCCAACGGACCGGGTAGCACGCTAGATAAAACACTCGTTAGAACTTCAACAACTTTTGGCCCAAATACTTCTTTTACTTGGAGTGAATGGAATTGTTATCCAGCTGATACATTTACATATTTTGGAAGCCATATGGTTGAATTAGGAGCACCGTCTGTTAACGAAGAAGCTATTGCCTATGCTGAAATGTTTTTAGATGATACAGCAGATAGTTGTGCTGCACAAAGTCTTAGTGGTCTTGAAGCAATTTGGGGAGACTTTAAAGAAGTTTATGAAGACGTTCTAAGTGATGAAGCTAAAGACTATTTTGCAAATCTAACACCTGATGAAGAAGGCAATGCTGCTGAACATGCACTAGCAAGATATTTATTTATTATTACGAAATATAAAACTCTAGATAACTTTATGGTGGACTCACAAGGCGTTTTAATATTTAATGTTAATTTAGCTGATCATGTTAGCACTGTGGATTATCCAAAAATTATTGCCATTATTACGGTTTTACTTTCATTAACTCTAGTTAGTGGAACTTATCTAATTGTTAGAAGAAAACATAAATACAATTAAACTTAATTAAAAGTAGTGACATTTCAAAATTAAAATACCAAATTCCGTTTTTAGGCACTAAAAAGTAAATAATGATTGACAACTCTATATCTTATATATAGACTTTATAACGGCGTAACAACCAAAAAAAACGATAGTCCCGGTAAGATTAAAGTTTAAAATAGGAGAAGATTTATGCAACGTCAAACGACAATCGCCAAAAAAGAAACAATGACGCGTAAATGGTATGTTATTGATGCAACAAACAAACCATTAGGCCGTTTAGCAAGTGAAGTTGCTGTTGTTTTAATGGGCAAAAATAAACCAATATACACACCGCACGTCGACTGTGGTGATTATGTCATTATTGTTAATGCCGATAAAGTTCATCTTTCAGGCAAAGCCGAAACAAAAAAGAATTATTATAATACATCCGGTCGTCCAGGTGGCTTAAGAGTTCGTTCAAGTGGAGAAATGAAAAGAAATTATCCAATCGAAATGATGGAAAGAGCTGTTTGGGGGATGTTACCAAAAGGCCGTTTAGGTCGTCAAATTTATAAAAAATTATTCGTTTATGTCGGTGGAGAACATAAACATGAAGCACAACAACCTGAAGTGCTTACACTTAAATACTAGGAGGTTTTATGGCAAAGAAAAAAACTACTCAATATTACGGAACCGGTCGTCGTAAATCAAGCGTCGCTCGTGTTTATTTAGAAGCAGGTAAAGGCAAAATTATTGTTAACAATAAAGATGTTCAAGCTTATATGCCATATGAAACACTCGTCATGGATTTAAGACAACCTTTAGTCGCTGTTGATGCGGCGAATAAATATGATGTTTATGCAACGGTTAAAGGCGGCGGTTTCACAGGCCAAGCAGGTGCGATAAGATTAGGTATTGCTAGAGCTTTACTCGAAGCTAATGAAGATCGTTCAACACTGAAAGCAGCCGGCTTTCTAACACGCGACTCACGCGCGAAAGAACGTAAAAAATACGGTCTTAAAGGTGCTCGTCGCGCTCCACAATTCTCAAAGCGTTAAGAGATATTATTTGTTACTTAATAAGCTCCGGCGCTTGTCGGAGCTTTTTATTTAAAAGACGTTACTAAAGTAAAAGACAAAACTTCACTTCTAAAATTAGAGTTTTTATAGTTGAAAAGAAAATTATATTATTGTATATTAAATAGGCGTTAAGCAAATTGGACCTTTAGCTCAGCTGGTTAGAGCGCACCCCTGATAAGGGTGAGGCCGATAGTTCGAATCTATTAAGGTCCACCAATCTACTTAATGAGCCCGCAGGGGCTTTTTGTTAGAAGGGAACCTATATAACGAATTAATTCGTTATAAAAGACTCCCTACCCTCGGGCGCTTAGCTCAGTTGGGAGAGCGTTTCCTTCACACGGAAGAGGTCGTAGGTTCGATCCCTATAGTGCCCACCATTAAGTATGTGCCGTCTTAGCTCAACTGGCAGAGCAATTGATTTGTAATCAATAGGTTGGGGGTTCAAGTCCTCTAGACGGCACCATTTAGGCAGTTATGGCGGAACTGGTAGACGCGCTAGACTTAGAATCTAGTGGGGAGACCCGTGCAGGTTCAAGTCCTGTTAACTGCACCA
>JAAYJX010000001.1 GCA_012522695.1 Erysipelotrichia bacterium
AGTCCTTAAATATCCAAATAAAAAATGATTATTCATATGTCTCTAATTATTGGAAAAGCTACAACCTATTAGACGATTTGGCGACTTGGTTTAATGATTTATATTTGAAAATTCTTGGTAATCAGGGCGTCATATCTTACGAAGATAAACCGATAACCGATAAAGAAGTAAATCCAGATACAGGTCAAGTTACGCTCGTAATCAAAGAGTTTTCCCCTCTTCAAAAATTATATTTTTACCTTTATTTTTCTTAAGAAATTTCGCTTAAAATGATTTCACCAATAAATAAAAAGCCGTTTTGACTTACATTATTTATCAAAAAAGTCGGGTTTTGAAAGGAAAATAATAGAAATTCAACATTTTTTGTTTCAACTAATGGTAATTGCTCTTTTGTATTAGGAGAGGTGTTAAATTCAAAAAGCGTTGCCGCTTGATTATTACTTACATAGTCAACTTTATAAGATTTTTGTTCGGGGTTATCAATTATCATTGTCTTTTGTTGAAAATTTGTGAAAGAAACTTCTAAGCTAATCTTTCGTTTATATGAAGGAACTTTAATTTTAATTCCGGTTTGTGTGTTTTCTAATTCTAAACCTTGGCCAATAACTATATCTGGTACATCATTTTCATCGCCAATAAAAGAAAAATTATCATTAAACATCACCCCTTCTTCTTTAAAATTAATTGCTGTTAATACTTCATTATAAGGTTCGTCTTCTGATTGTTCATTTTTGTGTTTTAGGTGTAATAAAATTGTCAAAATAAGTGAAATAGTTAAAAGAATTGGTAAAAGAATAATCAAAACTTTTTGTATTTTGTCTCGTTTTTCGTTTTTTGAATTATCCAATTTTAAAATATATTAAAAGACATTAACCCCATGGGTTTGAGCCGCTTGCATTCTTAAATGCCTCATAAAAAATATGCCTTTGAAACAATTCGCTTTCTTCTTTTACAACACGTTTATAATTATAAGGCTCATAGTTATTAATAATATAAGTTGAAGTTACTACCTTGTAAACTTCCGAAGAACTTATGTTTGCACTAGTATATCCTTCTAAATATACACCTGCTGTTGACCATTTTTTAAGTTGTTGGCCATCTGCCTCGACAATAATTGTTGCATTATCAAACGGAAAAGCTTTATAAATATCGGAATAAGTTATTGGTCCAACGCTCCATTCACTACGAGAAGCATTATAAAAAGACGCAATAACTCCATCGCTATCTTTAAAGCGATCTAATTGTGCTTGTAAAAACATTTTTCGTACGTTATTAACGTTAATTTTATTATTAAGTACGTATTCTGAATCGCTTGTAATCTCACCAATAGGGTCGTTTTTTAGTTGTCTAAGACTATCAGCCTCAACAATACCATCTTTAACAGGAGCGTCTAAATAAGTATTATAAATTGCTTCAACCTCTTCATCGATTATGTAAGGTTTATCTAATTGAATATTTTGATAAGTACTTACTTGGAAATTATTTTGACTCGCATTATAAACAAAATTTACTTCTCCGATTAAAGTACCATTTGAACCAGATTCAATTATTGGAATAATTTTTCCTTTGCTATTTGTTTGACTTTCGACTGAATCAATATGACGATGACCTGTAAAAACTACGTCGACTTCTTCAATAATCTTCTTATCGATTGATGAGGCGCCTGTATGTGTTGAATAAATAACAAGATCAGTTCCGTTTTGCCGTAAACGTTTCGCCTCTTCAACGACCATTTTCGTTTGACTATCAAATTTATAACCTTCAACAATATTTGCATCAATTGATTTATAAACGCTTGAATCAGTTGCTCCGATAATACCAACTCGTGCTGGACCACGGTTAAATGTCGTTGATAAATAACCAAAGTCATAATCATTTTCTGGATTTAATATATTTCCAGCCAGAAAAGGAAAACGCCAACTGGAACCCTCTTCTTTCATTGCATAAGCAGCGCTTTCCGCTAAAACATCTACGCCCCAATCAAATTCATGATTACCAATTGTCATCGCATCGAATTTCATTTCTTTCATAATATCAATCATTAAACGACCTTTATTAATGTTTGAATCAAGACTTCCTTGAAACATATCGCCAGAAGAAACTAAAACAACATTTGTTTTCTCTTCTTGACGTTTGCTATTTATATATCCGGCAATGCGTGACATGCCTGGTTCTCCAACACTAGGTAAATGTTCGATTGAGCCATGCGTATCATTTAAATGAAAAATCTTAACAATATCCCCATCTTTTGCAATTTCTTTATTCTCCTCGTGAAGATCAACCAAAACAGGAGCTGGTGTTTGCTCCTTTAGTGAAGGTGTTGTATTATCGTCTTTATCACAAGAAGTAATAAATAAAAGAAAAGGAATTAAAAGTAAATACTTCTTTTTCATTTTTTAAAATAACTTTCTCCATGAGTTACATAGGCACCTAATTTTGCTGTTGCCTTGGAGGAGCCTAATAAATATAGTTTCACAATCGTCGGACGAAGAGATAAGCTAATAAAAGAAGTTTCTAGAGGCGGAAAAGAAGTATTACAAGTTTGAATAGTAAACTTTGTATCTTTTTCAACAAAAAATTGTGCTGTTTTTCGTCCTCTTAAATAACCAACAACTTTCCCGTTTGCAATAATCTTAAATCTTAAATTACCAACCCATCTAGTTTGTTCGGGCCCTTGTATTTCTAGAAGTGCACCACCAGGAACTTTATATTTCATATATATATTTTAGCGAGAATTAAATCTATAACCTAATTTTATCCATTTTATTAACGATAGATAATAATATTATCATATTTATTTTTTACTTCTTTTGATGGTTTTTCAAATGCCTTTTTCATCTCAATCATATCTTTAAAAGGCACTACATGTGTTCTTTTTTTATTTTGCTTTATTGCTTTAAAAAAAGATACTTTAAAATATACTAAATCTAGTGTTTGAAAGTAGGGACGAAATTTATCGGCCCAACTTAAACGTCTAACATTTGTTGTCGCGGAAGAATCGGCAATAACAACATTATAAGCAAGACTTTTTTCAATAATTAATTTTTCAAATTGTTCAAAAACAAGCTCTTCATTTGAAAAATCATCTAGTCGCCCAAAAAGCTCTAAACGAATTTGATCACTTGAAACAATGAACGCGTTTTTATTTTGCTGTGCAAAACTAGTTGCATAAGTACTTTTGCCAGACCCGGGAATGCCTGTTAAAACTATTAATCTTTTTTCCACGATGTTTTGTCTTCTTCTTTAATTGAAATAATCGAATCAAAATATTTTAACACTTCTTCGTTTGGAAGTTCCATTAATTTAAACATCCCCGCCATTGGGTTCATTGGAACATTTCTTGTCCGATTCATATTTCGGTGCCAACAAATTTCAAAAGGTATGTCTAAATAAATTAATTCAATATGTTTAAAATATGTGCGAAAAACATTATACCATTTCATTCTTAGTTCGTTAGTTAGGGCAGTTGAATCAGCAACGACAATATCAAACTTACTCGAGGCTTTAATAATTTCTTTTTCATAAGTTTCCCAAACTAATTTTTCATGACTACCATCACTAGCTTTACCTGTTATTTTTTTTCTAATATCGTCGCTAGAAACAACTTTCACTTTAGACAAAATGGCTTTTAAACCTAGGGCAATCGTCGTCTTGCCTGAGCCAGGAATCCCGCTCAAAATAATTAACTTATTCATTAGTTTACCTCACCATCATCTATGATGGACATTACAAAGATTACCTTATCAAATAGTTAACTATTTCTCAATAGAAAATTATTAAATATATCTGAAACTTCACTCAGTTTCATAAATTAACTGCTTTTGATAAAATTCTTCATATTTTTGTTTAAAAGCTTGAAAAGATTTTTCTTTTAAAAATTGAATTTTATCTTTTTCTAATAAACCTTCATCTAAAAAAATTGCTTCTAAAATATGAATGGTAGCTTTTTTATGATGGCTTCTTTTTTTGTTTTGAAACGTAATAAATAAAGGAATAATTGGAACGCGATTTGATACAGCCATATGAAAGGCCCCGTCTTTAAAGGGGCGCGGCTTTTCGTAAAAATGCCATTCAGCCTCTTCTGGATACATCAACAAATAATTACCTTTTGTTAAAAGATGTTTAGTTGTTTTTGTAAAGTTAATCATCGCTCTTTTACTACTACTTAAGGGTAATGTCCCGCTGGCTCTTAATAATTTTCCTAGTGTGCCTTTGCGATTATTAAATTCTCCCACAACGATGTAAAGACGATGTCCAAACACGGCTTGTCGAATAATCATACTATCTAAATAATGGACATG
>JAAYJX010000111.1 GCA_012522695.1 Erysipelotrichia bacterium
AGTAAACCGCGTGGGCGAGAATAGTTTCCATGCGCGTTTTCTTTTGTTAAAAGTAAGACAACACCAAGCGCAGACTTTTCTGGATGATTCATAAAAGTAAGCATAAACTTTTTAGCTAAACGCGCAAACCAGTCAGGATAAGAATTTGAAGGACCACTAACGATGTTCGTTGAAGCAACACCAGGATGCATTAAAGAATATTGGACAGAACAATTTTCTTTTAATGTGAAGTTTGTAAAATTAGCCATTAAAAACATTTTAGATAAGGCATATTGTCGAAAAATATTAATTTTAAAACAAGTAAAATATTTATAAAATTTACCAGTATGAAACATAATGTTAGCAAGAGAGCCAACACTAACAACATGCATATTAATATTTCTTTCAAAATAAGGATTTAATTTTTCAAATAAATAAAAGGCCCCTAAATAATTAGTACCAATCGTTAGGGGAAATCCGTCAGTTGTCGCGGCATCTTTTTTTGGATGAAAAATCCCGGCATTAAACACAAAGCCATTAATTTTTGGATATTTACCTTGTAACTCATCGGCAAATTGATCAATACTTAAAAAAGAAGCTTGGTCATAAATTAAAATATCAACAACACCAAAAGGGTTAACTTCAAGTAATTTTAAACGTGCCTCTTCTGCGCGTACTTTTGAGCGACATGCCATCACAATGTTGGCGTTTTTAGAAATTAATAATAATGAAGTATAAAAACCTATTCCGCTATTTGCGCCAGTAATCACAAATGTTTGGCCACTTAAATCACTAACGTGTTTATTTAAATATTTGGCGTATTTTAAATGTTCCATAAGCCTAATTCATAAATTAAAACAATCCCGGCAATTAACAAAGCAACGACAAAAAGCGCCAGACTTACTAAGAGGAAGATTTTACGATCAAATTTATTTTTCTTTAAATCAAATTTAGGTTCGTGGTCTGGCCGAGGCGTCATTTTTTCATTTTTTTGAAAGCGTGCCATGTTTAATATTGTACTTCTTTTTAAGTATTTACTAAAGTAAAATGTTAATTGTTTTCTTTGTCTTCTTTTTCAAGAACTTTTACTTTAACCTTTTCGACTCTAAATTCATCAGCTTCGATAATTTCAACATGAAGATTTTTATAAGTAAAAGCATCGCCAACTTTGGCAAATTTTTCTAAAATATCAATACACCAGCCACTAATCGTTGTGTAATCAGCTTCTTCATCAACTTCTAGTAAAACTAAATCAAAGAAATCTTCAATGTTGACCCGCCCATCAACTAAAAAAGTTGTTTGATCAAGTTGAATAATATCTTCTTTAATTTCATCCATTTCATCAAATATTTCACCGACTAATTCTTCGACAATATCTTCAAGTGTTAATAAACCTTCTGTTCCTCCATATTCATCAATAACAATGGCAAGGTGATTATGTGTTAATTTGAATTCTTTTAAAATATTAGAAATATTTAAAAAGCGCGGAACATAAATAACGGGAAGTAAAAGTTCTTTGACGTTAATAGGTTTATTTTCAAGCATTAATTTGACGAGTAATTTTGTTGGTAAAATCCCAATGATATTATCAAGTGATTCTTGATAAACAGGTAAACGCGAATACATAAAAATTTTATCATCGTTAATTAATTTATTAATATCATCATCAATATCATAAGCAAACATATTAATCCGCGGTGTCATAATTTCAAAAGCTTGTGTATCAATAAAAGTAATTGCCGAGCGAAGTAGTTC
>JAAYJX010000112.1 GCA_012522695.1 Erysipelotrichia bacterium
ATGTTTTATTGCCTTATAAAAAAACATCGATCTTAGGTTTTGAAGTTACACCCCTTTTAATATCTCACGATGCAAATATGCCAGTTGGTTTTATGATTGAGGCAAATAATCAAAAACTTGTTTATATAACCGATACAGGCGCTATAAGTGAAAAAAATTTAAAACTAATGAAAAATGCAACTTATTATATTATTGAATCAAATCACAATATAAAAATGCTCTTACAGACGAATCGTCCGGCTGACTTAAAACATCGTATTTTAAGCGATGTTGGACATCTTTCAAACGAAGATTCAGCTTTATATATGAGTGAAGTTATTGGTGAAGAAACAAAAGAAATTATTTTAGCTCACCTTTCTGAAGAAGCAAATGACCCAGAACTTGCAATAAATACATACGAAAGAATTTTCCGTAAAAAGTTAATTAATTTAAAAAATGTTCGTCTACATTACGCTAAACAATGGTCGATGACAAAAGGAGGCCGTGCTTATGAAAATTAAAGTTATTGCGATTGGTAAAATTAAAGAAGATTATTGGCGAGTAGCAATTAAGAATTATCTTAATCGTCTTTCGCTATATACAACATTTGAAGTTGTTGAAATTAAAGAAGAACCTATTCCAACACCTTTAACACCTTTGCTGGAGGTAAAATATAAACTAAAAGAAGGATCAAAAATTTTAAACAAAATTAAAAAAGATGATTTTGTTGTTCTTTTAGATCCTAAAGGAGTGGCTAAGGATAGTATTCAATTTAGTCAGTTTGTTGATGAATTATTAATGATTAGTAAAAAGCAAATTATTTTTGTTATTGGTGGCTCACTTGGTTTAAGCCCAGAAGTTTTATTAAGAGCAAATGAAGTTATTTCTTTAGGCAAATTAACATTTACTCATCAAATGGCAAGAGTTATATTATTAGAACAAATTTACCGCGCTTTTAAAATAAAACGTGGCGAAACTTATCATAAATAGTTTATTTTAATCGATTAAATTAAAGTGTTTCATTGCTTTTGCCCACCCATCGTCATCGATATCATCGGTAACAAAGTCAGCAACAGCCTTAACTTGTGGGACACTATTTCCCATGGCGACAGAAGTACCAGTAAATAAAAGCATATCAACGTCATTATGGTTATCACCAATTGAAAGGGCGTTTTCTGGACCCCAACCATAATGTTCTAAAACCGCCATAATGCCTTTTGCCTTATCAGAATCTTTTGGCATAATGTCAACAGCATATTCATCCCAGCGCGCGCTCTTACAATTTTCTAAGTGCGGTAAAAATAAAGATTCATCTAGCTCATCACAAAAAGCAATCATTTGAAAAACAACACGATCATAATCATCAGGATAAGAGCGAGGTTGGGGAAAACGAGTTCCATATTTTTCATGAGCGCTAATCACACGATCATCAATCATATTAATATGGCCTTCTTTTTCTTCAATTAAAGTAAGACCAAATTTTAAACGTTTAGCAAATTTGATAATAGCATTAACGACGTTTTTAGGAATCGGATATTTATAAATAATTTTATCGCCAATAATTGCGTTAGCACCATTCATCGTTATTAGTCCATCAACTTTAACCATATCTAAAATACCGGTTTTGCGAATTAAATAAAAATTACGCCCCGAACATAAAAAGACGAGAATACCTTTTGCTTGCATTTTTTTAATTGCTTCAAGAGCACTTTTAGGAACCCTTTTTGTGTGATGTGAATAAAGGGTCATATCTATATCAGTAAAGACAATTTTTATATCTGATTTATTCATTAGTTCTCCTTAATTAACACCGAGGTAATGTTTAAATAATTTTATTTAAATATTTTCTACCCGCATTATTATAAAATAATTACTTCTGCTAGTCAAAAAAATGTTCTTTCTAAAGGCGGCTTTTTTATAAATTTATTAAACTTTGCGATTTGCTTTTTGAATAAAAATAAGCGACAATATATAAAAAGGTAACAAGTATGAAACAAGCAGTAATCGTCTACAATATTGCATATGAAACGAACCCTGAATGGGTTGAACAAGTTGAAGCATTTGTTAAGGCTTTTAGAAAAGTTGGCATTGATTTATTGCCCGTCTTAAACATTGATGCTTATGACTTTATTAAACGCTACAAATCTTATATAAAATTTATTCTATTTTGGGATAAAGATCTTTATTTAGGTGAACAACTTCAACAATTTGGTCTTCC
>JAAYJX010000113.1 GCA_012522695.1 Erysipelotrichia bacterium
TAGCTTTCCTTTCATTAGGATTTAAAACACGTGATTTTTTCGCTGGACCAGCAATTTGTCGATCAATTGCTTCATCGATTTCAGCGATTGTAACTCGATCCTTTTTACCTCTAACCGCCAAAATGGCCGCTTCGTTTAAAATGTTTGCAATATCCGCCCCTGAAAAACCAACAGTGCGGCGAGCCAATTGTCCGAAATCGATATTTTCATCAAGAACTTTACCTCGAGCATGAACTTTAAAAATAGCTTCTCGACCTGCCCTGTCTGGAAGATTAACAGTAATTTGACGATCAAAACGTCCTGCTCTTAACAAGGCTGGATCTAAAACGTCTTCGCGGTTTGTAGCAGCAATAACAATAATTCCTGAATTATCAGCAAAACCGTCCATTTCAACAAGAAGTTGGTTTAAAGTTTGTTCGCGTTCATCGTTGCCGCCACCCATTCCTGCGCCTCTTTGACGACCAACAGCATCTAATTCGTCAATAAAAACAAGACATGGTGCCGTTTGCTTAGCAACTCTAAACATATCACGAACACGACCAGCTCCAACACCAACAAACATTTCCACAAAGTCTGAACCTGAAATTGAATAAAAAGGGACACCGGCTTCACCAGCCACAGCTTTAGCAAGTAATGTTTTACCTGTGCCAGGCGGACCAACTAATAAGACTCCCTTTGGGAGTTTTGCACCAAATTTTAGGAATTTCTTTGGTTCTTTTAAATATTGGACAATTTCGACCATCTCTTCTTTTTCTTCTTCACAGCCCGCTACATCGCTAAAATTAACTTTACTGTTATCCTCACGACGAGCACGCGATTTGTTGAAGTCCATAGCTTTTGTATTCGCGCCACCTACAGAACTACTTAAACGAGAAAAGAAGAAAACAGAAACAACAATAACACCAAGGAGCATTAAAATTGTTGGGCCCCAATTTTGCCACCAACTAACTTCAAACGCGTCTTCATCCACAAAATAAACATCAGCGGAACTATTAGGAAAATCAACAGAGTATAATCTAATTTCTTCCTTAAATATCGCAAAATAACTAAGGTGAAGAGATTCAGGCTCTGAATCATTAGATAAATAAAAATCGTTATAGAACATATCGTTAGGAATCATAACAACAAAACTTCCTTCTTTTTCTTTTCCGCTATCGAAATATGTTCCACTAACTTTTGTCGTTTGAACGCCAGAACGACTTGTCGCGTTTTTAATGTAATATTTTTCTAAATTAGTATCAAGGTCATTATTTAACTCTGGGTTGCCCTGAATATACCAAGTTTCAGGTGAACCTCTCATACCTAAAACAAGCCATACAAAAGAAAAAATTGCGACGGCCATAAGTAAATAAGGCAAAATATATCCAAATATTGATTTTTTTTGTTTTTTAGATCTATCGTTCATTAGGAGCCTCCTTTTAAATACATTAACAATAAACTGCGTTTAACTCATAAGATATAAACATCGTTCTTTTTTGTTAGCATTATAAATTATAAGTTAACTTTTATTTTTTTACTAATAAAATAAATTATTGACCTTTAATTTTTATTCGATAAACGAATCTATTTTTATGATAAATTTGGACTGGTGCTGATCGATAAAGTCTTTTCGATATCGAGGAATATAAATAATTTCCCCTTTTTTATTTACGATAATTGGCCACAAGTTTCTTAATCTTAACGGCATTTTCCAATCAATGTATAAGCGTCTAACTTGAACAAAATAATTGTTAATTTGATAAACGTCACCTTTTTTATAAGTTCTAATTGTTAAGGGATAATCATCGTCCAAAATATTTCTATCTTCTGCTCCAAAAGAAAAATCTAGTTCAAAATAGGGTGTTACTAATTCACTGGGTTTTTTTATCTCGTAATTATAAGAATTTTCAACTTTACTTTTAACAAAAAGCAAAAAATCATATTCTTTAATAATCAGATAGTTATCTCTTAAAAATAACGTGATATTTGGCTTATCATTATGAGTGATTTTTTTTATCTCACTTAAAAGTTTTTTACTAATCGAATATGGGTATTGAATTTCATCTAAAATAAGATAAATTATTTCTTGAAATTGTTCGTTATTTAAATCAATAATTTTAGTAATTTCAATTTGGCCTTTTTTGTCGATTAAAGGCAATAATTTGCGTCTTAGTTTTGTTAAGTTTTCGTTATCTTTTTTTACATTGTTTAAGACTTGGTGTCTTTCAATAGCACTTAACTTTTCAACTACTTCAAGACGAATTTTATTGCGTAGATATTTAGTTTCAAAATTCGAACTATCAAGTGAATAAGGAACAAGGTTTTCGCGACAATAATCATAAATGTCTTTTTTTGAATAAATAAGAAACGGGCGAATAATTTTCATGTCTAAAAAGTATGATTTTTCTGCTAAACCATACTGTTTTACACGTATTTTGCGTTGTTTCTGCATTAAATATGTTTCAATTACATCGTCTTGCTGATGTGCTATAAATAAACTTTTAGCATTATATTTTTGATAAATTTGTTTAAAAAACGTATAGCGAAAATCGCGGGCTTTAGCCTGAAAATTTCCTTTAAATTGTTTCGGTGCACCGACACTTTCGAAAATAATTTTTTCTTTAATACAATATTCTTTTAGACTTTTTTCTTCTTCGTCGCTTTCTTTCCTTTGATGATAATTAACATGGCAAACAATAACGTTTCTTGTATACTTTAAAAG
Source organism: Erysipelotrichia bacterium (assembly GCA_012522695.1). Classification (GTDB taxonomy): domain Bacteria; phylum Bacillota_I; class Bacilli_A; order RFN20; family CAG-826; genus UBA1424. Next base: position 2,702 of record JAAYJX010000113.1, read on the forward strand.
AGTGTGTAAAAGCGCCATTGAATCAGGTCCAAAAGAGCATGCAATTAAGTAGTTTTCTTGAGGGGCAAATTGATAGTTAATTTTCATAATTAAGCAACCTCTTTTTTAATATAATCTTCATACAAAACTTCATACATTTTTAAGGCTTCATAACTACTTGCGTTTTCAAGAAATAAAACGACTTTTACTTCGATTATTTTTTGTCCCAAAGTTAAGGTAATAATATCGCCAATTTTAACTTCGCTAGAAGGCTTTACAGATTTTTGATTTATTAAAACATCGCCTCTTTTTATAACTTCTTTGGCTACTTCTCGCCTTTTGATTAGACGACTTACTTTTAAAAACTTATCGAGTCTCATAATGTTATTTTACCTTATTTACATTTTTCTTGCGTGTTTATCATATAAGCCGTTTACAATCGTTAATAACTCTTCTAAATCATCTAACCACCCTTTTGTTTTCTTTAAATTTATTACTAAAATTCGATTCGTGAATGACACCTTAATTTTTGATAAGAGAGGTGTTGTTTTCATAAATAAAAATTGGCCGATGCTATTTATTGAAGAAAAACGCGTTGATAAAGTAATAATTAAATCCTTTTCGCGTTCATGAATTTCTTCGATTGCCTCACTATTTGCCAAAATATTTATTTTTCTTTGTTTAATTAAACTTCTTACTTCTAGGGGGATTCTTCCATATATATCACGAATTTTTATAATAATTGTTTCTAATTCTTTAATATTCGAAGTTGCTTCTATTTCTTGATATAATTCGATTTTATCTTTATCAGAGGCATATTCCTCTGGAATATATGCTTCAACATTAAATACTTGCGTTGGTTTTTTATCAATAAATATTTCTTTATCTTTTTTTTCTAATATTGATTCTTCTAATATTTTTAAATACAAATCCATGCCGATTGAATCAATAAAGCCAGCTTGTTCAGGTCCTAAAATATCTCCTGCGCCGCGAATCATTAAATCTCTTTGAGCAATTTTATATCCACTACCTAGTTCTGTAAAATCTTGAATGGCTTTTAATCGTTTTATCGCTTTTTCATTAATTTTTTTATACTCTTTATAAAATAAATACGCATATGCGATTTTGTTGCCACGCCCAACACGACCTTTAATTTGATAAAGCTGAGCTAATCCAAAGTAATCAGCATCTTCGATTAAAATTAAATTGGCATTAGCAATATCAAGTCCGTTTTCAATAATTGAGGTCGCAACCAACAAATTTAAATTACCATTATAAAAATTCATCATTACGTCTTCTATTTCATCTCGATTTAATTGTCCGTGAACAACTCCTACTTTAGCCTTAGGAACAAGTGCTTGAAGTCGATTAGCTCTTAAATAAATACTCATAACTTTGTTATGAATATAAAAGATTTGTCCACCTCTACTTAATTCTCTTTCAATTAATTGTTTAATAACGTCTTCATTAAAAGCCGTAACGTAAGTTTGAATTGGCATTCTTTCAGATGGTGCTGTATTAATTTGTGATAAGTCACGAATTCCAAGTAAAGATATTTGTAGAGTTCTAGGAATAGGTGTTGCGCTAAGTGTTAAAACATCAACATTTGTTTTAATTTCTTTTATTTTTTCTTTTTGTTCAACACCAAATCTTTGTTCCTCATCTACTATTAAAAGTCCTAAATCATTGAACTTGATGTCTTTTGATAAAAGACGGTGAGTTCCAATAATTAAATCAATTTCTCCATTATTAATTTGCTCAATATATTTTCTCTGTGTTGCTTCAGGTATAAGTCTTGATAAAACAGCAATTCTAATGCCGAAATTTAAAAACCTTTCAGTCGCTCTTTCAAAATGTTGCCTTGCTAAAAGCGTCGTTGGGCATAAAATTGCTACTTGTTTATAATTGGCAATTGCTTTATATGCTGCACGAAACGCTACTTCTGTTTTCCCAAAACCAACATCGCCACACAATAAACGATCCATAACAACATCTTTTTCCATATCTTCTTTAATTTCTTTTAATGCATTTGCTTGATCATCAGTTAGTTCATAAGTAAATTCGTTTTCAAAAAGAAGTTGTGTCTCGTCGTCCTTAGCAAACGCAAAGCCTTTGGTATCTAAACGAGCTTTATAAAGCTCGATTAATCTTTCAGCCAACTCATTAACGCGATCTTTAATCCGTTTTTTTGTTTTTTCCCAACTTGTTCCGCCAAGACGATTAAGTTTAGGTGCATATCCTTCTTTACCAACATATTTTCTAATTAATTGAAATTGAGATAAAGGAATATATAATACATCACTTCCGGCATAGGCAATTTGAAGATAGTCGCGTTTGTTTCCGTTTGTTTCAATTGTTTTTACTTCAACAAAACGCCCTATTCCGTTATATTCATGAACAACATAATCTCCTCTTTCTAACTCTTCGAAAGATTTTAATATAGTCGCCTCTTTAAAACGGCTAACAAAACGCGAACGATTTACTTTGTAACCCAACAACTCTTTACTCGTTAAAAGGACTAACTTTTCATCAATTAATTCAAAACCTTCATTTATATTTTTAGTAACTAAAGCGATTTGTTTATGTGGCACATTTATTTCTTTTAATATTTCAAAATCTAGTTTTGCTTCAATTAAAAGTTCTTTAATCATGTCGAGTTGCTGATTAGTATTTAGTGCCAATATTACTTTATTATCAAAGTTTAAAAACGTCTCAA
>JAAYJX010000013.1 GCA_012522695.1 Erysipelotrichia bacterium
AGTTGATAAATATGGTGTAAAATATTTCATTTCATACGTTGTTTCGCCTTTTTTAGAAACAAAACCAACAAACCCGCCTTGGGCGTTGAAAGTTTGTAATTTTTCATTTTGACTACTATTTTTTGCGTAAACTTGCCAACCACTACCATAAGCTACTTGCGTAATAACAAAACGTTCCTCACTAAAATCAGTTTTAAAAGAGAAATAATTAGTATCGCTAATAATATCCGTAAGAGGGTATTGTTTTAAATTAGCTAATTTATTTTGAATGTCGCTCCAACTTTCAACATAAACTTCCGTATTAGGGTAGACAATTCCAGTACCAGCCGGAACGATAATTATTTTTTTGACAGGTTCAGTAGCGTAAAATCCACGATAATATTTTTGATAGGCTTCGTTATTATTATGATAATCAGTTGTCAAAACGCGGTCTAAAGTTGGATCTAGTTCTCCGTTTTCATTATAACCATCCCCTATTAAATAAATACGTCCTCGATAATCAGTTGAGGGCATTTTTAATGGATAACGAATCATTAAATAAGAAGGTTGAGTAGTTATATACTTACCGCTAGTAGGCGTGATAACAAGTTGCGTTTTATCTCTAACAACTTTTGTACTTGCCTCACTAAAAGGAAACGTCTCGTATCCATCTAAATAAAGATCTGGTTGAAAAGGATTAAAATAAAAGTCAGTATCATATAAAGTTTTTTTAGTATAAATTCTTTTTGCATCTAAAGTGGGGGCTTCAGAAGCATTAAAATGTGAATATTCATCAAGAATGGATTCTATATCCTCATTTTCTAAAATCGCTCCTTTTAAATAAGCCTCTTCATTACGTATAACATCAAACGAATGATTATTACGAGTATGAAAATCATTATATATTCGGTTTTCACCAGGATTTTTATAATACAAAGTATCATAAGTAAAACCTAAAGAAATATAATTTTCCTCATCATTTTGATAAAGGCGATAACCAGGTTTTTCTAATTGTTCAAGTCGCGTATATCCCAAGGGAACATTCATATCAAAAACGTATCTTTCTCCATCTTTATAAAAAGTTGTTTCTGATTCTTTAAATAAGTAATATTTAACACCTAAAAAAGCATCTAAGTTATAACGTTTCTCTTGAGCGCCACCAATCCATGAAGTGTCGTGTTTAAAAATATGTGACATCCTTACAAAATCAATAACATCAAAATTATAAAGGGAGTGAAACGTTGAAGTACCATTAAAGTTTTCTACAGCAGGCAAATTGTCATTACTTAAATAGGCGCGCGTCGATTGTACACGATAAAAGGAATTATCATATTCATTAAGATTTTTGATAATTTCGGTTTCCACTGTATAATTTTCATGCCCACCACTAAGTGAATCTTTATAAGAAATAACACCGTGGAAATTCATTACAAAATTACCCATTACTACCGCCTCTAGTGCTAAAGTACCCATTAAAATTTTGCTAAGATATTCTTTACGCCAATTAATGAATAATACTATGCCTGTTGAAATACAAACAATTATTTGATAAAAGAAAACCCAATATTGTTCACTAAGAATTTTAACTTGCTCTGATTCAATTGAAACGGCAAGGCGATAAGCAACTAGCATTAAAGTTAAAGTAATAATAAAAGAAGTCAAAGAAACCCAAGAAGGTATATTTTTGCGTTCATCAAAATTTAAAGCAGCATAAGTAATAAGGGAAATTACCACAATAATTTGCCAACGACTATACATCACTGTAAAGGCATGAAAAGCATAATAGAAAAAAGGTGTAAATAAAGCAAAAATAAAAAAGATAATCGGGATAAAGTGTGAAAACTTACGCTTTTTAAAGGAGTTGTATACACCTACAAAAAATAACATTATTGTCGGTGTAAAAGTAAAAATACTACCACTAATATTTTCGAAGTTTTTTAAAGGAATAAGATTAACATATCGACCTGAAATCGTTGGAAATAAAAAGGAAA
>JAAYJX010000114.1 GCA_012522695.1 Erysipelotrichia bacterium
AAAAAAATCTTCACAAATGAATGAGTAAAAACGACTGGTTTATTTTTACGACCAGCGATTTCTTGCATATTAGCAAAAAAATCTTTAAGAGTAATTTGATGTCCAGTAATTAAATATGGGCCATAAGTTTTTTTAATACTCGCAGTATAAATAGCATCTGCAACATCGCGCACATCAACAAAATCATATTGACCATTAACACGAGCGTTGAGTTTTCCATTGAAATAATCAGTAATTAGCCTCGTCATATGGGCACGACCAAAATCAAAAGGACCAATAATTCCAGAAGGATGAATAATTGTTATTGGATATCCTTCTCCTAGCGCCTCAACAACATTCCTCGTTGCCTCAGCTTTTGTTTTTGCATAACTTCCAACAACTTCATTTTCATTAAAAATTAATGTTTCTTCAATTAAAGTATCGTTTTTTGGTTCTTTAAGGGCGTGAACACTTGAGATATAAATTAAATGGCCAATTCCTAGTTCTTTGACAAACCTTAATATATTATTTGTTCCATTAACGTTGACGTTGTACATTAGCTTGTTTTGAAAATTGCTAATTGAAATAATGCCAGCGCAATGTATTAAACAAACATCTTGGTATGAATAAGGTGTATTGCTTAAATCAAATAAGTTACGCAAAGAATCTTTGTCTAAAACATTTCCTCGAATAATTTCAACAGGATAAGCATCAAGCATGGTTGCTTTTTCTTCAGGCAAAACAAAAGCACGAATTTTCTTGCCTTCCATTGATAGTTTTTTAATTAGGGTGTTTCCTAAATGGCCTGTTGCACCAGTGACAATATATAGCATATATCTACCTCCAAATACGAATTTTAAATGCACATTTCAAATGTACGTTTACATTCTAACAAACAAATAGTAAAATATATATAGAAACGCTATTTAAAATTACATTTAAAAGGAGATATGAAATGGCAAGAGATGAAGTAAAGCAAATGATTATTGATAAGACAAGGGTTCTTATCCAAGAAAAGGGAGCGGTAACAATTAAAGACATTGCTGAAGCAACAAATATGAATGTCGCTGCTGTTAATTATCACTTTGGTTCTAAGGATAATTTAATTCAACTAGTTATTTTTGAAGTATTAAATAAATTAAAACAAGAAATTATGGAAAGGCTCATCACCTTAAACGAAACTCAAGACATGGATTCTTTCTTGTTTGAAACATTAACCCTTTTGTACAACTTTGTTGTTAATAATGTCGGCGTAACAAAATATCTCTTTTTGTCGCTTGATAGCCAATTACTTTCTGCCAATGAATTAATTAATTCGTTTTTTGCTGAAAATGAATTTACAGAACTCGTATATAAACAACTAAACCTTATTATGAAAACAGACGATCCAAAAAAATTAACAACGCGATATATGATTATTTTTTCAAGTGTTGTAATGCCTTTACTCGTCCAATTACTCCAAGGGCAAGAAGGGGTTGCGACAATGTTTACTGATCCAGAGTTTAAAGAATACTATATTAACGATCTTCTTGATTTAATTAAAAAGCAATAATAAATAATAACGAAAATTTGTTGTCGTTTTGTTTTATTTTTAAAAAATCCCTACAAATCTTGGCTGTTTTGAGCAAAATCATGAGGGAATTTTCATTTTTTTGGTGGAGCTGACGAGAATCGAACTCGCTGCCTCATCGTTGCGAACGATGCGCTCTCCCAAATGAGCTACAGCCCCAAACGCTCAATAAGTATATAAATAATAAGAGGAATTTTCAAGTTTAATTAAATCGTACAAACAAAGTTCCCATCGACATAACACTCTTCTTCAAATTGTTCAATTATTTCTTCAATCGTTCCTTCATCGAGTTCACTAGAAATAAGTGCTTCGCCAAATGTTACAAATTCACCGCTAGTAAAATATGTATCTTCGCCATCTTCAACATCAAACGAAAAAACATGTCCTTCCAGTGAAAACGCACCAAATAATGACGAATTTTTTGGATTTAAAATCGATACTATACCCACAATTGAATCATCAAGACCAAATAATCCGGCCTTACCAGATTCATAAATATAAGCAAAGCCTGGAGTAATTGCGCCGGTTGCAACCATGTAAGAAGAAATAAGAATTACACCTTGTAACAAACCAATAATTCCACCAAGAAAAGGCATTGGTTTTTTAAAACGTACTCTTTTAGGAATAACGCGACGAACTAAAAGCCAAAGCAAGGCAGAAAAAACCCAAGAAATTAGGTGAACAAAAAGAACAATGCCAAACCAACTAATAGCACGACATAAACCAAAAGCTAATTCTTTACTATAAGCCAAAGTATATAATTCGCGATTAGTTGAAATGCGACCCAAAACATAAATTAAATGAGTAATAGATGTTAAATCAATCGGCTCTTCGCCACCATAATCAAATTTAGGGTGAAAATTAATTGCGTTAAAAAACTTATCACTCGCGAGCCAATTTGCCATAGGTTTTAAGGCAAAAAGGCCTAAGCCAATTAAAAGGATGACAACAAAAATAAATCGCCATATTGAGCGCCAACCTTTTCTTCGAATTCCTACTATAAAAGAAAAAAGAAGAAAAATTATAATTATTGTATCAAGAACAAATGGTGTTGAAAAAATTTTTATAATTGTTTCAATGACGGCGTTAGAGTCGCTCATTTTTGGTTCTCCTTTTAAAAAACAGCACTATCACTAACAATTAGTATAACACTTTAACGTTCGTTTTTTTATATTCTTAATAAATGACTTTTTCATAAAATAAGTCAAGTCTAATAAACAACTTTTTTTTACTTTATAATGCATTTATGGAGAAAGAACAACTTATTGCTTGCCTAGATTTAAAAGCCTTTTATTCATATGTCGAATGTCTTGATCGCAAACTCGATCCTTTTCAAGCCCCTCTTGTTGTTTGTGATGATGAGCGGGGCGAAGGGACAATTGTTTTATCTGTCTCGCCTTATTTAAAAAGCCAAGGCGTGCCTTCGCGATTAAGAAAAAGAGATTTACCAAAACGCGATGACCTTATTTTTGCTAGACCAAGGATGTCTCGATATATTGAAATGTCATCTATCGTAACGTCGATTTTACTCGACTTCGTTGGTGAAGACGATTTACATATTTATTCGATTGACGAGTCGTTTATTAATTTGACGCCTTACTTAAGGTTTTATAATCTAAGTCCTTATGCATTAGTAAAGGAAATCATTAAAACTATTAATAAAAAGACTGGTTTAAAAGTTAGTGCAGGTATTAGCGAAAATATGTTTTTAGCAAAATGTGCGTTAGAGTTTGAAGGTAAAAAAACAATCGAAGGAATTGCGTACTGGCATAAAAACGATATTAAAACAAAGCTTTGGCCGATTAAGCCTCTTTCTTCTATGTGGGGAATTTCTTCGCGTTTAGAAAAGCGTTTAAACGATCTTGGAATTACAACAATTGGCGAACTAGCAAACGCCTCTGAAGAATTACTCATTAAATATTTCGGTGTAATTGGAAAAGATTTAAAAGACCACGCTAATGGTATTGACTATTCAAATATTCGTGAGAAAT
>JAAYJX010000014.1 GCA_012522695.1 Erysipelotrichia bacterium
TAAGAGCTTCAAAAATCGTCAAATTATAAAGTAAATACATAAATAGTTTAATTAAAAAGAACATTTACAACATTCTTTAGTTTGCGTTGAAAGAGATTGGCGTTTGCTAATCTTTTTTAATTTTTATTACCTTTGTCTAAAATGCTGTAAGCACTTTCGTAAATTATATTAATAAACATCGTTTATAATGATGAGGGAAACAAAAAATATGGTTTTATCTGATACATTAAAAGAAGTTTTAACAAAAGAAGGCGTTGTTGCCATCGTTTCATGGTATAAAAAAGAGCCGCATATTACAAATACGTGGAATACATATATAACCGTTGTTGATGAAAATACTTTTTTAATTCCGGCTGGCGTTATGAAAACATTAGAAAAAAATGTCCAAAAAAATAAAAACGTCAAAATTTCAATTGGAAGCCGAGAAGTTGTCGGCTTTAATAAGTATCAAGGGACTGGCTTTTTACTCGAAGGAGAAGCCTCTTTTTCTTATGATGAAGCATATGTTAAAATGCTTAAGAAAAAATATCCTTGGTTAACGCGTGTTTTAGTTATTGAAATAACTACTTATAAGCAATTACTTTAAATTAAGAATTAATACCTTCTGCTATTTTCTTCGCTAGTTCATATAAAGCGGGACGTTGTTCTTCATTTATTCGTGATTTGATTGTAAATTTTTCGCTATTTAAAATTGTCGTATTTTGTAATTTAGCTAATTGAGCGCGAATAAGTGTATCAGCTGTTGGTGACCATGAACCGTTTTCAATTATCGCAAAAGTTCTATTTTTAATCCCTGTTGCAGTAATATCATTTAATAATGCCTCCATCGGTGGAAACACTCTTAAATTATAAGTCGCACTTAATAATGCAACGTGCGAGAAGCGAAAAATATCTCTAATAATATAAGAAACATGCGTTATAGATGTATCATATAAAGAAATATTTTTAACGCCTAAATCTCCTAAATATCCTGCCAGAATATTAGCTACTTCTTCTGTATTTCCATAAATGGAACCATAAGCAATGACAACACCTTTTTCTTCAGGTGTATAAGTTGCCCATTTTTTATACTTATCAATTAAGAAAGAAATGTTTGTACGATGAAGTGGTCCGTGTAATGAAAATAAATATTTAATTTCAACGTTTTGTAATTTGTTTAATAATGACAAAGTTTGTAGACCATATTTACCAACAATATTTGAATAATATCTTCTTGTTTCGTTTACCCATTTTTCTTCATAATCAAGTTCGTCTGAAAATAAATTACCTTCAAGTCCGCCGAAAGAGCCAAAAGCATCAGCAGAAAATAGGATTTTTTCACTCATTTCATAAGAAACCATAACTTCAGGCCAATGAACCATCGGGGCCATAAAAAACTTTAGGGTCTTTTTACCTAAACTTAATGTATCGCCTTCTTTAACTTCAATTGTTTTTCCTTCTAAATCAAGGTCATAAAATTGTTTCAAATAAGTAATTGCAATTTTTGTTGCAACTAAAATAAGGTTAGGATTCATTTGCATTATTTCATCAATTAAATCAGCGTGATCTGGTTCAGCGTGATGAAGAATTAGATAATCAATTTTTCTACCTTGTAGGACATGATTAACATTATCTAAAAAAGGTACTCTTACTGATTTATCGGCTGTATCAAAAAGAGCAATTTTTTCATCAATTACGAGGTATGAATTATACGCCATACCATGTGTAATAAGGTGACGGTTTTCAAATAATTTTAAACGGTGATCGCTTGCACCGACATAATAAACGTCTTTTAATATTTCTCTTGTTTTTAACATCGTTAAAACTCCTTTATCTAATTAAATTGTATATTTAAGATTAATTATTATCAATCAATATGAAACTCCGAAGTAATTAATGAAAAATAGTTTCAAGTTCTATTAGCACAATTCTTTGAGAAGTTCGTGCGGAAATATATGCGCGTTTTTAAGATACAATTTTACTATTTGATATAAGCTAGTATAATTAAAATATAAAATGGGCGAAAAAATATGCTCAAAAATCTTCTTATTAATTTATTAAATGACGGAGGAACTAAAAATGAAATTAGTTAAAATGTTTTGTCTTTGTTTAGTGTCGGTTGCCTTTTTAGCTGGATGTAAACCTACAGGACCAGATTATGTTGCACAACTAACGTATGTTAATTGGAATTTAGATACAAAGGAAAAAAATAATCTCGAGCGAAGGCTTATTAAAGCTTATGAGGAAAAAACGAATGTCAAAATTAATATTGTTGAAAATATTAATACCGCAGCTTATGAAGATGCAATTGCCGCGATGGCCTCAAAAGGAAATATGCCAGATGTTTTTATGCTAACGAATATGACTTTCGGCTTAGAAAATCAATATTTATTAGACATCAAACAATACGCAGATGAAGATGATGATTGGAGTAAAATACCACTCCCAATCGAAGAGGCAACACATTATTTTGATGGCATTTATTCAATACCATTTGCCATGCATATGATGGGGTATTTTGTAAACGAAGAGTTACTTGATACTTACAATATCGCACCTTTAGATGTTTCACCTACTTACACGGAATTCAAAAATACAGTAACTGCATTAAAAAAACCAAATGATGGGGTTATGGGACTAAACTTTGAGAATACGATTTTCGAATGGTACCCATCCTCTTTAAATGAAGACTTGAAATGGTTTACTTTTGATGGTGAAAAATATAACTTAACGTCTGATGAATTTGCTACTGCGATGAGTGAAACTGCTTATTTACGCGCAAATAAAATGACTTTTGATAGTTTAACTGCTGAAGAAAGAGAAGCGATGGGTTACGACGATGTTGTTGAATTTTGGAATGATGGCAAACTCGGTTTAAGATGGGGCCAAACTTACGAAATTCCTAATATTAATGAAAAAAGCTCGAGCTTTGATAAATCATTTATTGGTACACCTGGTGGAGTTACACCTATTATTGGTGATTATCTTGGAATCTCACCAACTTGTGAAGAGCCTGAATATGCTTATGATTTTGCTCGTTATATGTCTTTTGGAACTGAAGGTATTTTAAAAAGATTAGAGTTAGATACTAATAACGATGAGTTTAGTTCTTTACCACTTACAACTGATGAGGATGTTATTGACGAATATTTTAAAACTAGCCGTATTGATGGCCTAGAAGAAGTTTTTGCAACAATTGACAATGGTATTGTTGAAGGCGTTAAAGTTATTCCTGGCTATATTAATAGTCGTTGGAATCGACGTGTTGGTCAAACTACAACAATTACTGTTGATGGCGAATCAATTACAAACCCAAAAATTGGCCAAGTTATCGATCAATGCTGGCTTGGAAATCTTACTTGGGCTTCATACGCACAAGGTTTAGAAGATGTCGCTAACGCTGCTTATCAAAGTGCCCTCCAACGCTTTGAAAATTTATATACTTAGTTAATTGTTTTTGTCTGTTTCCCTTAAATCATGAAAAAACGGAATAAATGGATTATTAGTAGTGCTCTTTTGGTCGTTATTATTCTAACAATCACAATTGTTAATGTTAAACGTCCAAAAGAAGAACTCGGCTTTGAATATGCCAAAAACCTCTATCAACAAGAAATCATTAATTCTCCACAAAACGTTTTACAAAGTATTAATTTAACTGATGGCATTACAATTAACGATCCGCTTTATAATGGCGATGTTGTTGTCTTAGATTACAACACCTCTGCAAGTTTTAATGTCACGCTCGAAGAGGCAGGCGTTTATAATTTACTTTTAAATTTGTATGTGCGCGGTAATGGCCTAAACGATAATAACTATTCCTTAGTAATTAATGATGTTTTAGTAAGCGAAAAAGTTAATGTTTACACTTCGTGGCAAAATGAATTTGAACCTTATGAAACAGATCTAAACGGCAATGACATTATGCCTATGCAAGTTAAAGTTGAGGCTTATGAAAAACAATTTGCTCAAGATTTTTTAAATAAGCTGTCTAAGCCTCTAGCGTTACATTTTGAAAGTGGTCTAAATACTATTCTTATAACGATGACGACGGGTAATATTTTTATTGCAGGCGGCGAAGTCGTTTCAATTAAACCAACAATTTCTTATGAACAATATTTAAATAATCATTCTAGTTCAAACGTTGACGCATCGATGCAAATTTATGAGGCCGAATACCCTTATACAAAAAATGATAATTCAATTGAACATCGCGTCTCTAAAGACGTTAATGTCACTCCTTATCAAACAAAGGAATTAAAATTAAATACGATTGTTTTATCTAAAGCTGATTTTACTCAATCATTAACTTATCAAATTGAAGCTCCTGAAACAGGATATTATGCTTTAGCCGTTAACTATTATAATTCTATTGCAAACAAAGCGACTTTTTTCCGTTTTGCTATAAACGGAGAAGTGCCTTTTGGTGAGTTATATCATTATCCTTTATTCGCAAATAAAAAATTTAGTGTCCATCGTTTAGGCGAAAGTTTTGGTGATGAACCTTTTAAAATTTATTTAGAAAAGGGGTTAAATCTTTTTTCAATTACAACTGATGCAACTGTCTTCTCGCCAATTACAGATGGATTAAGTCAAATAAGCGAAGCTATCTCTAGTATATATTTACAGCTAAGAACTTTAAGTGTTCAAGAAGGCGATACATCACGTGAATGGACGCCAGAAGAAGACTTTCCTGGAATCGTTGATTTGTTAAAGTCTTATAGTTTGGAACTAAAAAATTATTATGATTTAGCACAAAAATATAATGGATCTAATTTAGTAAATCAAGGCAGTTCATATATTCAAAGTGCGTATCAAACATTACTTTCTTTATTAAAAAAACCACAGTATTTACCAAACAATAATGCAACTTTAGCTGAAGGTTCTGGCTCGATTTCACAAAATATATCTGCAGCAAGTTTATACTTTACAAATAGTGAAGTCAGTTTTGATAAAGTCATATTAGCGAGCCTTCATGATAAAACAATATATGAAGAAAAAAGCAGCTGGTTTTCTTTTTGGGAAGGTGTAAAAAGATTTTTTGGAAGTTTTGCTCCAACACTAACTTATACTGATGAGGACGCTTTAGAAATATGGGTTAGTCGCCCGACGATGTATGTTGACTTAATGCAAGATTTAGCCGATTCTACTTTTACAAAAAATACAGGTATTAAAGTCAATTTTGTTCGTCTGGCTGATGAAGGAAAAATTATCTTATCAAGTGCAGCAGGTAGCTCGCCTGATGCTGTTTTAGGTTTAAGTAACTGGTTACCTTATGAATTAGGAATTAGACATTTAACGTATGATTTGCGTAAATTTAGTGATTATAACAAGACAATTAAGCAATTTTCACCTGGAGCGTTAATTCCCTTAGTTGCTGATGATATTGGTTTAGGCTTACCTGAAACACAAGATTTTTATGTAACTTTTTATCGTCATGATTTAATAAATGCAGCCGGCATTAGTGTTCCTAATACTTGGGATGAAGTTATAAATCTTTTGCCGTCTTTACAAAGAAAGGGAATGAATTATTATGTTCCTTTATCTAGTTCAGTTGCTTCTAAATCAATAATGACAACTGCCCCATTTATTCAACAAATGGGTGGTGAGCTTTTTAAATATAATGATGATTATTCAATTTCTACTTCAATTGATTCACCTCAAGGAATTGACGCAGTTAAGTTAATGACAAATCTTTATTTGCTTTATGGTGTACCTTTACAAGTAAATAACTTTTTCGATAGTTTCCGAAATGGTTCTTTACCAATTGGCGTTTCAACTTTAGAAACATATTTAAAGCTTCAATATGCTGCACCGGAATTAACTGGTAAGTGGGATATTGCCTTAGCGCCTGGAATGGAAGATGAAGACGGCCAAATTAATCGTTATTATGCAGGCAGTGCAACTTCGATGATTATGATGAATAAAGCTAAAGATATTAATCAAACATGGGAATTAATGAAATGGTGGTCGAGTGCAGAAATTCAAACAGAATTTTCAAATAATTTACGGAAAATGTATGGTTCTGAATATATTTACAATTCAGCTAATCTTAATGCTTTTATGAATTCAACATTACCGGAAAACCATAAACAAATTATTTTAGCGCAGTGGGAAGATTTAAAAGAGTATCCGCGCGTTCCTGGGTGGTATATGCTTGAAAGAGAACTTTCTAACACTTGGAATAATGTCGTTTTAGGCGGAGAAAACGTTCGCACTTCTCTTGATGCTGCTATTATTACGATGAACAAAGAAATTCGTCGTAAAATGCTAGAATTTGGCTATTTATCACAAACTGGTGAAGTTTTAAAAATATATAAGTTTGCTAATTTAGAGGATATTAAAGGGTGGCAGCAACAAGCGTAGAAACAAAAAAACTTAAAAGAGGTTTTTCTCCTAAAAAGGGAACAACTTCAGTTCAGGGCAATAAGTGGTCTTTGCTTTTTATGGCTCCTTATTTACTTGGTTTTTTATGTTTTATTGTTTTGCCGGTTGTCGTTGCGATGTTTTTATCATTTACAAATTTTGATTCAATTACAAGGCCTGATTTTGTCCTTTTAAATAACTATCTTTTTATGTTTACCGAAGATAAAGTCTTTATGCAAATTGTTTTGCCAAATACAATTCTTTTTGCAGCAATTGTCGGCCCAACCAGTTTCTTATTATCGTTTTTTCTTGCTTGGCTTTTAGCACAAATTCCAAAATTACCACGCACTATCTTAGCTCTTTTGATTTACTCTCCTTCTTTAGTTGGGGGTATCGCTATGCAAGTAGTTTGGGTCGTTATTTTTAATGGCGATGCAAATGGATATTTAAACTCATTTTTACTAAATGCTGGCTTTATTGAAGAGCCAATACAATGGTTACAATCAACCAAACATCTTTTTCCAATTATGTGTCTTGTAACAGTTTGGAGTAGTTCTGGTGTTGGCTTTTTATCAATGCTTTCAGGTATTTTAAACGTCGATTCGCAGCTTTATGAGGCGGCTTATATTGATGGGATGAAAAATCGTTTTCAAGAATTAATCCACGTTACGCTTCCTTCCATGAAACCACAACTTCTTTTTGGCGCCGTCATGGCGATTGTCGCAACATTCCAAGCCGGCGCAATAGGTGTTCAATTAAGTGGGTCTAATCCGACGCCTAATTACGCTGGGCAATTAATTGTTAATCATATTGAGGACTACGGTTTTATTAAATATGAAATGGGTTATGCTTCGGCGTTATCTGTTGTCTTATTATTATTTATTTATCTGACGAGTAAAATTGTTAATCGCGTTTTAGCAACCGATGAAAGAAAGCAAAAAAGAGGTCCAAAACAAATTATTCTTAAACAAAAAGAAAACGTACTGCAAATAGAAAATAAACAAATCGAGGGAGAAAATGTCACGGTATCAAGGTAGTAAAGTAAACCCATCGCGCTTTTCTTGGTCACAAGTTAAGTTTTATCTTATTTTGTTACCAGTTGCCCTTTTTATGTTACTTCCAATTATTTATATTTTTACTACTGCTTTTAAACCGGCCGATGAACTATTTAAATTCCCGCCTTCATTTTTTGTCGTAAATCCAACGGTCGATAATTTTAAATTACTTTTTGAAAGAATGTCGACGACCACAGTTCCAGCGATGAGATATGTTTTTAATTCAGTTATTGTCGCGATTTTAACAGTTTTATTAAGTGTTGGTTTATCAGTTTCCGCCGCATATATTTTATCTAAAAAAGAGTTCCGTGGTAAAAAACTTCTTTTTGAAATTAATACTTTGGCGTTAATGTTTATTCCAATTGCTGTTTCAATTCCGCGTTTTATTATTATTGTAAATCTTGGTTTAACTGATCGTTTTATTGCAAATATCTTACCAATTATTGCGATGCCGGTTGGTTTGTTCTTAATGAAACAAAACATCGATCAAGTGCCTGATTCATTACTTGAGGCTTGTTATATTGATGGTGGGCGCGAGTTAGATATTTTATTCCGCGTTATTATTCCGATGACAAAACCTGCAATTGCAACGATTGCTATTTTATCTTTCCAATCAGCATGGGGAAATATAGAAGCTTCAGTTCTTTATATTAATAACGAATCGTTAAAAACTTTTGCTTATTATATTTCTAGTTTTACAGCTGGGACAACAGGAGGAATTGGCCAAGGACTTGCTGCGGCAAGTGCCTTAATTATGTTTTTACCTAACTTAATTATCTTTATCTTTATGCAAAGTAAAGTTATGGATACGATGGCGAATTCAGGAATTAAGTAAGAAAGGAGAAAAAGTGAAACAAAAAAAACTTATTACTTTAATCATTTCAAGTCTTTTTGTTTTCCTTTTCTTAATGTCTTCTTTAACTTCTCTTACAAGGGAAATAAAAGCTTCTGCTCCTTATGGAACGATGACTATGGGGCCAGACAATACTCTTGTTGCAACACAAACAGCATATGAACCTAATGAACTTGTAACTGCCGAATTTACTAATCCACAAGATTTAGTTTACGATCACTACGAAGAAACGTTAATTGTTGCTGATACAGGTAATGCACGTGTTGTTATTTTAGATGAAGAGCATCAAATTAAACGCGTCCTTGATGAAGAACTAAGTAGTCCGACTGGTGTTTCTTTTGATGAAATTTATTATTATGTCGCTGATAAAACAAGGCGCGTCGTTAATGTATATGAAAAAGATACTGGAGTTTTACATAAACAAATATTAAAACCCGACACACCATTATTTGGTTTATCCTCTCCGTTTACACCGACAAAAGTTTCCGTTAATCCAAAAGGCATTTATATTATTTCTGATGGGGCAACAAAAGGCGTTATTCAAATGAATATCGAAGGCGAATTTATGGGTTATGTCGGCGCAAATAGGACTGAAAAAAGTTTTGCCTCCTTTTTACAAGATATCTTCTTTTCAAAACAGCAAAAAGAGTCGATTTTAAAAGCTGCACCACCTTCACCTAATAATTTATCTTTTAATTCACAAGGACTTCTTTATACAGTAACTAGTGGTGATGCCAACGCTCCCATTAAAAAATTAAATACCCTAGGCAATATTATTATGTCGCCAAGTTATGGAGTAAAAAAAATCGTTTCAATTTCAATTGATGAAAGCGACAATATTTTTGGTGTAACAAGTGATGGACAAATTGTTGTTTATGATAGCTTTGGTAATTTATTATTTTTATTTGGCGATATAAATGAATACACAGAACGTTTTGGTAATTTAAAACAACCAACTGCAATTAGTGTTTTACCTAATCGAAAACTTGCAATTTTAGATAGTGAAACAAGCGCAATTATTACTTATCAAACGACAGACTTTGCAAATTTAATTTTTAGGGCCGTTGATTATTATGTCGATGGTTTATATTTAGAAGGCCAAGCTCTTTGGGAAGAAATTATTCAAATGAACGAGATGTTTATTCTTTCTTATAAGGCTCTTGCTGCCGCTAATATGAAGCTAGGTAATTACGAATTAGCTCTTAAGCAATATGAATTAGCTGAAGATCGAAATGGCTATTCAGAAGCTTTTTGGAATATTCGTAATATTTGGCTACAAAACAATTTATTATCTTTGTTTTGGGTTGTTATTGGCATAATAATGGGCGTTTTAGCACTTTATATTGTTTATCGTCGTACAAAGATTTTTGATCGGATTGCTTTGCTTTTTAGAAAGCTTAACTCACTTAAGCCTACTAAACAAATGACTTTTGGTTTGAAATTTCAAAGACAACCTTCTGATGCAGTCTATTTAATTAAATATGAAGGAGGGGCAGGTGTTCTTTCGGCTAGTCTTCTTTATGTCTGGTTTATCGCTTTACAAGTTTTAAATGTTTTAATAACTGGTTATTTATTTTCATCACGCAATATTTATAACACACAAATTTTTGAATTAGTTTTCTTTTCTGTTGCACCACTCTTTTTATGGATTATTGCTAATTACTTTGTTTCAACAGTAAGTGATGGCGAAGGAAAATTAAAACACCTTTATATTGGAACGATTTATGCTTTAACACCTTATTTAATATTTGCTTTACCAATTTTCTTATTAAGTCGCATTCTTACATTAAATGAAGGATTTATTTATACGTTAGCGAATGTTTTAATTTATGGTTGGTGTGTCGTTTTACTTTTTAAAAACTATCAAGAAATGCATGATTATTCGTTTTCTAAAACTATAAAAAATATTTTGTTAACGGCTGTATGTTTTATCTTTTTCATCTTAGCGGTATATATGCTTTATATGCTTTCAAAACAATTGTTTGATTATATCGCTCAAGTCTTACGTGAGGTATTAAGAAATGCATAGGCGTCTACGTAAATTAGGATTATATGGCTTTGTTATTGCAATTGTTATTTCTTTAGTGAGCCTTAGTTTTGTTCAAGATGAAACAAACCAAAACGAATTAAGAAATTATACGGCTTTACAAAAGACGCATTTACTTGAGCTTGAAAACTATGATTTTTTAATGAATGAAGAAAATTTATCATTTGAAATCTATGATAAAAATTTAGACCTTACTTATTATTCAGGAAGACGTGTTGATGATGATGGTATTAATTCACAAACTTGGACGACTTTTTTAAGTGAAGGATTAACAGTAGGATATTTTAAAGATAACCGTATTATCCAACGTTCTTATACAACTTTAAAAGGTTCAACTAATTTCACTTATAGTCCTAATGGTGTAAAGATGAAAATTAATTTAAAAGATATCGGCGTTGAACTTGAAATGCACTTGCACTTAAGCGATGACGGAGTTTTATCAATTGATATTCCTGGCGATAAAATTGTTGAAAAGAAAAAAACTGAGGCGGTTTTAACACATATTATTCCTTATCCTTGTTTTGCATCTTCTTATGGTTTACAAGATGATGGCTATATTTTTATTCCTGATGGAGCCGGTGCATTAATTAACTTAGGTCAAGACACAATCGCCACCAAACAATATTCCGAACGTGTTTATGGTGATGATATTGGTATTTTAGGTCATAACGGTGTTCTTCGTAACGCTAGTACAAATCCACTTAAGATGGTAGCTATGCCAGTTTATGGAATTAATTATGAAGACGCTGGAGGAATGTTATCAATTATTAATAAAGGTAAGGAATATGCTTCGATTAACGCAAGTGTCAAAGGAATCGACCGCATAAATTATAATTATGCTTACACACAGTTTTATTTACGCGAACAATATTTTAAATATGTTGATAAAGAAGGTAATGGTTCTATTACACTTTTAGAAAATCCATATGTTTATGATATTAACTTAAAAATTCACCTTTTAGAGCCTAAAACAAATATCGCAAAAATGGCGCAAATTTATCGTGAGTATTTAATTAACAACAACTTGTTAACGAAAAACATATCAACAAATGAAGAAATTAGTATGCGACTACAATTTTTAATGTCAGAAAATAAACCGAATATTTTTGGTAATGCAGAAACAACGACGAGTAAAGTAACTTCTCTTCAAGAATATGTTGATGAGTTATATAAAAATAATGTAAAAAATATTAATGTTTCAGCACTTGGTTATCAAAAAGGCGGATTTTCTAATCCTCATTATTCGCGCTTTAGCTTAAGCAAAAATAATAACGCCTCTCATTATCTTGATTTAAAAAATACATTAGATAATGGTAGTTTATCGTTTGCTTTTGACTATGGTTTAATTTATCAAGAGGCGCGTGGCTATAGTCCTAATGACATCGCGAAAACAATATCTAACCAAGAAATTTATACGTTTGATAAATTAACTTATCCGAATGAACAAAACTTAGAAAAACGTGTTTTATTAAATATTGCAAAAATTAAAGAGAAGTTTTCTTTAGATGAAAAGGAATTACAAAAACAAATTGATCAAGATGTTCAAATTGATATTAGTGATTTATCAAATATATTATATTCTTCGCATTTTGCTTATAGTGCATCACGAAAAGAAGTACAAAACGATTATGTTGCTTTATTAAAAGAAGCTAATGTTAAAGTCAATTTATCAATGCCAAATGATTATATGTTAAGTAGAGCAAATAGTGTTATTGACACTGATCTTGACAATAGTGGTTTTTATATTGGTTTTGAAAGTGTGCCGTTTTATCAAATGGTTTTATCCGGCTATTTAAATATGTATTCAAAACCACTCAATCTAAATTATAATCGCCAAAGTATTTTAAAACTTATTGACTATAACGTCTATCCTAATTTCTTATTAACTGAAGAGGACGCGATTGAATTATTTAATACAAATAGTGAATATTTATTTTCTTCGCAAATGAATCAATGGCAAGATAAAGTCATTCTTACTTACCAAGAAATTAATAATGTTTTGAAACATTTCCAAGATACGTTTGTTTTAAATCGAATTAAACTAGCTACTGGCGTATATATGACCTCGTATAATAACGGATTTAGTCTTATTGTTAATTATCAAAAGAAGCCATTTACATATGATGGAAAAGAAGTTTTAGCGGAGGGGTATTTAATAATTGAAAACGTTTAAAGAAAAGAAAAAGACAAAACGCATTAAGCAAAAAAGCGATTTTTGGATTGCGATGGTCTTTAGCTCAATTTGGATTATCGGTTTTATTGTTTTTAGCGTTTATCCAATTATTCAATCTTTTATTTATTCTTTCAATCAAGTAAATGTTACTCCAACAGGCATTGTTCAAGAATATCTTGGTTTAGAAAATGTACGAGCAGTTTTATTTGATGATGTTGATTTTAAAGCTGCAATTAGTTCATATCTTGTGCAAATGATCGTTTTTATTCCTGTTATTATCGTTGTTTCTTTAATTATTGCTTTATTATTAAACGCTATTACTAAGGGTAAAGGTTTCTTTAGAATGATTTTCTTTTTACCAATTGTTATTACAAGTGGTCCGGTTATTCATCAGTTTATTTCACAAGGCATTGCCTCTTTCCCCGGAGCAAGCGAAGCAATTAACACTGCTCAACTTTCTAACTTTTTACCGATGTTTATTATTGATATAATTCGTACTTTCTTAGATTCATTTATTATGATTTTATGGTTTACGGGTATAGAAATTCTTATTTTTATGGTTGGCTTACAAAAACTTGATAAGAGTATGTATGAAGCGGCAAAAATAGATGGAGCTAATGCGTGGGAAAGCTTTTGGAAAATTACTTTGCCTGCTTTAAATCCGATTATTGTCATTAATGTTATTTTCGCTGTTATTATGCAATCGATGTTTTCATTAAATCCAATTATTTCAAAAATACGCAAAGACATGTACGCGGTTGAATATGGTTTTGGCTATGCTGCTGCTGAGGCTTGGATTTATTTTCTTGTTTTAGTTTTAGTTTTAGGAATTTACGTGTTAATTTTCATTCGTAAACCAAAAAGAAAGGTCAGGATAAAATAATGAAGTTTAAACAAAAAATTCGTTTATCTTGGCAAAACTTTGTAAATAAATTGAAAAAATTCTTTTTAGCAATTGGTTCTTTCTTTAAACGTTTTTTTATTCGAATTATTACTTTACCAAAAAGAATAATTACAAAAAAATATTGGTTAAATGTTTTTGGGCTTATTAAAAGCATTCCGAAAAGAATAGTCAAATCTGCTAGGTGGTTTTTTACTTCAACAAGCGATAAACGCGCGCCAATTTTTACTGTTGGTATCTTTTTCTTATTAATTGTTTTTGGCTTTATGTATATCTATCCACTCCTTTACATGGTTTCCTATTCGTTTATGTCTCAACAAGACGTGATTGATCCCTTAGTCAAATACATTCCGACAAAAGCCGTTATAACAAATTACATTGATGCGTTAAGTACGCTTAATTTTTGGCCTAATTTAGGTCGATCATTTTTAGTTGCTATTTTGCCATCAATCTTACAATGTGGAGCTAGTTCGCTTATTGCCTATGCATTATCAAGATTTAAATTTAAGGGCAAAAACATTTTACTCGCTTTTGTTTTATTAACATTTGTTGTTCCTCAACAAGTAACAATGATTCCACAAGTCGTATTGCTTTCAAAACTGAAACTTATCGATTCGATTTTTTCTTACATTATTTTAGCCTTGTTTGGCCAAGGTATTCGTAGTGCGATTTTCATTTTACTTTTTTATTCATTTTTTAATCAATTGCCAAAATCGATTGAAGAGTCCGCTAAAATTGATGGAGCAAACGCTTTTTCAATTTTCTTTTTAATTGCCGTTCCAAGTGCATTACCGGCTTATATCTTAACTTTCCTACTTTCCTTTGTTTGGTATTATAACGAAACCGTTTTAGCAACACTTTATTTGGGTAGTGATATGACAACACTTACTTTACAACTCGAGGTTTTTAAATCGGCATATGAAGCTATGGTTAATCAAACTGGTGAAAGTGGCAAATCAATTAACGAAGCCATATATATGGCGGGAACGCTATTAACGATTTTACCTTTACTATTAATTTATTTTGTAACACAAAGGTTTTTTGTTGAAGGAATCGACCAGGCGGGAATTACAGGAGAATAAGATGAACAAATTTAAAAAACATTTCAAGTTAATATTTCTATTTTTAATTCTTTTATCTTCGACGAGTTGTGATCCTGCGATAGATAATGAATTTAATTTTACGGATGAAGATAAACAAGCAATGTTAATCGAAATGGAAAAATCTTTTAATTTCTTTTATCAAGAAGTTCAAAAAGATGAAACCTCTCCAGCCTATGGTTTAATTGCTGATCAAGCAAGAGGAAATGTTGCTTCAATTGCTTCAGTTGGCTTTGGTTTAGCGGCGATACCTATTGGCATTGAATATAAGTGGATTACATATAACGATGGGAAAAATCGCGTTTATAAAACTTTAGAAACAATTGATTCTTTAGAAAACATTAATGGCTTTTACGCACATTTTTTAAATATGGAAACAGGTGCGCGACATGAGAATGTAGAAATATCAGTTATTGATACGGCAATTATGGTTATCGGTGCATTAATTGCTGGACAATATTTTGGCGATGAAGTTTTAAAGTTAGCGAATGATATTTACGCAAAGGTTAATTGGTTATGGTATACAGGTAACAATCCTCACGCTAAAAATAAACCGCAATTTTATATGGGTTATAATCCTGATATACAAAAATTTTCTGGTTATTGGGACTTTTTTGCCGAGCAACTTATGCTATACGTCTTAGGAGCCGCCGCGCCTAACGAAAGCTTTAGAACGACAAAAGTCCATTACGATAGTTTTGCTAAACAATACGGCGCTTATGATGGAGAAGACTTTATTTATTCGTGGTTTGGTTCGCTTTTTACTCATCAATTTTCACACGCTTTTATTGATTTTTCTAAATATCTTGATGCTGATGGAATTGATTGGTTTCAAAATTCAGTTGATGCTTCAATTGCAAGTTATGATTATTGTGTCGATAATAAAAACATTATTAAGACTTTTTCCGAAAATAGTTGGGGCCTAACCGCTTGTGAAACAAAATTTGGCTATAGTGGTTATTTAGGCACACCACCTCGAGGATGGTCGCCTAATAGTGATTATTATAAAATTCGTGGCACAGTTGCTCCAGCTGCAGCTTTAGGTTCGATGCCATTTACACCTAAAGAGTCTTTGCAGGCTTTAAAACATTATCAAAGTCTTCCCGATTTAAATGGCAAATACGGTTTATTTGATGCTTATGACTTAGAAAATAATTGGTATTCAACTTCTTATATTGGCATTGATAAGGGCATAACTTTATTAATGTTAGCAAATACTTTAGATGGTCAAGTTTGGAAATTATCTGAACAAAACGATGTTATTCGTACTGGATTAGAAAGGATTGGTTTTGTTAATAAATGAAGAAATTAGATAAGATAGCTTTATTAGAACTTGAAAGCTGTTTTGCTTATTTTTGGGATAATTCACGAAAAGAAGACGGAAGCTTTGGTTTAACGCTTGATTTTTATCCAAATAAAAAAAATGTTGTCTCGATTGCCGCGACTGGCTTTTGTCTTGCTGGCATTATTGTTGGGATTGAATATGGCTATATTACTAAAAAAGAAGGCGAAAAGGCTTGTTTAGAAATTATAAAAACATTAAAAACAATACCTTCTAAAAATGGTTTCTATCATCATTTTTATGATAGCCGTGATTATCAAAATACGCTTGATTCTGAAATTTCAACAATTGATTCCGCTATTTTATTTATGGGCTTAATCGTTGTGTCTTCATATTTTCAAGGAAACATTGGCCAATTAGCTGATCAAATTGTTAATGATGTTAATTGGGCTTATTTTACTAATCCAGAAAAAAAGA
>JAAYJX010000115.1 GCA_012522695.1 Erysipelotrichia bacterium
GTTTTTAATCCTTTAACAAAAGGGATGGCTAAAAAGTCTTTTCCTAAATCATCATATATATCTAAAACATCAAGAGCGTTTTTTTGTGCTTCTTCTTTTGAGGCAAAAATTGTATGTCCTTCTTGCCATAAAAATTCACTACCCCTTAAAAATGGGCGCGTTGTTTTTTCCCAACGGACAACACTACACCATTGATTATAAAGTTTTGGTAAATCACGGTGTGAAGAAATAATTTTAGCGTAATGTTCACAAAATAAAACTTCACTCGTTGGACGTATAATTAAAGGATCTTCAATTTTACTTTTTCCCCCAATTGTGGCAATTAGAGTTTCTGGAGCAAAGCCTTCAACGTGTTCTTTTTCTTTATTGAATAAAGATTCCGGAATAACTAACGGCATATAAACATTTTCCGTTCCTATTTCTTTAAATCTTTTATCTAAATAACCTTGGATTAATTCCCAAATAGCATAGCCGTAAGGTCGATAAATAATAAAACCTTTAACTGATGAATAATCCATTAACTCAGCTTTGCGACATACATCTGTATACCATTTAGCAAAATCAACATCACGGCTCGTAATTGCTTCAATTTTTGTCAGCGTCATCTTGTTTCTCCTTATTGTTTAATCGTTTTAATTTTTGTTAAAACTTTTTGGGCAATTGGTAAAATCATCTCATCTTTAGGTGAAATAATTTCGCTTCCTAAATAACGAACACCAGATTGAATCGCAAGCTCAATTGCATTCCAAGAATCTAAATCATTCGCAACGATGTTTTTATCAAACTTTAATAGTTTTTCAATTAAAGAACGCATTTGGACACGTTGACGATTATCACTATGAATATTTTTAGTTAAATTATCTCCTAAAATAAAATAATCAAACATTTCATAAATCGTCGCATTAAGTAATAAATCAACATCATCTAAACGAAGGCCTATTTCATAACCTTTAACTTTATATGATCTTAATTCATTAACGATGATTTCATCATCAAGTCGTTGTTCACTTAAATTTTCTTCGGAAAAAACAAAAACTAAATGAATTTCTTTTAATCCTTTAATATGTTGTAAAGTTTTTAAAATAAAAGGTTTCTCTTGCCATAATAAATCAAAAAATAAACGTAAATATGGACTACCTTTTTCATTAATAAAGCGGTTAATTAAGTGACGAGAAATTGTCGCGAATAATTCTTGTTCGTCGTCGGTTCTAATTGCATATTCTTTTAAGTCTAAAAGCGAAGCAAAAAAAGTATCAAATGGTTCAACGAAAGTTTCATAGCCGATAATTTTCAATTTATCAACATCAAGAACTGGACGATAATAATATTTTAATTTCTTATTACGAATAATATTTTCTACTTCTGTTTGGTTAGCTAAATTAATCGCATCGTCCCCGCGCATCCCTTGTTCATACCACATAATTGTTTCAGTACTTTCTTGAGCAAGCTTAGCAACACTTAATGATTGTTTTAAAAGTTTTTCCCCATCATTTGGGAAAAATTTGTGTTCAACAATACCAACAGCAACACCGATTCGATCAAATAAACTATTTAAGCTTAAATAACGATTAATTTCATTTAGTAATGAATGGACGAAAAAGGTTGTTGAAGAATGTGAAGTTAAACGTGTATCATAAACGACAATTTGATGATGAGATGGTTCAATATAATAACGATGATTACTTATGTATGGATAAAATAATTGTTTGATTTGTGTAAAAATAACCGCATCTAATAAACCCATTTTTTGCTTTGTGTATACGCGCTTATAATAAAAATCAAATGCTATCGCGACGCCTTTAAAAGGTGAATTAGTAAGAAGAATTTTAGATATTTCATCCATTGATGAAGCCTGTTTTACTTTGCTTTGATTTACTTTCGGTGGTAAATAACGAAGTAAATAACTTTCAAGATGAATAATTTGTTGATCATAATTTACTTCCTCAACTTGTAGCATTGAGAAATATGTTTTTTTATCTTTACTAGTTGTAACATCAATTTCTAAATAATCAGGCGTCGTTTTTGTTTCATCTAATAACGCGGCAATCCAATTAACTAATTTATCAGTTTCGCTTTGAGGAAATTGTTGATAGAAATCAGTTACGGAAATAACTTTTTGTTCGCGAAGGTTTGAACGATTAAAATAGCGAACTGTATTATTTTTAATATCAATGACAAAAATGCGAATTGTATTAGCTTGGTTTATTAATAATTGTCGGTCTTTTTTATCTTTGCCTCTACTAATAAAATAAATCAAAAAAATAATGATTAATGCTAAAATTAATGAACTAGCCGAAATGAATAAAATTAATTTTTCAGTGTTTTCTAATAAATCTTTAAAAAAGGGCATGTTTAGACCTCGTCTACTATTATACATAATTTTATTATTAGTTGATTAGTAATGTGTACAAATTTAGTAGAATAAAAAGCATAAAGGAGGTGAATTGAAGAAACGAATCGTGTTATAATATTTTTTTAGTGGAGGAATACACAAGCGGCTGAAGGGGTCGGTTTCGAAAACAGGTAGGAGACGCGAGTCTCGCAAGGGTTCAAATCCCTTTTCCTCCGCCATTAAGAAAGCATTAGTCTGATACGTTAAGTATTGGACTTTTTTTATGATTTTTAGTCAAAAACAGTTAAAAAACAACGAAAAATTAGCTAAAATAACAGTTACAGTTTAACGATTACCTTACAA
>JAAYJX010000116.1 GCA_012522695.1 Erysipelotrichia bacterium
AAAAGAAAATAAAAAAATAAAAAGAAAACCAAAAAAACAATAAATAATTAATAAAGCATATTTTCTAATTGGTGTTGAATTAAAAAGTAAATAAAAAGCAAAATAAAAACTAATTATTAAAAATAAATAAGATGCACTTGGATAAAAAAAGATAAAAGGAATAATAAGTAACAAAAAAACAAAATTTAAAACTGAGAAAAGATTTATATTTATTTTTTCTTCATTTAATTCATAACCAAACTTATTAATTTCATTTGCAATAATTAAATGTGAAAAGCTCATTTGAATTAACGCAAGTAAAAAGAAGAAGCTAGGGATAATAACAAATATATGAACTGATTCGTTTAATAAAAAAGCACTTAAGAACACTTTAATTAAATCAACTTCAAAAATAAAATTAACTAACGGAATTGTTAAAGTGTAAAACAAAGCTTGAACAATACTTGTAATAAAAATAATCCAAATACTTTGTATTTTGTGCTTAATAAATATTCCAAATAAATATCCACTAATAATTGAAGGAACAATATAGAATATTGTAAATGACATATCCCACATCGTTATAAGTAAACATAAAGCAATTGTTGCAAAAGCATAAATAAAGAAGTATTTATGTTTAGTAAATAAAAAAACAATTGTTGAAGTTAAAGGTAAGATAATCATTAAGAAAACTGAAAGAATAGGGAAAAACGCGGCGATTAAAGAAAACACAGCGTTAACGCCTGCCATGATGGCCATGTATGTTATGTTTTGTGTTAGTGTTTCTTTTTTAGTAATCATTCTTAAAAACATTTTAACATAAGTTAAGATAAGTCGATTATTTACTTATAAATGAGTAATGAAAAAGTTAATATTTATAGTGTTTAATTTGTTAGTTTGTTTGTTACTTCAAACTAAAATATACACAAACGAAATTTGTAATTTCAGTAAAGAAAATAATCATAATTATGATGAAATAGAACATCTAACAATTGAATACGAAAACATTTTCAAACAAGAAGAAAAACAATATTTTGTTTATTTTTATTCTCTATCTTGTAGACATTGTTATGAATTAAAAAATGACATAATAGGCTATGCATTATGTAATAAAGTAAGAACATATTTTGTTTTAGAATGTGACAAAATAAAATATGGATATGACACAAATCTAACGATTGGAAGCGATAATATTGAATTACTTTTTATTAAAGGCTATCCAACCCTAATTGAAATAAATGATTACGTTTTAAGTTTTAATGAGGCAGGTAAAGATAACATTTTAAAAATTTTGGAACAAAAAAACTAATTGCTGATAGTTGCAACATTTCAGAAGAAAAGACTATTTACAAAAAGATAAAAAAACATTGATTTATAAGTTATAAAAAAATTGTAAAAAAATGGAAAAACGAATATATTATTAGACATGAACAAAGCATTTAATTTACTTAAGAAAATTGTAATGCACAGCAAACTATTATCAAAAATAGCCCTATATTTTAAAAAAAGGTTGGTTTTTTTCTTTTTAATTCCAAAAAGTAATGAAAATCAAATCGTTATAAAAGAATCAAACGATATTTTTTTTGAAATAGTCACTGATTATTCTACTTACTTGGAAATGTGTAAAAGTTTTAAAATTCCTTTCGATGAAAATAAATGCCTTTTACGGTTCGAAAACAAATGCATTTTTTATTTCTTGCGCAACAAAACAGATTATTTAACTTATGGTTGGTCTATTGAAGGAAAAAACTCCTTTCTAATTGAATATTTAAATGTTAGAGTCGAAATAGGTTATAACAATATCATTCTGTTTGATTTCATGACAAATTCTATGCATCGCCAAAAAGGCTTTTATAAACTTATTTTGTCGAAAATAAAAACGAAATTTATAGATAAGCCCACTATTATTTACACCGCTCCAAGTAATATCGGTAGTATTAAAGGAATTTCTGCAAGTGGTTTTATCGATATTGGCATATATTCTAAACCAACTATTAAAAAAATGTTTAATAGATTAAAAACACAAAGCTTCAATATTAAAAAAACTAAGTCCAAGTCGTTTGTTTATTAGATATACAATTTAATTTTTGAATATAAATAACTATTATATTTGTTGTTTTAAAAATTGTTAATAGGACAAAATAATGATACAATATTACCATAGGTAATGCCCTTTTTATGTACGAAAAACTAAAGCAAATTTTAAATAAAAACCAACTACTTGCGGTTACAACCAAAGCCCAGTATGTTTGTGTTGTTGCCGGAGCAGGTAGTGGCAAAACAAGAGTTTTAACATATCGTCTTGCTTATTTAATTAATGAGTTAGGTGTTTATCCTGAAAATATTTTAGCGTTTGCCTTTACGAATAAGGCAGCGAACGAAATGAAAGAAAGGGCATTAACATTACTACCAAAAGAAAAACAATATTTAAGGCTTTCAACCTTTCATAGCTTTTGTGCTCGTTTTTTAAGAAGTGAAATTAGTGTTTTAAATTTTCCAACTTCTTTTACAATTTTTGATGAAGAAGATCAAAAAACTTTAATTAAAAATATTGCCGTTGAATTAGGTTATCGAAAAAGAGATGATGAAGTTAGTTTTGCCTATGCATTTATTAATTTTCATAAAACCGAAGGAATATATCCCGAAGATGTTGTTTTAGATAAAGACGCAACAAAAGAGCAAATTGAAAGTTTAAAGTTTTTCCATCTTTATGAACAAAGAAAAGGCGAACAAAAGGCATTAGACTTTGATGATTTACTTTTAAAGACCAATTATATTTTAGAAAATTATCCACGTATTCGTACAAAGTGGCAAAACCGTTTTAAACATATTCTTGTTGATGAATTTCAAGATACAAACGATGTGCAATATCGTTTTTTAAAATTGCTTATGAATAGTGAAACATCTTTATATGTTGTTGGCGATCCCGATCAAACCATTTATACATGGCGAGGAGCTAATCCAGATATTATTTTAAAATTTGATAATGAATTCTTAAATTCAGAAACAATCGTTTTAAATCGTAACTATCGTTCAACCGAAACAATCTTAAATGCGGCAAATACATTAATTAATCATAATCGTGATCGAGTACATAAAGATTTATATACGGAAAATAATAAGGGCGAACAAATTATTTATAAACAATTTAATAATCGTCGAGATGAAGCTAAATGGTTAGTCGAAGAAATAAATAAACTGGATAAAAGTAAAATCGACTTTAAATACAATGATATTGCAGTGCTATATCGTTCAAGTTATATAACGCTGGATTTTGAAAAAGAGCTGCAAAAGAAGAAATTGCCTTTTAAAATTTTTGGCGGTGTTAAGTTTTTCCAACGTCGTGAAATTAAAGATTTAATTGCCTATTTCCGCCTTTTATATAATTCTTACGACGATATTGCTTTTGAAAGAGTTATTAATATTCCAAGAAGAAATGTTGGAGAAGTTGCCTTAAGCACAATTAAAGAAGAAGCTTACGCAAGAGAATTATCAATTTATAATTATTTAAAGCTTTTACAAATTAATGAAACAAATTTAAAACCAAACGTTGCTTTTAAATTAAAAGAATTAGTTAAACTTTTAGAAAGCACTAAGACAGAATTAAAAGAAAGCCCAAAACAATTTTTTGATATTTTAAATCGTTTTGTTGTTAGTTTAGGTTATTATGAATACCTTGCTTTAGATGAAGATAAGGATGATCGTATTGCTAACGTCAAAACTCTTTTTGAAGATTTAGCGGATTTTGAACTCCGTAATCCGGATTCTCCTTTTGAAGAATATTTAGAATATGCATCACTAGCAAGTTTTCAAGACGATGTTAGTGATGGTAATTTTATTTCCTTAATGACAATTCACGTTGCCAAAGGACTTGAATTTAAATATGTATTTGTTGTTGGTTTAAATGAAAGCATCTTCCCTCATCATCGAGCATTAGAAGAAAATGGCTATAAAGCCCTAGAAGAAGAAAGAAGACTTTGTTATGTTGCTTTTACGAGAGCAAAAGAAAAACTATATCTTTCTTGTAATCGGGGCTTTTCTTTTATTGCAGATGGCTTTTTAATTCCATCTCGCTTTTTTAAAGAAGCTGGCTTTAAACTTGAAGGATATCGTCCATCAACAAACTTCTATTTAGGTGATGAAAATGATGGTTATTTTGAAGATTATGTTATTAAGGATTATGTCGAGCAAGTAAACATTAAAAAAGAAAATGATGTTGAAGAATGGTTTAAAGGCGATCTTGTTTATCATGAAACATTTGGTAATGGAGTCGTTACCGAAGTTATTGATAAAGATATTATTCAAATCGAATTTGTCGATCATGGTGTAAAATCAATGTTAGGAAAACATTTTATGTTATCAAAAAGAATGAAGGGTCATGAAGCATGAGTGATGAGAAAAGAATTCTAGAATTAATTACTTTATTAGAAAAATATAATCATGAGTATTATGTTTTAGATAATCCAAGTGTTGATGATGCAACTTATGATCGTCTAATGAATGAATTAATTTTACTTGAAGAAAAA
>JAAYJX010000117.1 GCA_012522695.1 Erysipelotrichia bacterium
CGACTTTTGAATCGACTTTTTAATTCAAACCGCATTATTTCACCAGTAAATGAAGTTTTAAAAGCAACTTTCTCGCGTGGGGGATTATTTGGTTTGCCTTTAGCGCAAATCGATGGTTTAGTTGCTAAAACTGGCGCTTTTGAGTTTGAAATTTTAAAAGAAGGGGGCTTTTTCGCTTTTCTCTTTTTATTAATTTTCCTTGTTTTTGTTATTGTTTCTTCTTGGAAATATTTAAATAAAAGTGAGGATCAATCATTTGTTAAAGTTATTATTATTTCCTTTTTGATTATCGTTTTAGTTTATGGAAGTTTTTTATGGACGCCATTTCCATTCGTTCATGATAGCGGTATTTATGTTTCTTTTTTCCGTAGTAATATTTATTTACTTGCTTTGTTTTTTGTTGGCTTTACTTTCCACCCATTATGGGAACTTAAATGTGTAAAATGTGAAGAAAAACTTTTGGTTGATATTGAAGCACATGATGAACATAAGGAGATTGAATTATGAAAAATAAAAAAATCTTTGGATTAATTATTATGAGCGTTTTCTTACTTTCTAGTTGTATGCAAGATGTCTCAGAACTTTATAAAAATCACGCTTATGATACTGGTGATTTTATGCAAGATTATTATTCAGAATGGCATGAAGACTTAAAAACAAAAGTTGATGAGGGTAGTAAAAAAACTTTTGACGTAAATGCTGATAATGGACAAGGTTTTGTTATTAATAACCAACTAGATTTTGTAAACGGATTATTTCCTGATGATCGTATTATTTCTGACGAAGAAGAGTATCAACTAGTTTATGATACGCCGCACGATCACGCCGGTATTGGTTATGGACCGA
Organism: Erysipelotrichia bacterium; assembly: GCA_012522695.1. Classification (GTDB taxonomy): domain Bacteria; phylum Bacillota_I; class Bacilli_A; order RFN20; family CAG-826; genus UBA1424. The sequence continues at coordinate 847 of JAAYJX010000117.1, forward strand.
GCAATAATTTAATTTCTATTGATTCTTCTTTTGCCCGAGGCTTTTTATCTCGTCTTTATGATGGAAGACTTTCTTGCGATGGACGAACTTTTGCTCAAACTCGTGTTCAAATTGATAAAAACGGATATGGGGCTTTATTTCCAAAAGAATTAATGTCTTACCATTATTTTGCTCTAGCCTTACGTGGCGGCGAAATGTCACATAACTACGGCTTTTCTGTAAATATTAACTTAGTTTTGACGTTTTATATTTTTAATGCAGACGTAGGCAAATATATGCCGATTGAATTCTTAATGAAAAATTTTCCAATTGTAACAAACTCAGGTGGCAATACAACACTAATCGGTTTTTATTTTTCGCTTATTACAGGCGGGCAAATTGATTTACTAAAAAGAGTTTCTGCAATGTCGATTACTTTTTCTTTAAATTCACATTTGGACGATTATGAACTTGATCGCACGGTTGAGGCGAGCGAAGGAAAAACGCATTTTTCTTTAATGTTATATGAAGTTTTGTTGCCAAAATCGACGTGGCATTAAATTTTATTTTTTGTCTTTAAGCAATAAAGTAGAAATATCAAGCCATTCTCCCATTTCAAAGTCGGCTTGATCATCATCAAATATTAATGTTCCCTTAGCAGGTGTAAACGTTAATTCATTAAAATAAATTTTGCCCTTTATGTTATAAAAATCAACTCGTACAAATGGAAAAGGTCGAGCAAGTTTTTCAGCAATTTTAACCATTTCATCCCAATTAGGAGGTTTTTCGATTTCTTCTTCACGTTTTTTCCAACCATTAAATTGCGAGGCATCAAATGGTGTAAAGTCAATATAGTAGTTGTTGTAACGAATATCTTCTCCTCGGCCTGTAACAATATACATGCTTTTGGCAACACCGTTAAAAACATGAATTTTATATTCAATTGGTAAATTTTTGTTTTCTAGTAATAATTTTTCAATAATAATTTGCGGTTTAATTTTTGAATAATGTCGTTCAATCGTTTGCTTTCCATAATCAGTTTTAAGCCATTTAACAAATTTCTTTTTCAAAGGTATTAAATCTAGATTACTCTTGTCAAAAACGAGTTTATTAAAAGCACAAGCGTGTGTTGCTTTTAAAACAAAGCTATTTGGTAAACGAACGAAGTCGATTTTGTTAAAATTATCATATACTCCATAGATAGGTATTAAAATATTTCCATAACCTTGCTTTTTAACATATTCTCTTACTGCTTCACGATCACTACATTTAATAACTAAATCATCATTTGGATAAACAAAAAGACGTAAATATTGTAGTTTTTCTGTGTAACGGATTGGGTTTTTTAAATTAAGGCGATGATGCGTAATGTAACGATATTGCAATTTAACAAAAAGAACTGGATTAAGCCATTTAACAAGATTGCGAAAGGGTAGGGCAATTGCCCTTTTTAGTTTATTTTCTTTTAAATTTGGATTTCCACGCATTTTATAAAATTAGTATATGCTTTCACACTTCTTTTTACAATTGTGTAAAATGTGTTAGTATAAGAAAAGAAATTTATGAAAACTGTTTTAAAAGAAAAACTAACTTATCTTTACGCCGGCATTTTATTTCTTATTTCAAGCTTAATTGCTATTGTTCCAGACCTTTTTGATGAACACGTTGCGACGATGGAAGAATGGCATGCTCACTACATTTTTCTATTTATTGGTGTTGTTTATATTTTTATTGGTTTTATTTGGCAAGATTTAATAAAAGCCCGGCAAAGACGAGCGACAAAAAACTGGGATGGGCCCTTAGAAAAAGAAGTAATTTTAAAAGCTGCAAAACGCTTTGCGCCTTTTCTTGTCGCGGGCCTTTTAAGCATTTTAATGGGCATTATTTTCACTTTTATTCCAATTTAAAGACAAAAAAACATTTTTAAAATATTAGTTTTTAGCAATTAACCACCTTTGGTGGTTTTTTATTGTTTTAATATGTAATCGCTTACACTTTTAAATAATTATTGCGCGAGTTTTTGAATAGTGATATGATAATTAACAATCTAAAGATTGAAAAGGAATAGGAGGATAAATTATGACTTTTCCGAAAAAGACCAAAACGTTTTTTATGACCTTGTCACTCGTTTTTGTTCTTGGGCTTGCTTCATGTGATGGTGATCCAATTATCACTGATACAACAACAGACCCGACCACAACCGATCCGACAACCGGATCTTCGACTGACACAACAATTCCTGATGATGGTAAATACCGCGTCACCGGTCCATACATGAAAGGGAAAGAAGCCAAAGAAGTTTATAATGCTTATTTAGGTCAAAGCATTGGCACTCTCAACAGCTCTGCTAGTCAAAGCGCTACTGATGTTCGTCATTTAGCCAATCTTATCGATGGCTTAGTTATGAACGATGAATATGGAGTTCTTCAACGTCAACTCGCTAGTAGTGGGTGGGTAAATGACGACAAAGATGAATTTCGCTTCACGATTAAAGATGACGTTGCATGGTACAAACACGACGGTGAACAATACGTTAACGTTGATAAACAAGGAAATCGTGCACCGCAATTTGTAACTGCCGATGACTTTTTACATTCAGCCGAAATTATTTTAAACTATGCAAATGACTCTGAAGTAGCTTATATGGTTACGCTTTTTGTCGACGGAGCCTGGGAATATTATTGTTACACACAAATGCTCTCGTTAATTAAAGACCAAAATATGAACTACGCTGGTATTAACTGGAGATTACTAAAGTCTGCATCAAATGATGCTAAGGCTGAAGCATTAATGATCTTAATTGAATTTGAATCAGGAAGTAGTGATATTGCTTATATTGATGGCGATGATTTAGCTAATATTGCTAATTTCTCACGCGTTGGTATTATTGCTGATGGCCAAGAAATTACATATCGTCTTAATCAACCAGCTCACTTCTTCCCAACAATTCTTACTTATGCACCTTTCTATCCAATTAATCGTGCTTTTTATAAAGATATTGGAAAAGCTAAATTTGGAACGAGTAAAGAAAACACCATTTACAACGGACCTTTCCTTTGTACTGAATGGTCAGATAATAAAGTTCAGTATACACGTAATGAAAATTACTATGATATTGGCAAAGTTCATGTGAAAACGGTTAATTATACAATTGCTTCTGATACGATTACTTATGCTGATATGAGAGAAGCTTTTGAAGCAGGGACCGTTGATGGTTTTACTGTCGCCCGTGAAGACGCTGTTGGTTGGGAACAATATATTACTGGCCCAAACAACACAGGCACAATCCAAGATCCATATAGTACTTTAGTTAATAGTCGTGAACTCGACACGATTGATTATACTTGGCACTTTACTCTTAACGTTGAACGAGACGAAGATTTAAGTGTTCAACCAAACACAATTATGGCTGCTGATGCCGATAAATTTCCAAATGCAATTCGCAATACAAACAAAGCGTTAAAACTTAAAGAAGTTCGCCGTCTTGTTTTAGATGCAATTAACTTTGAAGTTTATAATGAATCAAATGAGGCAACAGCAGAAGATATTCATCAATATCAACTAAATACCTTCGTTCCAAAAGGTTATGTTGTTGATGAAAACGGTAAAGACTATAACGATTACTATTATGAAGAATATGCTGCTCAAAAAGGTTACGACACAGTTGAAGAAGTTAAAGATTTAATTGGTCCACAAACAATTACGGGCGTTAATTATACGCAAACACAAGTTACGCAAATGTACAATGATGCACAATCAGCAGTTGCAAAATACAATGCTGCTAATAGTGGCGATCCAATTACACTCCCAATTATTATTGAACATGCTGGTTTAGCTGGTTATGCAAGTGAACAATATAAATATGAAAATGCTTGGATTGAAGATTTTAATATCCGTGCAAATGGTCGTGCTTTAGAAGAAGACGATTGGACCTTTATTCGCATGTATAACAACCTTGAAGCAAATAGCTCAGATAAATCTAGCAAAAACGCTTATGGTGCTTATTACACTCTTATTACTTGGGGTTGGATTGGTGACTATGCTGACCCATTAACTTATATGAACTGTTATAAAACTAATGGGGATATGTCTTTGTTCTCTGGTACTAGAGAAGCCCGTGATAATTATTATCTTGATGGTGATAATTTAGTAAAAGACGCAGATGGACTTCTTGGTCGTTATGATGCTCTTGTTAATTCTGCTAAAGAAATTTATAACAGCGATGCTCTTCGTTATGAAGAATTTGCCAAAGCTGAATACGAACTTATTAACAATGCTTATATTGTTAAACCACATTCGATGTATAGCCAAGGTTGGGCTGTTTCTGTTAGTCGTGCGATTGGTTATCAATCACCAACTGCCCCTTATGGTTTAGCGGGTTATCGTTTGACTGGCTTATGGGTTTTAGTTGATCCACCAACTGGTGAAGAACGTGTAGCTGCAAGAGATTTACACGATGCAAATAAAGCCGCTGCATTAGCAGAAACCGGATCTTATAACTTCATTGGATCTGACGACGAAGAATAAATAAAATTTAACTTAAATCAGGACCTATTTCTTGGTCCTGATTTAAAGTCGTTATCCAACTCTTGAAAGGACCTTCAGTTTAAAACATGGGAACATACTTAATTGGTTATACGGCTATTGCATTAGTTGTTGTCTTTGTAATTTTTGTAAATCTTGTAAGCCGCCGTATTATATTTAAAAACAATCTAAAGATGCAGCAAATATTTGCTCATCCTCTACTTCTATATTCTTTAAGGCGAATAGGTAGCGCCTTAATTTCGATTTTATTAGCTATTACAGCTACTTTCTTTTTGATTCATTTAAAAAGCCGCGGAGTAATGATTTGTAAACAAGCAATTGGCACTTGGGACAAATTAGGCGAAAGTATCCGTGAGCTTCATTGTGCTAATTTAAAAGCACGATTAGGCATTACTGATAATTGGTTTTTAGACTTATTTCGATATTATTATAAAATCTTGCCGTTTCCTAAAACGGTTTGTGAATCTTATGATGTTGGTACGATTGTAGGTGCAGAAACTATTTATACAGTTACAAACCAAAACTGCCGTAACTTTATTTTAGATCTTGGTACAGTATTCTTTTTAGGTGGCGGACATAATGGTAAATTTGTTTTAGATTTAATTTCTGAAAAAATGGTTATTTCTTTTAAAATTGGTATTATCGCTATTTTTGTTGAGTTATTACTTGGATACCCGATGGGTATTTTAATGGCTAAATACAAAGATGGCGTTTTTGATAAAATTGGTAAAACTTATATTATTACAATTGATGCGATTCCAGGTGTTGCTTATTACTATATTTGGATGGCTATTTTTGCTGGTTTAGGTTTACCGACAATGTATGATTCAAGTAATGTAGTGACCTACATTGCTCCCGCCCTAACAATGGGCTTTACGGGTATGGCAGGTATTGCCTTATGGGTAAGACGGTTTATGCTTGAAGAGTTTAACTCAGATTATGTCAAATTTGCACGGGCAAAAGGATTAAGTGAAAATCGCATTATGTATACGCATATTTTGCGTAATGCAATTGTTCCTTTAGTTCGTTCAATTCCAGCAGCAATTTTAGGCGCATTACTTGGAACATTTTACATTGAAAAAATATATGGTATTGACGGTATTGGTGGCTTATTAGTTGTTTCAGAATCACAAAATGACTACTTTGTTTTACAAGGTATTATTGTTGTTGCGGCTTTAATTTCAATCGTTTCTTATTTAGCCGGTGATATTGTCACAGCGATGGTTGATCCACGCGTTAGTTTCACGAAAGAGTAAGGAGGAGGAAAAATGAGAAATAATTCAGTCAAAAATCTTGATGCAGCAATTTATCATAACGTTGAAGACCTCTTTAGTGTTATTGGCGCGAGTGAAGAAAATATCGAAAAATTAACGAGCGCTCCATATTCGTATTGGCGTGAAACGTTTAAACAATTAATTAAAAAGCCACTTGCTATTTTAAGTTTAATTGTTATTATTTTAATCGTTTTGTTTACGATTTTTGGACCAATGATTAAATCATATAGTATTACCGGAACACCTGATATTTTCGACGCTAATCAATCTTGGTCAAAAGATCATTGGTTTGGTACTGGTGGTAATAAAATGAAATATTATAAAGGTCTTGACCTTTGGACGGTTGTTTGGGTTGGGGCAAGGTTATCACTTATTTTAGGAACAGTCGTTGCTTTAATTGATACTTTCTTAGGTATTTTTATTGGATCTCTTTGGGGATATTTCCGTCGTCTTGATCCGATTATGATTGAAATAAGAAACTTCGTTAACAACGTTCCTTCACTTTTATTATATTTCTTGTTAATGGCTTTCTTACAACCAAACTTTTGGACAATTGTTTTCTTATTAACGATGTTTGGTTGGATTGGTTTAGCTGGCTTTATTCGTAATCAAATTATTATTATTCGTAATCGCGATTATAATATTGCTTCAATTACACTTGGTTCTTCACCAAGGGCGATGATTATGCATAATTTATTACCTTATTTAATCTCAGTTATCGTTACTGTTGTTTCAACTGCGATTCCCGCAGCTGTTAGTAGTGAAGTTGGTTTGGCCTTCTTTGGTTTATCATTTACTCCTGTTAAAGGAGACGTAACACTCGGCCAAGTTCTAACTGATGCAACAAGGGATGAATGGATGACTTATCCTTATTTGTTAATTGCACCGATGGTTGTTTTAGTGCCATTAACAGTAAGTTTCTTTTATATCGGTTTAGTTTTAGCGGACGCTACTGACCCGAAAAACCATCGGTAGAAAGGAGAATATAAATGAAAGACAAAGTATTAGAAGTCAAAAATTTATCAGTTGGTTTCCTTTCGCATGGACGTAAAGTTAATGTTATTCGTAACGTCTCTTTAGATGTCTATCGTGGTGAAACACTAGCCATTGTTGGTGAATCCGGCTCTGGTAAAACTGTTTTTACAAAAACGTTTTTAGGTATGCTTGATGCTAATGGCTATATTTCTAGTGGAGAAATTTTATTTAATGGTGAAAATTTAGCACCAAAAACAAAACATCGAGAATGGAAAGGAATTCGTGGTAAAAAAATTGCAACGATTTTCCAAGATCCAATGACCTCACTTAATCCACTTCTAACAATTGGTTATCAAATTGCTGAAGTATTAAAACTTCATCATGGTTTAACGATGAAAGAAGCAAAAGAAGAAGCCGTTACACTTTTAGAAAAAGTTAAAATACCTGATCCTCGTGCTCGTTTAGACGATTATCCGTTTCAATATTCAGGCGGAATGAGACAACGGGTCGTTATTGCTATTGCTTTAGCTTGTCGTCCAGAAATTTTAATTTGTGATGAACCAACGACAGCTTTAGACGTTACTGTTCAATCGCAAATTTTAGAACTTATTAAAGAACTACAAAAAGAATATAAATGGACAACGATTTTTATTACACATGACTTAGGTGTTGTTGCTAATGTTGCTGATCGAATTGCTGTGATGTATGGCGGTCAAGTTGTTGAATATGGTACGGCCGAAGATATTTTCTATCGCCCACAACATCCATATACTTGGGCCCTTCTTTCTTCACTCCCGCAACTAGGAACAAAAAACGAACCATTAACTTATATTAAAGGTAATCCACCTTCATTTGTTGATGAAATTATTGGTGATGCCTTTGCGATTAGAAATGATTATGCGATGCGAATTGATCATGTTCAAGATCCTCCGATGTTTAAAGTGAGTGAAACTCATTATGCAAAAACATGGCTTTTAGATCCACGCGCACCAAAGGTCGAAAAACCAATCATTATTCAAAACTTACGCGAGAGGATGAAAAAAGCTGCTGAAGAATTAAAAAGGGAATTAGGTGATAATTATGAATAAACTTGATCATCAACTTAATACCTTAGAAAAAGAAGTCAAAACAAAAAAACCTGGCCTTTTAAGTCATGTCCCTAAGCCAAGAGAAGGTGGATATGATCCAGTTGTTGAATTTAAAAATGTGCAAATAGGTTATAAACGTGGCAATGTTGAAAGAGTTATTGTTCGTGATTTAAATTTAGATATTATTCGTGGTGAAATTTTTGGTCTTGTCGGCGAATCGGGTTCAGGTAAAACAACTGTTGGTCGTGCCTTAATACGTGTTGTGCCGATTAGTAAAGGTGAAGTTCTTTATAATGGTGTTCGCATTTCTGGTAAAATCTCACGGGCTCTTTCACGCGAATTAAAACAAAAAATGCAAATGATTTTCCAAGACCCAAGTGCTTCGCTTAATGATCGTGCTAATGTCGATTATATCGTCTCTGAAGGCTTAAGAGCTTTTCATATGTATAAAAATGAAGAAGATCGACTTGAAACAGTTGAAGAAATGATGAGACGCGTTGGTCTTCGTCCTGAACACTTAAAACGTTATCCACATGAATTTAGTGGTGGACAAAGACAAAGAATCGGGATTGCTCGTTCAATGATTATTCGTCCAGAATTTATTGTTGCTGATGAACCAATTAGCGCACTTGATGTTTCGATTCGCGCACAAGTATTAAACTTAATTAAAGAATTCCAAAAAGAACTTAATATGACAGTATTATTTATTGCTCATGACTTATCGGTTGTTAAATATATTTCTGACCGTATTGGCGTTATTTATAACGGCAATATTGTTGAACTTACTTCGGCTGAAAGACTTTTTGAAATGCCACTTCACCCTTATACAAAATCACTTCTAAGTGCGGTGCCAATTCCTGATCCACGCGTTGAAAGTAAAAAGAAGATTGTTGTTTATCACCCACAAATGCATCAATATACGAGTGATGACATGCCTGCTTTATATGAAATTGAGCCCGGACATTTCGTTCGTGCAAACCAAAAGGAATTAAAAGAATATAAAGAAGTCATTAAAAAAGCTCAAGGAGGTAAAGCATAATGAACGGTCCAGAATTTGCGATTATTCCTCAAGTAGTTAAAAAAAGAACGCTTAAACAAAAAATTATTGTTGGTATTTCAGTTACTTTAGGATTAGCTGTTGTCCTAAGTGCGGCTTATGCAGCTTTAATTTATTATGTTTTACTTGATTTTGTCACAATGCCTTATATTGTTTTTTCTTATCGTAGTGATCTTGAAAATAAAGATGAGATTACAGTAACAATTGATCGTGTTAGTTATAATAGTGATTATCCTGAAAAGTTTTTTATTCCAAGAAAGCTTTCTGGCTATCCTGTCACCGCGATTGCTGATTCAGCTTTTGCTGGCTTAGATCGTCTTAAAGAAGTAACTTTTCCAAATACAATTACTTCGATTGGCGAATACGCCTTTAGTAATTGTGTTAAATTAGAAAAATTTAATATTCCTCGTGATTTAACACAAATTGGTATGGATGCCTTTTTTAATACCGCTTATTTAAATAATCACGGGACAGGGGCCGTTTCGATTGGTCCAATTTTATATACGTATAATGGTTTATTACCTGAAGATACTGCGATTGTTAAAAGTGAAGATTCACCGGCAATTGAAGAACATGAAAACTATTTTAATTTAGGACCTTATGTTCAAATTGGCGCAGGTATTTTTGCTAATCAACCTGGTATTGTTCACGTTGAAATACCAGATCATTTAGTAACAATTAGCGATAAACTTTTTTATGAAAATGAAAATTTAGAAGAAGTCCATTTAGGCGAACAAACTAAACATATCGGTGCATCTGCTTTTAGTGGAAACAAAAAACTAACAAGAATGGAATGGTCAGACGAAATAGAAACCGTTGGTGAATATGCTTTTAAAGATACAAACTTTACTGGCGAAGTAACTGTCGGTCAAAATTTATATTTTATCGGTGAAGGTGCTTTCCAAAACTCGAAAGAGATGACAAAAATTACGATTCCTAGAGGCATCAAAGAAATCAAAGACTATGTTTTTGATGGATGTGAGAATTTAAGTGAAATCGTTTTTGATGAAAGAGAATTTAGTGTTGATAGTCAAATTAGTGTTATTGGTAAGTCGGCTTTCCGTGGAACGGCGATTAGTACTTTCCGTGTTCCCTTTAGTGTACGCACCTTACAAGAATCGATGTTTGAAAATGCTTCGAATTTAGAAAGTGTTTATGTCTATGATAACACTGAAGAAACAGGTCGATTTGAAACTGTTTTTGATGAACTTCAAGATAAAGAAGTTCAAAACAAAGTTTTACACGGTTTAACAAAAATTACGGTTAACGTTTTTAATAACGCAACTCAATTTAAAGAATTAGTTTTAGTTAATAAAGACGGAGAAAACGAAAGTCCACTTAATCGTGTGACACTCCCAAGTACTTTGAGACAGCTTGGCGAAAGTAATACTAATTCTAATATTTTTTCAAACACTTCGATAAAAACTTTAGACTTACGTGGTGAAATTCGTTTTATCGCCCCAGGATTAGCAAAAAACGCCACACTTTTAGAAGAAGTTATTTTTGATGAAAATTCCTCAATTACCGCTATTTATAAAGAAGCATTTATGGGAGCAACTTCATTATTAAGTTTTACTTTTCCTGAATCAGTAAGATCAGTAAGCGGTTCGGCATTTGAAGGGGCTTCTTCTTTAAAAACGGTTGTTTTACCAACAGGTACAAGTTTTAATACACTTGATACAAAAGTGTTTAAAGATGCAACTTCCTTAGAAACAATTGTGATACCTAGTAATGTTCGTGCGATTAAAGCTCAAGCTTTTGAAAATTGCACTAGTCTACGAACGATTACAATTCCTTCAAGTGTTACAACGATGGGACGTTATGTTTTTAATGGATGTAGCAGTGAAATAGTTATTACTGTTAACAGAAAAAATAATAACACAAGAAACTGGGATGCAAATTGGCTCGGTGCAAATTTAAGTGAAGCCGAAAACGTTGTCTACGTTGACGAATCTTAATTAATATTTTTTATTTTTAAGCAAAAAGCCTTAGTTGGCTTTTTCTTTTTTCTTTGTAAATGATAAAACTAATTCTTCTTTAAGAAGGAGGAGGCCGCCAACATAAATAATACCTGCTAAAATAACAACTGAAACGAGTTCAGCTAAATAAGCGGTTGTAATATTTAAATATTTATTAAGGAAATGATCATAAAAGAGCGGGCCTAAAAAATAACAAATTAAAAAGACAATAACTGCCAAAGAAACAATTTTTAAAGTGTTAAAATTAAATAAAGCCTTTTTTGTTTCTTTCCAAGTTTTAAATAAAAGAAAAGCTAAAATAAGTAAATCAGTTACGCTAGTCGCAAGGGCAACACCAATAGCAGGGTGCTTTGTAAAAACAAATAAACCTAAAACGATTGATAAACCAATATTAAGAATCGCGCCGATAATTAATGTATATAAATAAATCTTTTCTTTTTTCATCGGAATTAAGACTTGCGTATAAATAATATCGCCAATTGAATAAGTAAGCATTAGTGAAGCTAAAACAACTAAGACCGTCCAAGATTGATCAAAGTTACCTCCCTGCCTATCGAAGTTACCAGAAATAAGACGTGTAATTGGTTCGCTTAAAGCTATCACTGAAGCAATTGCAGGCAAAGCTATAAAAAGTGTTATATTAACCGAATACTTTGTTAATTTATTAAAAAACGTTTTATCTTCTAGTTGATAATAATAATTAGCTCGTGGCATAAAAACAACACTTAATGAAGTTGTAATCGCAATAATAACATCAACACCTTTTAATCCAACCGTGTAACTTCCAACTTCAGCCTTATCAGCATTAATTAATCCTAAAATAAAAGCATCGCTTTGATCATAAAGTGCTAAAACAACACTAATAAAAAATAAGACCAAAAGAGGTTTTATATAACTTTTAAACTCATATTTGCCTTGTTTTTTAAAAGAAACGAATTTTGGTAAGTATATTAAGTTTGATAAAACAGTTAAGACTGTTACACCAACTGTAAAGAAAGCATATAAATATACATCTTCAGGATAACGAACAAAAATAAAAATGCCTAAAGAAGTAATTGTTAAAATAATAATTGAACGGACTGCCATATAAAAGTGCTTTTCTAAAGCAATATAAATCCATTCAAAAGAAAAAACGCCAGCTAAGAAATTAATACTTAACAAGAAAATAATTTCTTTATGAGTAAATAACTCGGGAACGCTAAAGACAAAAACAAGCATTAAGGCAAAAGATAAAATCGTTGTAATTGATTGTAAGATAAAAAATTCTTGTACTTTTTTACTTAAGGCTTTTTTATCATCACGAACTTTAACACATTCACGAATGGCAAAATTAGGAATTGAAATACGGGCTAAAATTAAAAAGTAATAAACAAAAGTATTAGCCCAAGTATATAAACCAATTGCTTGATCACCTAAAATACGACATGCATAAGGAAATGTTATAAACGATAAAATAGTTAAAACAATCGTACGAGTTAAGTTAATAACGACATTCGTTCTAGTTGTTTCGTGCATAGCTTTCTATAATTATAAAGTTATTTGAAAAATAATTCATCGTTTATTTAATATTTATGAGCGTTAAAATAATAAATTTATGTTAAGATAAATAAATAATTAGAATAAAAATTTATGAAAATATTAATCGTTAGTCAATACTATTATCCAGAACGCTTTACAATAAGCGATATTGCTAGCCAATTAGTTAAATTAGGACATGACGTAAGTGTTATTACTGGTAAGCCAAATTATTGTTATAACGAAATTATTCCCGAATACGTTAATGTTAATTATGAAGTTATAAACGGTGTAAAAGTTCACCGTGTTAATTTATATCCACGTAAACAAACACGTCTATCGATATATCGCAACTACTTATCTTTTTATTTTTCTGCTAAACGCTTTGTTAGAAATTTTAAAGAAAAATTTGATGTTGTTTTATCCGTTTCCTTATCACCAGTTATATCGATTGCCCCCGCCATTTTATATGCTAAAAAACATCAAGTTCCGCATGCATTATATTGTCTTGATTTATGGCCTGAATCAACGGTTGTTACAGGCGCAGTTAAAAAGGATAGTTTTATATATAAGATTCTTTATCGTTGGTCAAAAAACTTATATTTAAAATGTGACCAAATACTTGTTTCATCACCGTCTTTTGTTAGTTACTTTCATGATGTTTTAAATTTAAAAGATAAGCTTTTTACATATGTGCCCCAGCCTGCACTTTTAACAAAAGAAGTGCGAAAACCCGCTCAATTTCATAAAAAGTATAATTGTGTTTATGTAGGAAACATCGGACAAATTCAACTTATTGAGGAATTAGCAAGTGCGGCCAAACTTTTAAAAGAAGAAAAAGATATCATGATCCATATTGCCGGTATGGGCGCATTAAGTGAACAATTAATTAACTATATTAAAGAAGAAAAACTAGAAGATGTTTTAAAATATTATGGACCGCTTCATCTAGAAGATACCGAAAGTTTATATCAAAGCGCAGATGCCTTAATTGTTACACTTAAAGAAGGTGGGACAGTAGGTAAAACTATACCTAATAAACTTATCCATTATTTAAAGTTTAAAAAGCCAATTATTGGTGTTCTTGAAGGCGATGGTAAAGATATTTTAAACGCGACTGGTGGAGCGCTTTTAACAAAACAAACACCAAAGGATATTGCTGAATCTATATTAAAAATGAAAAGTTTAAGTAATGAGGAAAAAGCAAAAATGGGTTTACGTAATTATGAATATTATTTAAAACATTTTTCTTTAGAAGTTATAACTTCACAAATTGAAAATCAATTAGAATCTTTAAGAAAAGCATAAATTTTTCCGCCCTGCGTTTTTAAACTATTTTCATTTAATACTTTACGCTTAGCCTCTAAGGCTTTTTCTTTAAGAACTTTATTGTCACTTTTTAAAAACTTATTTAAGGCGCGATTTAATCCAATCTCACTATCATCTTTAACCCACATAACTTCATCTTTATATTCATTCATTAAGCTCGTATGAATTGTTGAAAGTAGTGGAGTGCCACTAGCTAAATATTCTAAAACTTTTGAAGGAAGAGAATATTGATCAAGAGATTCATCATATAAACGAGCATTAATATTTAGCGTCGCGTGCTCTTCATATTTTAAAATATCGTTTCTTGATAAAAGTCCTATATAACGAATTCGTTGATCTTTTTTTTCATATTCTTTTATTTCTTTAATTAGTGGTCCATGCCCTGCAATTAGTAATTGGTTATTTGTTTTAAGTTTTAAAAATGCCTCAATTAAATTAATAATTCCGTATCGTTTATATAAAGCCCCACACGTAAAGAAATAAGCCTCTTTTTGTGGTCGTGCTTGTTTAGGCATTTCTTCAGCAAAACCAAAAAACAAATAGCTTGGCTTATTATTTACATTAGCTAATTTATTTAATCCTTCACTTAAACAAAAATAACCATCATATTTTTCATATTGTTTTAAAATAAGCCAACTATACAAAGACGATTCATTTGAAAGTAAAGTAGGGTTATCAGTAATGATTCCATAAACTTTGACATGATTATATTTTCTAAGTTTTAAAGCAACTTTTGCTAGGGCGTATTTTAATCCATCAACAATAATAATTGTTTGTCTTTTGTCTTTGATAATTTCTTTTTCTAAAACCTTGTAAATAGTAGAGCTTCTTTTTAAATACTTATAAATTAAAGTGTTTTTGTTTGGTAAATAAGTAAAAGAAAGATTTTCATTAGATAGTGAAACTTTATTAACTAAAGAAACACTTTCGTTCTTTTTTAAAAACGGTCTTAATGAAAAAGCTTCGAGATGTGTATGTAAACTTAAAGCACTTAAGAAACGATAATGGAAATTTTGATTAGAAGGATTGATTAGATTGTTAATATCTTTTTTTAATATTTCAAAATCATCTTCTAATAAAGTATTCGATAAATAAATAATTCTCATTTTTCTTTACTCACTTTTAATAAATATTTTAAGTGAACATCAACCATTTTTTCTAAAGTGTTTTCTTTGGCAGTTAAAATGGCCGCTTCGCGCATATGTTCGTTATTTAAAACTTTTTCAATGGCAAAATTAATTTCTTCAAAGTCATCAAAATTAATAATTAATCCATTAATGTTATTACTTATTAAGTGAAGCGCACTATTAGCGTGTTTTGAAGCAATAACTGGTAAACCTTGTGACATTGCCTCATTAACAACGTGGCCGTAAATATCTTCTTTTGTCGGAAATAAGAAAGCATCCGCGGCTTGTAAATAAGAAAATAATTTTGTACTTGGCATAAAATCTAAAATCATGACATTCGTTATATTAAATTTTTCAATCAGATTTATGTAAGTCTTTTTTAAAGGACCGTGCCCAATTAAAACTAAAACTTCATCCTCTAATCTGTTTGTCCAATATTTAATTAATAAACTTAAATTTTTTCTTTCAATGAATTGCCCAACTGAAACAAACATTCTTTTTGCATCAATTTTTAGTTTTTTTCTCAGTAATGCTCGATCGACGACACTTAAGGGATTAGCTAAAACATTGTTTTTACTAATTGTCGCATACGGATAATTAAAGATAACTTTTTCATCTGCGCCATAATGAATTAAATATTTATTTGAATTTAAATCAGGAGAGAAATAATAAGAAGCACCACCGATAAAATATCTTTTGATTTTATATTTTAAGCGTGTTTCTTTTTCTTTAATAATTCCGCCATTTATGTAAAAAATATAGGGGATTTGATGCTTTTTTAAATATCTTAAAGCGATCATTTCACTAAACGTATGCCAACCTTGGATGACGATTAAATCGTATTGATGTTTTTTTAAGTGCCGAACAATACCAAACGAGAAGTGATTTTCTTTACCGAGGTTTATGCCTTTAATAAAAACTTTTTCAAAAGAAATATTTTCGCTTTCATAAAAAGAAGTAAGACGATCTTTATTTTGTTTTCTTTCAAACAAAGCGGTGACCTTCATCTTTTTATTTAATTCATTAAAAAACTTAACCTTATAAAAAGGTGGATGATTAAAAATAAATAAAACACTTTTCATCGTTACAAATTAAATTATACAATGTCTAAGTTTTATTTTGACAAAAACATTCTTCCTCATTTTGTTTTTGTACTTTTTAAGTCATAATTAAGAAGAATTCAAGATGAACAATTGGGACGCACTTTTTAAAACTATTAATAAAAAAGACTATGCTTTAAGGCTCCATTCCTTTCTTGATGAGCAATATCAAAATTACATTGTTTATCCACCTCGTAATCTTTTATTTCAAGCTTTTCATTTAACTCCTCCGAAAAAAGTAAAAGTTGTTATTTTGGGCCAAGACCCATATCATCAACCAAACCAAGCAATGGGTTTAGTTTTCTCGGTTCCTAAAACAACAAAAATACCGCCGAGTTTAATTAACATCTTTAAAGAAATAGAAGCGAACTATAATTTTAAAATGAAACCTAATGGTGACTTAACATATTTGGCTAGACAAGGCGTTTTACTATTAAACGTTTATTTAAGTGTTCGTCATAATGAACCTTTATCACATCGCCTTAAAGAATATGAGCTTTTTACAAATGATGTTTTAACTTATTTAAATACATTAAATCAGCCTATTGTTTATTTACTTTGGGGAAGTTTTGCTAAGAGATATGAACAAATGCTTACTAATCCTCATCATTTAATTTTAAAAGCTCATCATCCTTCGCCATTAAGTGCTAATCGGGGAGGTTGGTTTAACAACAAACACTTTTTAAAAACAAATGAATTTTTAATTTCTAAAGGAGTCACGCCAATTGATTGGCAAAATTAATTAAGTTATAATTATGTTCACGGGAGCTTCTAATTGAGGCTGAGAGTACTTTATATAAAAGTAGACCGCACCTGATCTAGGTAATGCTAGCGTAGGAACTAAGATAAAACGTTTAAATTTTCTTCCTCGTTAGTAGGAGGATTTTTTTATGAGTAAGCATCTTAAATATATTCGTCTATTAACAATTGCTTTAGGTTTTTTATTAACCCTTTTTCTTTTCTTACCACTTTATGAAATAGGAGGAACAAAGTATTTTGCTTTTTTAGTTATTTTTGGTTTATCTAATTCATCTTTTGATATTTTTAGTTTAATAACTTTTTTATTGCCAAGTATTGCTTCGCTTATCTTACTTATCAAAAAGAAAAATTTAGAGTTAGTTTCTTTTCTTCTTTTTCTTCTTTCTAGTTTTGCTTTTTTATTTATTAATGATTTTAATGCTTACGTAAATAAAGACTCATTATTTGAAATTATTAAATCAATTCAAATCATTTTAATCATTTTAGGATTTTTAAATGTTTTGCTAACTTTTTCAATTGCTTTAGAAAAAGAATCTTTTAAAACAAAAGATATTGTTGAGATGGCACTTTTTATTGCTTTAGCTGTTATTTTAGATTTACCAGGCCTTAAGATTCGTGTTGGAATAGCGGGGGGATCAATTAGTTTAACGATGGTCCCACTTCTTCTTTTTTCACTCCGTCATGGTCCTTTAAAAGGTTTTCTTGCTAGTGGTGTGATTTATGGCTTTTTAACAAACATTTTAGATGGTTGGGGTTTTGTTTATTATCCAATTGATTATTTACTTGGTTATGGAGCGATGTCTTTAATTGGCTTTTTTAAAGTTTTTATCCTAGATGTAAATAATAAACGTTTTACAATTAAAGGTGCTTTGTTTTTAGTAATAGGTGCTTTAGTCGCTATTGTTGCCCGCTTAATGTTTGCGACACTTTCAGGAATTGTTTATTATGAATATACTTTTTGGGCTTCTTTTGTTTATAACGTTACTTACTTATTACCAAGTGCGGTTATTGTCATTGTCGCTCTTTTAATTTTATATGTGCCTTTTATTCGTCTTCATTTTAATTCTTTAAAGTAAAATTAATTAACCTCATAACCATTATTCTTAATGTTTTTTTAATATGTGTTAATATAATTAAGTACCATTTATTTTATTTGGAGGTCAAAACATGTCAAAAAAAGATTTAAAAGATAAGTTAGAAGAAGAAACTTTGTTAGAAGAAAAAGAAGGAGAAGCTTTAGAAGATGAGGTTATTGAAGATTTAGAAATCGAAGAACCTTTATTTGTACAAGCTGAAATAACATATGAAGAAGCACAATTTGTTGAGATTGAAAAAGCTCGCGAAATATTTTTAAAACAATATAAATCACAAAACGTCATTAAGTGGATTGTTTCGATTGCCGCTTTAGCTTTAATTATTGTTGGCTGGCTTATTTTCTTAGATAAAAGTATTTATTTAACAATTGGCTCAATTGCCTTATCTTTGTTATTAATTCTTGGCTATAACTTTATTATTAAACGTTATTTGAACGGTAAGATGAAAACATATTTTGATATTTTTTATAATAATACAACATCTTATATTTTTGATGAAAATAAATATGAAGACGTTAAAGCTGCGGTTGAAAACAAAATCGAACCAGTTCAATTCATTGAAAATAATATTTATAAAGACGTTGTCCAAGTTGGAAGTCGTAACTTAACAACTTATGAATATAAAAAAATGACGATTCAAGTTTGTGACGCGGCCGGACAAGTTAAAGCGCAAAAAGGTTTAAAGCCTGTCTTTGTTGGTAAATATTTTATGGCCCCTAATCTTTATAAAGGCGATGAGCCAATTATTATTTATTTAAAAGGTAATGAAAAATCTTTACCTCCGACAAACATCGAACATCTAAACGTTATTAGCGATGACAAGGTTATGGCGGTTTATTCAAATAATGAAGCCGCTTCGAAGTTTTTAACTAAGCCAATTATGACGGCGTTAAAGAAAATTAAAACCGATGATGTTTTAATTGATGTTGCGATTGCTATTCAAAAAGAAAAAACATTCGTTTGTGCAGGTTATGATGATACTTTAATGGTTTTACCACTTGAACATCCTTTTGATCCTAAACCAACAAAAAACTATAAAGAAGATTTAGAAAAGTTTTCTGAATTTATTTACGCTTTAAATACAAAACCAAAAAAAGAATAGTTATATGAAATCGCGTTTTTTTATAGCCCCTCAAGGAGCGGGTGTAAGTAAAAGTGGTTTTGAACAAATTCCACTTCTTTTAAAAGACTTTTTAATTGATGCAGAAGTAGTTCTACCAAATAACAACGAAAGTAAAACAAATAATAATAATTTAAAAAATTTAGATAAAGTTTTAGATTATACATCTAAACTTGCAAGTAAAACTGCTAGAGCAATTAAAGAAGGTTACGCTCCAATTACAATTGGTGGAGATCACAGTGTCGCTCTTGGTTCTATATTAGGAGCTAGTTCTAAAGTTTCTAACCTTGGTGTTATTTGGGTTGATGCTCATGCTGATATGAATACTGATAAAACTTCACCAAGTGGTAATCTTCATGGGATGCCTTTAAGTGCTTTACAAGGAATTGGCCATCCTGACTTAATTAATAACTTACCTTTTAAGAATTTTATTAAAACTGAAAATATCGTTATTATCGGCACAAGAAGTATTGATCCGCTTGAGTTTATATTAATGAAAGAAAAAAAGATTAAATATTATTCTTATGAAGACATTATTGAAAAAGGTTTGTTTTTAGTTTTACAAGAAGCAAAAGAATATTTATCTAACAAAGTTAAAGATGTTCATATTTCTTTTGATTTAGATGTGATGAATCCTCTTTTTGTACCTGGAGTTTCAACACCTGTAGATGATGGTTTAAACATCGTTGAAGCATTTGAAATCATTGACTACTTCTTTACTAATATGAATGTCGTCTCGTTTGATATTGTTGAATATAATCCATCTTTTGATAAAAACAACCTTACAAGAGATTTCGTTGTTACTTTAATCAAATATTTAAAAGATAAATTTGTTTAATTTTATACTCATTATAAAAGTAGTTGTATTAAAAAGGATGTGGTTGATATTTAAATCATTGTTTACTATTTTTTTAGGAACATAAAATCTAAATAAATGGGAATAGAATACTTGAATAAATGGGAATGGAACACTTGAATAAATGGGAATGAAATACTTGAATAAATGGGAATGGATTTTTTCTTTTCTTTTTAAGAAAAGGACTACTAAATAAATACGTTGATGTTTATTAAATAATTTAGATATTTGGGGATAAGATATCCTTTATGAATTTTTGTTTGTTTTAGCTATGTAATATAATAAAATAAAGAAAAGTGTTCTATAAAAATGTTACCTGCTCATCTAATTATTTCATCTAATTACTTACTTGCCGCTCAAGGCCGTTTTAATGCACAAATGATATATCTTGACGCTTGTGAGTTTTTGCAAATTGATCCTTTTGGAAAATACGAAGAGTTATTTATTAAAAAGAGAATTGAAGAAGTTAGAAACATTTACGATAATCTTTTAATAGAACTTTTCCAATATAAATTAACACCAAGAAGAAAAATTTTTAAAACGCTTAAAAATCAATATGGAAAAACAAATGCGAGAATTCGTTTAAAAGAAATGAATAAGTTATACAAACAAGAGCAAAAACACGTTGATAAATCTCGAAAGAATCTCATTGCTGCCGAATTCATTTTATTAACTATGGATAAATCTGAATTCGATTTGTTTCTGTCTAAACTGAAATCAGACACTAAAAAATTAGGTTTTGTGCCTAGTAATGATGCCGTTTCTCAAACTTGGAATTATAAAGGTGAAGGACTGAGTGACACGAACTCTTTGTTATATAGAAGACTATTAAAAGCAAAAGAGAAAAAAATAGTCCTAATCACTTTAGGAATTTTATTTTTATTAATTGTTGTTGTTTCTTTTGTTATCTATCTTGTTGTCAAGTACTACTAATTGAATCATTTTAAATACTAATTTTATTCAATAGAAAACTATAAAAATGGCCACCGCCCCCATATTAAGTTTATTACCCAATACAAACTTGTGCGAATTTACATTTTTTTCATTCTTTCTTTTTTAATGTTATAATTAAAAAGACGACAAAGTAGTTTTGTCTTAGAAAAACGGGTGTAATAATGAGTTATGAAGGACGCTGGTTAAAAATCCAAGCATATAAACATAATGGCGAACTCCATCGTGCATGGTCGCATGGTTTTGTCATTGAAGATAACATTAATTATTTAGTTTTAATTTCAGTTAGAGCGAGTGTTATTGAAGCCGATGGGCGTAAATGGCACACAAGAGAGCCGGCTATTTTTATTTTCTTTAAACAAGAATGGCTTAATGTTATTGCAATGCTTAAAAACGACGGAGTGACATATTACATTAATATTGCTTCACCAACAATTGTCCATCAAAACAAAATTAAATATATTGACTATGATTTAGATATTAAATTATTTCCTGATGGCTTTACAAAACTTCTTGATCAAAAAGAATACGAAAAGCATGCTTTTTCTTTAGACTATAGTGATGACATAAAAGCTGTCTTAGCCTCATCAGTAAAAAACATTTATCAAATGATTAAAGAAAAACAATTTCCTTTTATTGATGAAGAAATTAAAGCTATTTATAGTGATTTTGAAAATAATTTTACAAGTGTTAGACGTTAAATAAAGTTTTAAGTATTAAATGAGCATCTTTATAACCATCTTCAATTCTTTTAATTTTGCCTTCATTACCAATCGCATCACCTGCTACATAGATGCGATTTTTAACACATCGATACTCATCACATAAAACACCTCGATTAGAAGTAGGGACATCAAAAGAAACTTTAGTTGGTAAACTACCGAAGTTAACTAAAACATAATCAACTTCTAATTCAAGAAGACTATTGTCTTCAATATTTTTAATTTTGACACCTATTAGTTTATTATCTTCACTAATTAAAGATTCAGGAATATATGGTGTTTTAATATCGATAGAATTGATATTTCTAATTGTGTTGATATTGCCGCGAAATTCACTTCGGCGATGAATTAAAGTTATATAGTTTGTTACTTGTGATATTTGTTTCGCCCAATCAAGTGCAGAGTCACCCCCACCAAAGATAGCGACTCTTTTATTTTCTAAGAAATGATAGTCTTTTAAATAATATAAAATATTTTCATAAAGATGTTCGTTTTCTAAACCCAAGGGTTTTGGTTTATAAAAACCTAGACCAGTAGCAATAATAACATATTCACCTAAATATACATGTTCGTTTTTACTTTTAACTTCAACATGATTTTCTTTAACATCAATACTTATTACTTCTTCATTCAAAACAACATTTTCTAAATTAATTTGTCTTATTGCTTCTTCAACATAATGTTTAGCTAGAAGTGGTTTATATTCTTTTAAGTCAGCGATTACTTTTTCGGGATAAATCATACTTAATTGTCCACCTAATATTTCGCTTGCTTCTAAAAGTAAATATGAAAGATTATTTTCCTCAAGTTTTTTTGCTAAATATAAGCCAATCGGTCCGCCACCGATAATAATTACGC
>JAAYJX010000118.1 GCA_012522695.1 Erysipelotrichia bacterium
AATACAAGTGAGCCTGTTAGTTGCTTTAAAGAAACGCGTAAACTATCGACTAAAGCAACACCTGTCGTTTTTAAATTCATGTCGTAATCATATTCACCAGTAATTGGATCTTTTGTTCCAAGTTGGTTAATTACATCATACATACTAACTAAAATATCAATTTCGTTTTGACGTTTATCTTTACCCATATAAATTAGTGGTATATTGTTCATCGTTGATAAATTAACTTGATCACTTTGGAAGGAACTACCAATTTTAGCATAGCCATTATAAATAACCATTCGCATCGTTGTGGCGTTATTAAGAGAAGTTAAAATATTAGAAACGTTTGTTGTTGTTAAATTTCCACTCGTTAATAAACCTAAATAATCAGGATCTTCACTAGTATCAATTGGATCACCATTTTCATCAACGTTAGCGCCTTGTAAGGCTTCAATAACTTCACCAAAACGTTCAATTTCTTCATGCCATAAAGGACGCGTATCAAGTGAATCAAAATCTTCTTTAAGTTTAGTTGTTGTCGTCGCATTTGGATCATGAAATAAATCTAAGTTATCACCTAGGGATGAAGTTAATGTGTCATAGAAAAAATCACCAAACAAATAACCATCTGGACCATCAAACATTTGTGAATCACTAAGTGCAGTTAAAAGCTCAACAACATTATTCGGGACACTACCCATAAAATCAATATTCGTAAAATCAATGCCTCCAAAGTCTTCTAAGGCATAACATAATCTTTCAAATGTTTCACCTTCGTTCGCCCAGTTTGTAACGTTATTGAAACTAACATCACCGGGATCATCACTTAAAGTATTTAAAATGTATTTATCTAAAACATCACCAAAAGTGGCACTAATAACTTTACTTCTTTCAACAGCGTCAAAAACATGTCGGACCGCACCACCTAATGCACCAAAATCAATTGAAACACCTTCACCAACATCAATAATATCTAAAAGACGCGACTCACCAATTGCTTTAATAAATAAGACAAGATAGCCATTTTCGCCATCATAAATTGGTTCGCCATTAATGTTTCGTCTAAAGTCACCTTGATAAGTCCGTGAGTTAGCCCATTTTGGGATCGAATTTAAACTAACTTTGTTCGTTAAACCAGCACTTTCTAACATCGTATCAAACATATAATTAATCACACCGAAGAAGTTCGAATCATCACCGTGGATTAAAGTACCATTTTCGTCTTTTTCATTAATAATATTAGAAAGATAGAAAGTATCTAATAAATGGGCAATTGGTTCATGTTTAGCAGAAATATCTTCAAGTAAGTCACCAATAAAATCTTCATCAATGCCATCATCTCCTTGATAAGGATCTAAAATTGACGTTAGTTCTTGAATGTCGTTCAAAGCGTCAAGTAATAAAGCAAATTCATGACCTAAATTAGGCGTATGGAAATTTAATAAAGCTGGATCTAAACCAATTCCTTCAAACATCTCAGACATCTCACCATCAGTAAAAAAGTCTTCTAAAAAGGTTGGTAAAATAAGTGAAAATAAGCGCGACTTATCAATTTGATAAAAAGCCTTTTTAAGACTCGCAATTAAACCATCATCAATACCTTTAAGATTACCATCATCATCAAATTCAATCGCAGTAGAATTTTCAGGATCAAGTAGAAAACTACGTGCGGCTTCATCTTCACCAATAACGATTAATAAATCGAATAATGAACTAAATTCTTTTTTATAATTAATCAAAGGTGTTCCTTCATCTAAGTCGTCGATTAAATCGTCAATCGCCTCTGTATCTAAATCAAGTTCAGCAAAAAGACTATCAACGACTAAATTAATCGTTCCTTTTAAAGAATGACGTAAAAGTTGGGAGTCAAATAAAGCATAGTGACGATTTAAAATACGATGACCTTCATCATCAAAAACAAGACTCACACCATCTTCATCAACACCAATTGGATTACCATTAGCGTCTGTCCGCCCAATTATAATTTGTTTAAATACATTTAAGTTAGCAAGAAGTGGTTCTAAAAATCCTAAATCAGAGTCTTCTTCTTCATCATCATTTCCGTTATTAAGTTTTGCATTAATATCATCTTCGCTTTGATAAGGAGCGCCAAGTGAAGCGTTTTCTAAGGCTGAGGCAAATTGTGGTTCAAGACGTCCATTTTCTGGAGGATTATTCTCGTTATTATCAAAATCAATTAAACTTGAAAAAATTGAAGAATCAATCGCGTTTATTCGAAAAAACGTTTCATAAACAATACCGAGTTCTTGTCCCCAATTAATTTTTGTATAATCTTCCCATTCACTCGGCAATAAAGTAGCAAATTCTTCTACTTCTTCATTAGACGTTGCCATCGTATAGGCAACCGCGCTTAAAGCTCTTGTTAAAAATTTAGATTCACTAATTGTTTTAAATAAATTCATCATTCCACTATAAGTATCTAAATCAAAAAGCCGACCAAAAAATGTTTCGTCTAAAACAAATTCACCGCCTTCATCAAAAAGATCATCAAGTAAGCCAGTGCGAACAACTGATTGAAACATCTTATTAACGCCACTTATTTCTTTTCGCCAATCGATATCACTTATATCAATTAAATCTTCGCCAATAAATTCTCTAGCTTCTTCTAAGTTAAGTGCTAGTTCAACAGCAACTGGAATTAAAACTAAAACTAAACCAGAATTACCAACTGAGGCTAATAAAGAACCAAGAATTTGTTCACTACCTAAAATCGTTTGAGCTAGTCCTTCAAATCCGCCTTCATCTAGTATTCCTGATGAAACAAGTGTTTTACCAATACCAACTAAATTATAAATTTCATCAACTAATCCGACCTTTAAACCATTAATATCAGCCGATGTTAAAGAATCCATTAAAGCAATATCCCAAGATTGACCTTGGTTGTTACTCGTCCAATTGAAAAAGATGTTTGCTAAAATACTACTATCATAAGCATCAACAATAGTTGCAACTGTATTAATCATGTCATTATCAATTTTGACGCCATTTTTTTCATCTTTAAAAGAACGCACAACATTATTAATTAAAGAGGAAAAGGGAAAAATAAGCATCGCCGTAACAAGGAAGGCTTTTGTTGAGCCCATTAAAAAAGAAAGACCTTTGAGACGAACTCTTTTTCTTAATTTTTTATTAAAGAAATGTTTAAAAATAGCGTGCCATAAAATTGTCGCTACTAAACCGTTAAAAATTAAAATAAGGATGCCATCAAGAATAACGACAATTGTTGATAAAATTATATATACTAAACCATGGATGACTTCGCCAGCTTGTGCTTCACTAATTGTTATACCATTAGCTTGTAATGTATTAGTTAAAAAATTGGTCAAAGTTTCATAAACACTTGTAATTTGAATTACAACAGATTCGTCACCAACTTCCATTTGAAATTCCGATAGACCAAAATTTGCTAATAATCCACTTAAATCACTACTAGCAATCAATTCCGTCATCGGCCTAACAGTAAGTAAAGCAACAGTTACTAGTACAGCTGTAATAATTAAACGGAAAGCGGAATTAAAAATTCCTCTTTTTAAACCAATTAGCCCGGCAAATAATAAAATAACAACAACTAATAATAAGGCGCCGAGGCTCCCCCATTTTATTATCGTAAGAATTAAATCTAAAATTTCTGCATCCATAATTTGCACCTGCCTTGTCTTTATTATAATATTATTACATAGTTTATTAGAAACTATTTACATAAATATTATTCAAAATGAAAAAAAATAAAAAAATAAACGAACAAATAAACATTGAAGATTTACTCGTTGAATGTGATTATTGTCGTTCTTTTTATGAATCGCATTTAGAAAAATGCCCAATTTGCCAAAAAGAAAACCCTCATCGTCCAAATAAAAATGAACTTTTCCCCTTTTTAAATATTGTTTGGTGGAAGCAACTTGCCACCTTCTTAATTGGTTGGTTGGGTTTATACGGTATTAGTATTATTTTAAGTCTTATTTTTTATGCTTATGCTAGTTCTATTTATAGCGATTCAGAAAGTGTTCGCCAATTTCTTAACTTAGCAAAAGTTAATGTTTTGTTTAATTTTATAAATTATGTAATTTTATTTGTTGGCATTGCATTTTTACTTTTTAAAGATATTGTTAAAGTATTGTTTAGTTTTAAAAAACTAAGAGCGCTGCAAAAAGGTTTAATTTATGGGTCAATTTTAATTATAGCGACAATCGCTTATGGTTTAATTATTACGAAACTAGGTATTAAAATCGAAGATAACGTTAATGAAGAAGCCGTTGTTGGTTTAATGACTTCTGAACCAATTCTTGCTTTTTTTACTTTTGTTTTACTCGGTCCCATTGTTGAAGAATTAACGTATCGTTTAGGCTTATTTTCTTTACTTGGACGCTATAAAAAATGGCTCGCTTACTTAGTAACGGTTTTATTATTTGGCCTTATCCATGCGTCATTTTTTTCTGATAACGCTAATCTTATAAATGAGCTTATTAACTTACCTTCATATTTAATTGCTGGCTTTATATTGACTTATGCGTACGACAAAGAAGGATTTGCCGCATCAACATATGCCCACATATTTAATAATTTAGTCGGGTTTTTGTTTTCGCTTTTAGCAACTTTTAATTCATAAAATGAATAAACACTTAAAATTAAGCTCTTTTATTTTAAAAATTATCGCTCTTTTAACGATGACTTTAGATCATGTTGGTATTTTTATAATGCAAACTTTTATGCAAAATGAAAAATTGTATTCACTTGGATATCTTTTTCGTATTATCGGTCGATTAGCCTTTCCTTTATTTACCTTATTTTTAGTTGAAGGATTAATTCATTCAAATAATGTTAAAAAATATTTATTGCGACTTTTTTATATGTTAGTAGGTATTTTATTCGTCCAAGTTATAATTTATTATTTTTACACAAAAGACATTGGTTTTAACCCCTTTATCGATTTACTTATAAATGGCCTTTTTATTTATTTTGTAACAAAAAAAGACAAGAAAAAATATATTGCCATTTTGCCACTTCTTTTTGTTCTTTTTTCAACGATTGTCACTTCAGTAGAATTATTTAAACCAAGCTACAATTTTAGTTGGTTCCCTCTTTATTTAAAAATGGGTTATTCGCTTTTTGGTTTTTTATTAACAATTGCTTTTTATTATTCTTATCATTTTGCAAAAAAAATTATTTTATCGAAAGAATTAGAAGATGAAAACATTTCGATTAAAAAACTTAACGATGTCCCTAATTACCGTTTTCTTGTTAACCTCATCATGGCGATTTCTCTTTTTATCTTAAATGTTTTTATTTGGTTTTTAGCAAGTCTACATAAAAGTTTGGATATTTATTACGCAAGTATCCAAACGTGGTCTTTACTAGCTGGACTTTTAATTATTTTTTATCATGGTCGTCAAGGCTATCATGCAAAGTGGTTTAAAATTTTCACTTATTTATACTTTCCTATTCATATTGCTTTAATTACATTAATATTTGTTATATTATTTTAAAGGCGTCTGTTTTTAGACGATAAGGAGAAAAAAGAATGGTTATTAAAATTACAAGTGTTGAACAATTCGATGAATTAATTAATAAGAATAAAGTTCTTGTCGATTTTTATGCAGATTGGTGTCCTCCATGTCGGATGATCGCACCTATTTTAGAAGATGTTGCAAAGGAAGTTAATAATGGTGTCGTTATTGCAAAAGTTGATGTTGATGCTCACGGAAGTATTGCTGGACGTTATAATATTTTTAGTATTCCCACGATGATTCTTTTTGAAAAAGGTAAAGAAGTAAGAAAACAAGTTGGCATTTTACCAAAAGATCGTCTTATTGCCTTTATTGGCTAAATATTACTTTAATCAAAAATAAATTTGTGCTAATATACTTTTTGGCTTTAAAAAAGAAATATTAGCCTTTTTTATCCGCAGGCGTAGTTCAATGGTAGAACATTAGCCTTCCAAGCTAACTACGCGGGTTCGATTCCCGTCGCCTGCTCCAAAAACACGTGAATTAGCTTCCAAAACTTGGAGAGTGTAAAATATAAACACGCACCAGGAGAAAGGAAGCTTTTTTTATGTTAAATAGATTTTAGCTAGTCCGAATAAAAACTTTTTTAACTA
>JAAYJX010000119.1 GCA_012522695.1 Erysipelotrichia bacterium
GCTTTAGCAACCCCTCCTTTAAAAAGCGCTTTAGCGATTATTCGTTTGTCTGGCAATAATTGTTTTGATGTTGTTGAAAAAGTTTTTACAAAAAAAATTAGTACAATAACTCAAAGAGAGGTTTTTGTTGGCCATATTAAAAATAAAGAAGAAATTATTGATGAGGTTGTTTTAATTGCTTATAAAAATCCAAAATCATTTACTGGTGAAGACGTGGTCGAAATTATATGTCATGGCTCAATGCTTATTGCTCAAGAAATTATTGAAGTATTAGTTTCTAATGGCGCACGTCTAGCTAATCACGGCGAGTTTTCTTCAAGAGCTTTTTTAAATCAAAAAATTGATCTAATTCAAGCAGAAGCAATTAACGACTTAATTAACGCAAAAACAATTGAGGCTAAAAGATTATCGCTTTTTTCTTTAAAAGGAGAAACAAGCAATTTAATTTTGCCAATCAAAGAAAAAATTGCTTCAATTCTTAGTCGTATTGAAGTGACGATTGACTTTCCTGAATTTGAAGATATTGAAGAAGTGAGTCGCGAACAAGTTATAGAAGTATGTGGCGAAATTAATAAAGAAGTAGCCTTACTAATTAAACACGGTAAGCAAGGACAAATTATTAAAGAAGGTGTAAAAGTCGCAATTATTGGAAAACCAAACGTCGGCAAATCTTCACTTTTAAACGCGATGATTGGACAAGATAAAGCTATTGTCACAAATATCCCGGGCACAACAAGAGACATTGTTGAAGGCGAAATTAATTTAAAAGGTGTTGTTTTGCAAATTCTTGATACAGCCGGGATTCGCGAGGTTAATAGTGAAATTGAAAGTATTGGCATTGAAAAGGCAAAAGCAGCTGTTGAAGAAGCCGACTTAGTTATTCTTGTTGTCGAAACAAATGACGAAGAAGACAAAACATTTTTAAAACTTATTGAAAACAAGAAGCACATAATCGTTTATAACAAAAGCGATCTTGTTGAAAAGAAAAAGACAGATACTTTATATATTTCAGCTTTAAATAAAGATATTGAGCCGCTTATGGAAGAAATTGTTAAAGTTCTCGCTATTAGTAAAGAGGCTTATTATAAACCAACATTAAATAACGCTCGTCAGCTTGGTTTATTAGGATTAGTTTATGAAAACCTAAAAGACGCAATTAACGATGCTCAAGACAATGCACCAATTGATTTAGTTAGTGTTAGTTTGATAAGTGCATACAATGCTCTTTTAGAAATTTTAGGAGAGGACAACAAAAACGATTTAAGCGAAGAAATTTTTTCTCGTTTTTGTGTTGGTAAATAACTATGATTGATTCACATTGTCATTTAAACGATAAGCGGTTTTCAGAAAACGTTGAACAAGTTATAAAGCGCGCAAAAGAAAACGGCGTAAAAAAATTTCTTGTCGTAGGGTATGATTTAGTTTCCTCAACTAAAGCTGTTAAATTAAGCGAAAAATATAATGAAGTTTATGCTGCGGTTGGTATTCATCCAAGCGATGTAAAAAAGATGAAAACGCATGATTTAGACGAAATAGAAGCACTTTTAAAAAACAAAAAAGTTCTTGCTGTTGGTGAAATAGGTTTAGATTATTATTGGGACAAAGAACAAGGACTTAAAAATGAACAAAAAGAATTTTTTGTTAAGCAAATTCAATTAGCTAACAAACATCAAAAACCTATCGTTGTTCATATGCGAGA
>JAAYJX010000120.1 GCA_012522695.1 Erysipelotrichia bacterium
AGTGTTAGATGTTTTGATCCCAATTTATTCATAAATTTAAATGCCTCCTCGTTTAAGGGAACAATGACTAAGACTAATTTAAGTATACTTTGTCAAACAAAAATCCGTTCGCGATTTAAAACGGATATTACTTTGTCAAGTTACAGATGAATAATTATTTGTTAATAAAATTGACATATTTATTTAGTTTGTTATAATTATTTTTCAATTCAAAGTTTTATTTTTATATAAAAATATTTGTATAAATGAAAAAGGAGGTTTTTATGAAACTATCAAAATTATTATCGTTAAGTATTTTGCCACTAGTGTTGTTAGTTAGTTGTGATCCTATTGTCGACCCTACTGATACAACTAGTCCAAGTGACACTACTACTAGTGATCCAACAACCGATACTAGTTCAAGCACAGACACTAGCGACTCTAGTAGTGATACGAGCGTTGATCCTGTGGCGACTTATTATAACTATAACGATAAAGAAGAAGAAATTACTTTACGACAAGCAAGAAAAAGCACTTATCTTGGCGACACACCAACAATTGGTACTGCCCGTATTTTAGTTTTGCCAATTGAGTTTAGTGATTTTCCTGCTGAAAACATGTTAAGAGGAGCCGAAGGAGCTCGTGAAGATTTACACAAAGCATATTTTGGTGAAGCTGAAGATACAGGTTGGGAATCACTTAAAAGTTATTATTATAAATCAAGTTACGGCAAACTTAATATAACTGGCCAAGTTTTACCATGGTATCGTCCAACTAATAATTATGGCGAATGGTATGCTACTACCGACGTCGTTAGTTCTAGTGGCGATGACACTGGAAGAGCTGGTGGTATTTTAGGTAAATGGGAAGCCGAAGTTTATTCTAAGTTATGGAGAAATTATCTTAATGAAGACGGCGAACCATATGAAAGTCGTCAAGCATTTTTACAAGATTATGATGGTGATGGCGATGGTTTTCTTGACGCTGTAGAAATGATTTATTCCGCGCCAATTAACCATTTAGGCTCAAAGTTATTTTGGGCTTTTCGCTCACGTGGCACGGCGCAAAATCCAAATAAAAATTCACCCGAAGTAGCTTCCTACGTTTGGATGGGATACGACTTTTTATACGAAAATGGTTACTACGAAGATGGCCAATATTATGATTGGACCGAACAAGAAATTATTGACGGAGTAGCTAAAATTGATGCCCATACGATTATTCATGAAACTGGTCATTGTTTAGGCGCTGATGATTATTATACTTATGATAATGGCGATTGGGGCCCATTAGGTGGGACCGACATGATGGACCATAATATTGGTGACCATAACGCTTATACCAAAGGTATTTATGGTTGGGGAGACGCTAAAGTTTTAACAAATGAAGGCGAAGTTAGCGTTAAATCTTTTACCGATACTGGTGAAATGATTATGGTTCCAGCTTATAAAGAAGATGGAGATGTTAAAAATACATTTATCGATAATTACTTATTAATCGAATATTATAAACCAACCGGCTTAAATGAAATGGACGCTAATTATAGCTTTACAGGTCGTTATCCAAAAATGCCAAATGCGGCCGGAATTCGAGTTTATCATGTTGATGCTCGCTTAGGTTTATTTACTTATTCTAAAACAAAGGGCTGGACTTTTGTTCGCTATGTTAGCCAAATTACTTCAACTGATAGCGAAAGTTATATCGGTATTGCTAATTCGAATACTAAATCAAGAAGTGCTGTTGCAAATAATCGCCTAATTCACGTTTTAGAAGTTAGTGGACAAAACACCTTAAAATCAGGTTTAGGCAAATATAGTGCATCAATGATGTGGCAAGAAGGCGATACATTCGGATATGACACTTTTGTTGATTTTAAACTTAACAATGGTGATTTATTAGGTTATAAGTTTGAAGTTACAGCGATGAGTGAGGAAGAAGTAACAATTAATTTCTCATTAGCCTAAGAAAAATAAGACGATTTTTAAAACCTCTACTTAGTAGGGGTTTTTCTTTCTCATTGCGATATTGTTGAAAGTGAGATTATAATGTGATATATTTTCGAAAAGAAAATAAAATAGAAAACTAGGTGTAAGGATGAGAAAAAAGACAAAAATATTATTAATAGGATTGTTGCTAGGAGGTTTTGTTCTTTCAAGTTGTATATTTGACCCTAACAACCCTATTTTTTCTTTTCCTACAAGTTCAACAACCGACGACACCTCGACAATAACAACAGATGATACTACTTCTACGACAACCGATGATACTTCAACAGTAACAACCGATGACACAACATCTTCGTCGAGTGATGATACAACTTCTACGACAACCGACGACACTTCTTCAGTAACAACCGATGACATCACATCCTCAATAACTGACGACTCAACATCTTCAACAACTGATGAACCAAATTACGATAATTACTATCGAAGTGAAATTGTAGATCCATATTTTAATTATCAAGATTTGTTAAAAGCAGACGACTTAAATTCTATTCCTACTCCTCGGACAGATTTAAATATTTTAGTTATTCCTGTTGAATTTAGCGATTATAGATTTACGACTAAAAAAATTAATGACTTAAAAACAGTTTTTAACGGAACTGCTGCTCAAACAAATTATTGGGAATCAGTCGCTTCTTTTTATCAAAAATCAAGTTTTAACAAAGTTAATATAAATTTTACAGTCGCAGATGTATACGATAGTGGCCATACTGCTAGAAGTGCTTCAAATTTAACAGCATGGTATACATATTATTTTTCTACTATTTTATTAAGAAACGCTGTTGATAATTACAAATTGAAAAAATCAACAAAACCATTTGATAAAGATGGTGATGGTTTTATTGATGCAGTTTGGTTAATTTATAGTTGTCCAAATGCTGGAGAAAGCCAATCAATTGCTAATATAAGTGAAGATTATTGGGCTTATGTTTATTGGGATTATCTTCAAGACCCATCGACTAATAGTCCTAATGCTAGTGTTTATGCATGGGCAAGTTATGATTTTATGTATTACAATGGCAATACTAGTAAGCTTGATGCACATACCTATATTCATGAAACCGGCCATCTTTTTGGTTTAGATGATTATTATAATTACGATACGAATAGCAGTGATGGACCAATGGGTGGATTAGATATGATGGACCATAATGTTATCGATCATAATGTTTGGTCGAAAATGTCTTTAGGTTGGACTCAACCATATGTCGTTACGGGTGATGCAATTATTACTATTAATCCATCGCAAGTAAATGGCGATTCTATTTTATTAGCAAATAATTGGAACGGCACCTCGTTTGATGAATTTTTAATGTTAGAACTTTATACACCAACAGGACTTAATGAACTAGATAGTTCAACGAGGTATTTAGAAGTGTATCCTCGTGGCTTTACGATACCAGGCATTCGTATGTATCACGTTGATTCTCGTCTTGGACTTTTTAGTCCATATGGTAATTTTGTGCAATATGGGCATCCTATTAGAGATAATTTAATTACATCAAATGGATCTTATTTTGGAGTTGCTCATTCGAATACGCCTTCCTATTCGCAAAATAATAACCGTCTTCTCCACATGATTCAAGCCGGAAAAAAGAATACTTACAAAAGTGGATGGACAGGTACAAACGCAGATTTATTTCAAGCTGGTAATATTTTTACGATGGAGGATTATTCAGTTTTCTTTCGAAGTAAAAAATTAAATAATGGCGAAAACCTAAATTATCAAATTGAATTTTTAAGTGTAACTTCTAGCGAAGCAACGATTAAATTTACAAAAATATAGTAGAATAGTTATTAATGAAGAAGAAAAAACAAATTAAACATCTTTTATTTTCATTAATTACTTTGCTAAGCATTTTCCTTTCTAGTTGTGCTCCTAGTATTATTTCTTACGTTCCTTATGATTCTTTTCTTGAGGATATTGATACTTACGAAGAAGAAATACACGACGGGTATTTAAAACCTGCTTCCTATCATCCTTATACTTTTAAAAATAAAAATAATGAAGATGAAGTTTTTAATACTTTTCAAGATGTTTTTCGACATCAAAAATTTTATCAAAATATATCCTCTTTAAAAACAAATAAACTTCTCGTTATTCCTATTGATTTTGATGATTATCCATCAAGTAATTTAGAAGAAGGAACAGAAGGTTCGCTTGAAGTAATTAAGAATGCTTTTTTTGGTCAAAATGAAAATAATGCTTGGCGTTCAGTTGCGGGTTATTATAATGAATCAAGTTATGGCAAATTTATCCTGGATGGTAAAGTTACAAACTGGTTTCGGTCATCGTATTTAGCTAGTGATATTGTAAATAACTCGGCAAAAGCTAATGTTGTCCGTAATATTTATAACGAAGCACTTGCGTGGTATGAAGATAATTATGATGATCTTTCTTCTTTTTATGTTGATGGAGTGCGGAGTAATGGCATTCCTGTTTATTTAATTTATTCACATCCTTCAGCAAGTGGTGAAGGAGCAAGAAATAAAATGTTTTGGGCCTTTACTATTAACCAAAATAACACTCTTGCGTGTTGGTCTAGTTACCACTTAACTTATTTAAAATATGGTAAACCTGACACGCATACTTACATCCACGAAGTTGGTCATTTATTTGGCTTAGTTGATTATTATAATACTGATGGTTTAGCGTATGGTCCAACTGGACGTGTTGATATGATGGATTATAGTGTTGGCGATCACACAGGCTATTCGAAAATGCTTTTAAATTGGACAAGACCTTATTATGTATTAGGTGATGCGACGATTACAATTCGACCTTTTTATGTAAGTGGCGATTTAATTTTGATTAAAAATGAGTGGAATTATACAGCGATGGACGAATATCTTTTAATTGAGTTTTATTCACCAAACGGATTAAATGCTTACGATTCACGTGTTTTTAATAACGAATCTTATTTAATGTCAAAAGCCGGCATTAAAGTTTATCATGTTGATGCTCGTTTGGCTTTTTTAACAAATAATAATTTAGCTCAAACAATAGGTTATGTTAGTGATGGACTTTATAACAAAGAAGAAGTGCGGCTAGGAATTATCCATTCAAACACAAGCTCAACTACTTATCAAAATAATCGTCTTTACCATTTACTTGAAAAAAGTGGCGAAAATAGTTTTTTAAATGGTCACTTTGCAACAAACGAGACACTTTTTTATAAAGGTGATTCTTTTGGTCTTGAAACATTTGAAAATTATAAGCTTAACGATAACACGTTGCTAGGTTACACTTTTAATATTGATGAATTAACGAATACCTACGCGACAATTTCATTTAAAAAACTCTAGATTATTTATTTTTTTAAAATTTCATTTTTTTAAAGTTTTTATATAAACTTATATTAAGAACAAGTTTATGGAGGATATTTTATGACGACGATTTTAAAAGTTTATGAAGATAAAGTTATTTTAGACGATAACGGAACTGTCATCACAGTTGACATTAAGAAGTTTTTTTCTCCTCCTAAAGTAGGGCAAGAAGTTATTATTCGATATGATGCACTTAATGAAATTGATATTGTATATATCTCACAAAGCCAAGCGACAAAAAAAGGTTTAACGACGGAAAAGTCTTTAAAAATTGTTTCCATTTTTAGTATTGTTTTTGGAGCGTTAAGTTTGTTAGGAATTATTAGTGGAGAAGGTGATATTATTTCGACACTTATTTTAGGCATGGCATTAATTGCTTGTGGTATATTAATGCTTATTTTTAAAGACCATAAAGCTAGTTATGGCATTACAATTGGTGTTTTTGTCATTCATTGTATTGGTGTTTTAAGTGGTTTAATTTATCTCTTTCTTTTTCCACTTCTTGGTCTATTGACGTTAGGCCTTTATGGTGTCCCGTTTGCTTTTTCAATTGTTTATTTTGTCAAACGTAAAAAAGAATTATCTTAAGGATAATAGAATTATTCCTATTTTCTACATTTATTAGTTATTTTTCTTGCTATATATTTCGAATCTTGTTATTATTTCACAGGATGCAATTTCACGGCTTTAGGCCGCATTCTTTATAGCGATTTTGATACACCGGGAATTGTGTACATGAAACAAAGGAGGAAACGAGATGCCTACAATTAATCAATTAGTGCGGCAAGGACGCTCACGTGTAACTTATAAATCAAAAGCGCCCGCTTTAGGAAAACGTTGGAATTCACTTAAAAAGAAAGAAACTTCACAAAACGCTTCTCAAAAACGCGGTGTTTGTGTTCGTGTTGGCACAATGACGCCAAAAAAACCAAACTCAGCTCTTCGTAAATATGCTCGTGTTCGTTTATCAAATGGTTATGAAGTTACTGCTTATATCGGCGGTGAAGGACATAACTTACAAGAACACTCAACCGTTTTAATTCGCGGTGGAAGAGTTAAAGACTTACCTGGTGTTCGTTATCATATTGTCCGGGGAACGCTTGATACCGCTGGTGTCGAAGAACGCCGTCAAAGTCGTTCGCATTATGGTACGAAAAAACCACAATAAAAATTAAGGAGGATTATTTATGCCACGCAAAGGAAGTGTTGCTAAACGTGATGTCTTACCAGATCCAATTTATAGTTCAAAATTAGTCACACGCTTAATTAATAAAATTATGCTTGATGGTAAAAAAGGAACTGCGCAAACAATTCTTTATAATGCTTTTAAGAAAATTGAAGTAAAAACAGGGACGCCTGCGATGAATGTTTTCGCAACTGCTTTAAATAACATCATGCCTGAAGTTCAACTTAAAGTCCGTCGAATTGGAGCGGCTAATTACCAAGTTCCAGTTGAAGTGACCTCCGAAAGAAAAGTTACTTTAGGATTACGTTGGTTAGTCAATTATTCACGTCTCCGTAATGAAAAAACAATGGAAGATCGTTTAGCAAATGAAATTATTGATGCCGCTAATGGTACAGGCGCATCAGTGAAGAAAAGAGAAGATACGCATAAGATGGCAGAAGCTAACAAAGCATATGCCCATTATCGTTGGTAATTTATATTTAAGGATTTTTTATGGCACGCGACTATGATTTAGAACATACGCGCAATATCGGCGTTATGGCCCACATTGATGCTGGCAAAACAACGACGACCGAAAGAATTTTATATTACACTGGTAAAATCCATAAGCTTGGTGAAACACATGATGGTTCGGCGACGATGGATTGGATGGCCCAAGAACAAGAACGAGGTATTACAATTACTTCGGCTGCAACAACAGCTTATTGGCAAGGGCATCGTGTAAATATAATTGATACTCCAGGTCACGTTGATTTTACGGTAGAAGTTGAAAGGTCATTACGTGTTTTAGACGGTGCTGTAACAGTTCTTGATGGTAAAAATGGTGTTGAACCACAAACAGAAACAGTATGGCGACAAGGAACGAAATATAGCGTTCCAAGAATCGTCTTTGTAAACAAAATGGACGCAATTGGCGCAGATTTTGAGATGTGCATTGAAACACTTTACTCACGTCTAGCGGCCAATGCCAAAGCTGTTCAATACCCAATTGGTGTTGAAAGTGACTTTAATGGGATTATTGATTTACTTGAACGTCGAGCTTTTATGTATTCTTTAAAACAAGACGAAGGTCCAACTGAAATTGAAATACCTGAAGATTATCTTTTAAAAGTTGAAGAAAAACGTCTTGAACTATTAGAAGCTCTTGCGGCTTTTAATGACGAGTTAATGTTAATGGTCCTAGATGGACAAGAACCACCGATTACTTTAATTAAAAAAACAATTCGCCAAGCTGTTTTAAGTGGAGAATTTTTTCCGGTGTTTTGTGGATCGGCTTATAAAAATAAAGGCATTCAATTATTACTTAATGGTGTTATCGATTATTTACCAAGTCCATTAGATGTTCCGCCTCAAAAGGCAACATTTAGTAATGGCGAACCTTATTTAGCTAAAGTCGATGATTCAGCTCCTTTAACAGCTTTAGCTTTTAAAATTGCGACTGATCCTTTTATTGGTCGACTTGCTTATGTTCGTGTTTATAGCGGAATATTAAAAAGCGGTACTTATTTGATGAACACCGCTAAAGGCGTACGTGAAAGAATTGGACGTCTTGTCTTAATGCATTCTAATCATCGTCAAGAAGTACAAGAACTTTATGCCGGTGATATCGGTGCGATTGTCGGTCTTAAAAAAACAGTTACAGGCGATACACTTTGTGATGAAAAACTTAATATTACTTTAGAAAAAATTGAGTTTCCAGAACCTGTTATTGAACAAGCCGTTGAACCTAAATCAAAAGCTGATCAAGATAAATTAGGAGTTGCCTTATTAAAACTTCAAGAAGAAGATCCGACTTTTAGAGTTCATACGAACGTTGAAACTGGACAAACGATTATCGCTGGTGTTGGTGAACTGCATTTAGATATTATTGTTGATCGTCTTAAACGCGAATTTTCTGTTCAAGTTAACGTCGGTAAACCACAAGTTGGATATCGTGAAACAATTAAAGCAAAAGGCGAAACTGAAGGTAAATACATTAAACAATCTGGAGGACGAGGGCAATACGGCCACGTTAAAATTGTTTTTGAACCTAATCCAGGCAAAGGATTTGAATTCATTGATAAAATTGTTGGTGGCGTTGTTCCGCGTCAATATATTAAACCAGTTGAAGAAGGTTTGCGTGACGCTCTTGATCGTGGATTACTTGCTGGTTTTCCATTAATTGACATCAAAGCGACTTTAATTGACGGTAGTTATCATGAAGTTGATAGTAGTGAAGCGGCCTTTAAAATTGCGGCGAGTATGGCTTTAAAAGAAGCTGTTGATGTATGTGAACCAATTATTTTAGAACCTATTATGGAAGTCGAAGTAACTGTTCCTGAAGAATATTATGGTGACATTCTTGGTGATATAAATCGTCGTCGCGGCCAAATTGTTGGTGACTCGCAAAGAGGTAACGCTAAAATTATTGATGCACATGTTCCGCTTTCAGAAATGTTTGGTTATGTGACAGATTTACGCTCACTAAGTCAAGGCCGTGCTAACTATACAATGCAATTTTCACATTATGGTGAAGCACCAAAATCAATTAGCGAGGAAATTATGAAGAAATCAGGAGTGTCCTTTCGCTAAAATATAAATACTTTATATTGCAATTATTTCAAGATTGCTATAATATAATTTTGATTGAATTAAAAAAATGTCATAAGGAGGAAAGACAAATATGGCAAAACAAAAGTTTGATAGAGTTAAAGCCCACGTCAACGTTGGAACGATTGGTCACGTTGATCATGGTAAGACGACTCTAACTGCAGCTATTACGAAAGTTTTAGCAAAAAAAGGTGGCGCAAAAGCAACTGATTATGAACAAATCGACCGCGCTCCAGAAGAAAAAGCTCGTGGAATCACGATTAATACTGCTCATATTGAATATGAAACGGATACACGTCATTACGCTCACGTTGACTGTCCAGGACACGCTGACTATGTTAAAAACATGATTACTGGTGCAGCGCAAATGGACGGTGCGATTCTTGTCGTCGCCGCAACTGATGGTGTGATGAGTCAAACCCGTGAACACATTTTACTTGCTCGCCAAGTTGGTGTTCCTTATATCGTCGTTTTCTTAAACAAAACTGACCTTGTTGATGATCCAGAATTAATCGAATTAGTCGAAATGGACGTTCGCGATCTTCTTTCATCATATGGTTTCCCAGGTGATGATTTACCAGTTATTAAAGGTTCAGCACGTAATGCTTTAAATGGCACCGACGAACAATGTGTAGTGGAATTAATGGAAGCTGTTGATAAATATATTCCTGAACCAGTTCGTGAAACCGATAAACCTTTCTTACTCCCAATCGAAGACGTCTTAACAATTACTGGTCGTGGCACAGTCGTTACTGGCCGTGTCGACCGCGGTACATTAAAACTTAACGACGAAGTTGAAATCGTTGGAATTAAGAAAACTCGTAAGAGTGTTGTTACTGGTATTGAAATGTTCCGTAAACTACTTGATTATGCCGAATCTGGCGATAACGTTGGTGTTTTACTTCGTGGCGTGAGCCGTGACGAAGTTGAACGCGGTCAAGTTCTTGCAAAACCTGGTTCAGTTACACCTCATACTAAATTCTTAGCTAGTGTTTACGTTTTAACTAAAGAAGAAGGTGGACGTCACAAACCATTCTTTAGCAACTATCGTCCACAATTTTATTTCCGCACAACTGATATTACTGGTGTTATTACTTTACCAGCTAGTGTTGAAATGGTTATGCCTGGCGATAACGTTGAATTAACGGTTGAACTCATTCACCCAGTCGCAATTGAAAAAGGAACTAAGTTCTCAATTCGTGAAGGTGGAAGAACTGTTGGTTCAGGTTCTGTTACCGAAATTATTAAATAATTTAGTTTAATAGTTGTCATTATTAAAGACCTAATATTTTTTTAGGTCTTTTTAATTTGCGTGTAGTAGTATAAAATTTACATATGGCGTACATCCCAAGCGTGAATAAAAAGAAATATGAAGCAAATATTGAATTTTATAAGAAACAAAAAAACATTACTTTTTTTTCTTTAATCATTATTGAAATTGTTTTTTTAATTTTTATTATTTTGGGATTTACGGTTTTACCTCGCGTTGTAGCGGGCTTAGCTTTAACGCACTTTATCGTCTTTCCTTTTTTGTTTCCTCATAATTTCAAATTTTTTATGGAACTTAAATATTTTGGAGTAAAAGATTCTTTTTCAATTGTGAGTTTTCTTTTTCATCTTTTTCTTCTTTTAGCGATTGAATGTTGTCTTGTTTTTATTTCTTTATTTTTTCTAGAAGAAGCGCCGCGCTGGATTATTATTTCTGGTTTAGCCCTTTTTATGACTTTAATTGTTACGCTTTTTATTGAGAAAAAATCTTATAGCGAATTATATAATAAACTAAATTTTGAAAGGGGACTT
The DNA here is from genome assembly GCA_012522695.1 of Erysipelotrichia bacterium. Taxonomy (GTDB): domain Bacteria; phylum Bacillota_I; class Bacilli_A; order RFN20; family CAG-826; genus UBA1424. The sequence continues at coordinate 10,888 of JAAYJX010000120.1, forward strand.
TATAAATAAATTTGCCAAAAATAATTTATTTTCATTATAATGAGCGTTATGGATAAAAAAAGCACAGAACTAAATAACAACAAATTAACTAATCTTTTTTTTGGAGGACACTTTGTCCGGACGATTGCAGCGATTATTGATTTAGGAATTGTTGCCATGTTAACAATCGGCTTATTTTTTCTTTTAAGCTATTTTGTTTTTGTACCAATTGCCAAAGCAACTAATGTTGTCGATTATGATCTTTTTGAAGATGTTAGTCATGAGTTCATGGACTTACAAATTAGTAGTGGTCTTTTTTATTATGATGAAGAAAACGAACGTTCGGATATATATCTCGATTTTAAAAATTATGAACAATATGATTTATTAATTCAAAATTACTATTTTGATTATTTACCAACTAAAATCGAAGACGACGAATCAAATCAATATACTAATTATTGGTACAATGTTTTTATTTACGGCTTAGATGACGAACAAAATTTATTTAGCTCAACAATTTCTAATCGTTACGATTTAGTTAAAACTTACGGAAAAGAATATTTTACTTACCAAGTTGATGGAGGCGGACTACCTCTTTATGATTTACTCGCAACGCCAAAAGCCTCTTTATATGAAAATAACGATCCTAGTGGAAATTTAAGTGAAGAGAGCTCCACAAAATTACTTGAATACTTTTTTAATAATAATCTCAATTATAATTTTAGTGGTGAGCCTTCAATTTATGTTTTAGTTATCGAAAAGGATTTTGCTTTAAGAGATTTTTTTGTTGAAGTTTATGATGATTATCTCGAGATTATGTTACAAATTCATGTTTGGGAAACACTTATTCCACAACTGGTTGCTTTATTTATTATTTCCTTTTTGGCGTATTTTATAATGCCAATTATTTTAAAGAATGGACAAACAGTCGGGAAAATAATTATGAAAATTGGCTTAGTAAACAAGTTAGGATATGAAGTTAATGTTTGGCAATTACTCCTTCGTTATGTCTTCCCTTTCCTTTTTGTTTTTGCCCTCTTTTTAATCGGCGGGACCATCTTATATTTAGGTCTTGGTTTGTTTGTTTTGATTTCTTATACAATGGTCATTTTTTCAAAAGAACGTAAAGCCCCACACGATTATGTCGCGGGGACAATTGTTATAGATATTAAACGTTCCGTTTGGTTTAAAAACGCGACTGAAGAAGAAAAATTTTCAAAAGAGTTGGCTTCAACAAAGCCAATAGATTTTTCTGATATTCAACAAAAATATAAAAAAGATTAAATTCACGTTTTATTAGAAAAACCTCCCAAATCTGCACTAAATAACGCAAAAAACGGACAAAAATTGTCATTTTTTCTTCATTTTTAAGTAATTTATCACCTAAAAATTAACTTGTTTTAATATGTGTAAATGTGCTATTATCTATTATAGATAAATACAGTCAAACTGTAGGAGGATGAGAATGGAAGTAAGAATTAAAAATCTTACCAAAGCCTTCACAAGTCAAAAAGGACCAGAAGTTATTGCCGTCAATAATATGTCTTTTATTATTCCAGATGGCGTGCTTGTTGGTTTATTAGGACCTTCGGGTTGTGGTAAATCAACAACGCTTTATATGATTGCTGGCCTCCATAAACCGACAGAAGGTCAGATTTTTTTTGGTGACGAAGAAGTAACAAACGTGCCTCCCGAACATCGTGGCATCGGCTTAGTTTTCCAAAACTATGCTTTGTATCCACATTTTACTGTTCGACAAAACATTACCTTTCCACTAGATAATGTTCGGCCAAAACTTGATCGTCAAGAAAAAGAGGCAATTGCTCGCGAGATGGCGCGCATTGTCGATATTGAGCATTTGCTTGATCGTAAACCAAAAGAATTATCTGGTGGACAACAACAGCGTGTTGCTATTGCGCGTGCTCTTAGTAAAAGACCGAAGGTTTTATTACTCGATGAACCCTTATCAAACTTGGATGCTCGCTTAAGGCTTCAAACTCGTGAAGAAATTAAACGTATTCAACGTGAAACACAAATTACAACGATTTTTGTCACGCACGACCAAGAAGAAGCGATGTCGATTTCCGACATTATTGTCGTTATGAAAGATGGTGTTATCCAACAAATTGGTGAACCTCAACACGTTTATGACGAACCAGAAAACCTTTTTGTTGCACAATTCTTAGGTTCGCCAGCGATTAATATTTTTGATGGCGAAATTAAAAAAGGTGTTCTTTATGTCGAAGGTAAACCAGTTGATACAAGTGATGTTTACAAATTACCTCATGTTTATGAAGAAAAAATAGAATTACCACGAGTAGTTGATGAAAAAGGAAAAGAAGTTGGCGAAGTACAATATGAAATTAAAAAAGTTTCAAAAAAAGACCGCCATGTTAAAGTTGGTATTCGTCCTGAATCATTCCGCTTAAATCAAAAAGATGGACATATCGTCATACGGATTGATTATATCGAACATATTGGGCGCGATATCTCAATTGTTGGTGGCATTGATCAGCAAGAAGATAGTCGTGTCAAAATTATTATTCCATCAGAACTTAGACCGAAAGTTATTGATCAAACAATATGTCGTTTTGATGCAGCACGGTATTATGTTTTTGAAACCGACGGCACACGGATTAAATAGATAATGGGTAAAACTAGATGAATGATAAAAAACCCCTACCAATTAGTGAAGAAACAATGCAAGTAGATGTTTTTTCTCCTAGCGGTGGAACATTACAAGTAAAAAAATCCGTCTGGTATATGCCTGAGTGGCTTAAAGCTATTATCGCTTTAATTCCAGCGCTTTTCTTCTTAATCGTTTTTATGATTTACCCAATTATTAATACATTTCTTTTATCTTTTTTAGAAAATTTCACTTGGGTTGGTGGATCTGGTTCTTCCTTTGCAATTGTTAACTGGCTATATTCACAAGGTGAAGGGTTTCGTGGAACTCCTTCTGTTTGGTCTTTTCAAAACTACGTTATAATTTTAAAAGACCCAAGTTTTAGAAACGCTTTAGGAAATACAGCATTAATGGTTATTGTTAGTGTTCCTTTAACAATTATTATTAGTTTACTCTTAGCTGTTTCTCTTAACTCAATTAAAGTTTTACAAGGCTTCTTTCAAACTGTTTTCTTCCTTCCTTATGTTACAAACGCAATTGCGCTTGGGATGGTTTTTAACGTTATGTTTTCTAGAGGAGGCCCTATCAATAGTCTTTTTGGATTAGATTTTAACTGGCTCTTACAAGCACATGGAGCAACTCGTTGGTCGATGTTTGCCGTTATTACGACTTATTCAGTATGGAATGGGCTTGCTTTTAAAATCTTAGTCTTTATGTCTGGTTTAGCAACAATCGATAAGCAATATTATGATGCGGCGCGAATTGATGGTGCTTCAAAGGCGAAGATTTTTATGAAAATTACAGTGCCGTTATTATCTCCTCAAATACTTTATATTACGATTACCTCATTTATTGGGGCGTTTAAAGCATATACCTCAGTTATTGCCTTATTTGGTAATGGAAACCTCGACTTTGGTGGTACAGGGGGTAAAGAATGGATGACCGTTGTTGGATATGTTTATATTATGATGCAACGCGATCAAACCGGACGTGCCGCTGCAGCCTCAATTATTTTATTATTAGTTATTTTAGCTATTACACTCGTTCAATCGCTCGTTAGCAAAAAACGAGTGCATTATTAAGGAAAGGAGGAAATATAAATGGAACGTGACGTTTATTTTACATCGCGTAGGCAAATGATCCTTTATAGAGGACAAAAGATATTTACGCAAACACTTTTATACGCCTTCTTAGCCTTATTTGGTTTATTTATTGTTTTCCCCTTCTTTTATATGATTGTGACCTCATTAAAAAGTGAAGTTTTGTATGATAGCGAAGCAACGAGGAAAATTATTAATTTATGGCCACAATTCAAAAGTGTGTATTCTTTAGAATACATAGGCGAAGAACAGTTTTTCATTCGTTCATGGCAACTATTTGATAATTATCGAACTGTTTTAGATAAGCAAAACAACTTCCTTATTTATTACATGAACACGATTATTGTTTCATTTGTTTCAACAGCTTTTACAGTTGTAACTGCAGTTTTGGCCGCTTTCGCCTTTGCAAGACTTGAATTCAAGTTCAAAAATGTTTTATTTACAATTATTTTAGCAACGATGATGGTGCCTGGTGAAATGATGGTTATTACAAACTTTCAAACCGCGGCATCTTGGGGTTGGCAAAATACTTATGCAGCCTTGATTTTTGTTCATGGTGTTTCGGTCTTTTATATTTTCTATTTAAGACAAACATTCCAACAAATACCAAACGAACTTTTCTTAGCAGCGAAAGTTGATGGCTATGGACACTTCCGTTACTTATGGAGAGTTATGGTGCCAATTGGTATGCCGACAATTGTCACAATTATTATTCTTTCACTTATGGGCTCATGGAATGCCTATATTTGGCCGAACTTAATTGCGAGTGGTAAAAACCCAACGTTTGGCCATACGATGCGGCTTGTTTCCAACGGATTAATGGCGCTTTTCCAAGGTGAATATAGCTCTGATGATACAATTAAGGTAGCCGCTTCAATGGTTATTACTTTACCAATCTTTATTTTCTTTCTAATCTTTAGAAAGTTTATCATGCGTGGCGTTTCTCGCTCTGGTATTAAAGGTTAAATATTGCGATTGCAATTTAAAATAAAAAGAAAGGACAATTTATGAGAAAAATTAACAAAACAGCAACAATTATTGCTACAACTCTTTTAACACTTGTTTCTCTTAGTGGATGCGATCCAACTGCGCGCTCACACGAATTTAATATCGATATTACACTCGATACTCGTGGTGCGACGATTGAATTATGGACGGGCTTTGGTAATGTCATTAATACTGAATTAGAACCAATGCTTGAAGATTTCACTGCATTAACAGGTATTAATGTCGAATATGAACCAAAAGGTGGATATGACGGCTTACAACAAGCAATCAACTTAAGTGCTACTTCGACAACTTACCCTCATATTGCTAATGGTTATCCTGATCACTTTGCTGGATATATCGCTAGCGATATTATCTTGCGTTTAGATGGTTTTATTGAAAACGATCATTTAATTCCTGAAACGCGTGATGCTTTAGAAGAAGGCGAAGAAGAATTCGTCGAATTACCTAAATTAGATATAACAGATTTTTATCCGGCATATTTTAAAGAAAATCAAGAGCTTGAGTATGATCGTGAAGGTAATCCTTACACTCTTGGTCTACCATTTAACAAGTCAACGGAAGTTGCAGTTATTAATAGAACTGCTTTTGACTTATTCATTCATTTAGACCCAACGATTAAAGTTCCTGAAACTTGGGATGAAGTTGAAGCAGTTTCAACTAAAATACGTGGTTTGATGGAATCAAAAGGATATTATGGAAAAGTCGTTGGTAATGATTATTTAGCTTATACAAGTACAAAAGACATGCCAACCGGCGTTAAGCAATTAATTTCCTTTACGGAAGTAAGTGCTGAAAGTTTCCGTGTTCTTAGTGTTGACTCACAAGCAAACCAATTTATTACTGGTGTTCGCCAATGGGGTGGAACTTATACAGAAATGGATAAAGTTACTCGCAAAGGATACATTAAATTTAATAGCGATGAAACTAGAAATTATTTAACAAGAATGCGCGAATTATTTGATGGCAATCACATCGGTATTCCGCAAACTTGGGAAGAAACAAATTATTGCTCTGGACCTTTTAAAGAAGGTAAAAGTTTAATGAACATTGGCTCAAGTGGTGGTGTTGTTAATGGTGTTCCACAAGCCAACGCTTTCCAAATTGAAGCTCAACCAGTTCCTTATCAAAGTGCAGATAGTAAATATGTTATTTCACAAGGAACGAACTTAGCCCTTTTTGATCGCGGTACTGATGTTGAAAAAGTCGCGGCTTGGAAACTTCTAAAATATTTAGCACAAATTGTTAACGGTGAATTCACTGCCAGAACTGGCTATTATCCAACCGGACCAGGTGCTTTTGAATCTGAATATTATCAAGATTATTACAATAGTACTGTTAAATCCGCTAACGATAAAATTAAAATTTCAGCCGCTAAAGTTAACTCTGATGTTTATGATGATGAAACTTTAGGATGGAAGAAATTTGTTGACCCAGGCTTTGTTGGCTCTAGTTATATTCGTCAAGAAGTCGACTTTATTATTAGTGAATTATTTTTCGGAACACCTCGCAAGTCTGTTCAAGAAATTATTGATTACTATTACGACTTATTAGGCGATTATGTTGCCTAGATTAAAGGAGGGTGATGTTTAATGAAAAAACGCAAAACACCACTTATTTTAGTTTTTGCTACTTTAATTCCTTTAGCTCTTGTTAGTTGCGATGTTAAAGATGATATAAAGTACAAAGTTAGTTTTGATGTCGATATTAGTGGAACTAAAATTGATTTTTGGACGCCTTTTGGCGCCGCTATTGAAGAAGTTATTGAAGATTTGCTTTTAACTTTTGAAGAAGAAACTGGCGTTACTGTCATGCACGAAAGTAAAGGCGGCTACGACTCTTTAAAACAAGCAATTGACTTATCTGCTACTTCGAATAAATTCCCCCACCTAGCCTTAGGTTATCCGGACCATTTTGCTGGCTATGTTAAAAAAGACATTATTGTCCGTCTTGATTATTATTTTGAAAATGGCGGAACGTATGACTATGGAGAATATGAAGAAGAAGACCGTGCTTTCAAAGTCGATGATTTTTATGAAGATTATATGTTAGAAAATCAAACGATTGAATGGAAGAGTGATACAGAAGGTTGGACGCTTGGTGTACCATTTAACAAGTCAACTGAAATTATGACTTATAACGAAACATTTTTTACTTGGGCACAAGCAAAAAATCCTGAAATCACAATTCCAACAACATGGGATGAAGCTGGCGTTATTGGTCCAAAAATTACTACGCTTTTAAGGCCTTATTTTGGTAAGGTTATTGGTACAGACGACATCGCCTACGCTAACGCTCATGCTGCAAATGAAGCAGGTGCAAGTGTTGTCTTAGATTTAATTAATACGAGTGAAGATTTGTTTAGACCTCTTTCGTATGATTCACAAGCTAATCTTTTTATTACTACCGTCCGTCAATTCGGCGGTACTTATACAGAAGTTGACCGTGAAACCGGAGATGGATATTTAGCATATAACTCACAAGAAACGATTAATGGCTTACAAAAATTAAGAGACTTGTTTAATGCTAATGTTTTAGGTGTCCCAAAAGTATGGGAAGAATCTAAATATTCAAGCGGACCATTTAAAGACGTGATGGCCGTAATGGCAATTGGCTCGACTGCCGGTGTTGCAAATAACGCCCCTGCAGGCAATAAGTTTAACTTATCGGCTGCGCCAATTCTTCATAATACTCCAGATCATAAATACGTTATTTCACAAGGAACAAACTTGGCTCTTCTTGATAAAGGAAGTGAAGCTGAGCGCGTTGCTGCTTGGAGACTTTTACAATATTTATCTAAATACGCTAATGCTGAATTTGCGCAAAGAACCGGTTATTTCCCGGCATGTGAATATGCTGAAAATAGTGATTATTATCAAGATTTCTTAGAAAATCCCGGTGTATCGACAACGGAAAAAATCAAAATGAGAGTCGCAAAAGTTAATAGTGAAGTTTATATTGATGAAACACAAAATTGGACAAAGTTTGTTGATCCACCGTTTGTTGGTTCGGCTCATGTTCGTAATGAAGTCGGGACAATTGGCGATGCACTATTTTTTGATCAAAATAAAACGATCCAAGAAATTTTAAACATTTCGTATACAACTTTAAACGAGTTTGTTCGTCCATAAGGAGAAAAAATGAAAAAACTTAAAAAAATTATTTTAGCTCTTGCGGTTTTAGTTCTTCTACCACTTAGTGGCTGTGATCCAATCACTCCTGAAGAAAGTTGTAAAAAACTTGCTAATGCCGATGAACTTATAGCAACTCCGATTACTGATTCTTTTAAATTCGCTCAAGAAAGTCTTTATCAAAATAGTAATTTTACAATTCCAAAAGCGAATGGTTTAATGATTGGTGAAGCGAGTGTAAAATCACATACTGATGGCGATACGGTTAATTTTAGCGTTGAAGATTATGAAGAAACCGTTAGACTACGTTTCTTAGGTATTAACACACCTGAATCAACAGCGAAAATTGAACCTTGGGGACAAAAGGCCTCGCTTTTTGTTAAAAGAATTTTAGAAGAAGCTGAAACGATTGTCTTAATTAATGATACGACTACTTTTGGCGAACGCGATAGTTCTGGTAATCGTCATCTTGGCTATATTTGGTATCGCGCTAGTGCTAGTAGCGATTTCCGTTTATTAAACCTTGAAATCGTTGAACAATGCTTCTCGAAGAATTTCTTATTTGTCGACTCTGACTTATTACCATATCGTCCATTATTTGAACAAGCCGCTGAGCATGGAGAAAAATGTGGATATCGTGTTTTTGGCACAAAAGATCCTGATTACGATTATAGTGGCGAAGTTGCTGCGATTACGATTCGTGAAATTCGTGATAATTATGAAGATTATGGTGTTTCTGAAGGCGGAAGCAGTGGTAAACAACTCCGTATCTCTGGCCTCGTTGTTGGCCAAATGGGCGATAGTATGGTCCTACGCGATATTGTTGAACCTGATGAGGATACAGGTGAATATGCCTCAATGTATGCCTATGCTGGTTATAATACTTCACTAGCAAGCTTTATAGCTGTTGGCGATATTATTATGATTTATGCTCGCGCGACAATGTTTTCTGGTAATATTCAATTGTCTGATTTAAAAACGAATACAACTGGTAAACAAAAAATTGAATGGCTAGCCTTTGGAACTAATTCACAATTTTGGACTGAAGATGAACCTGATCCCCGTTTAAGTAATTATCCTTCTGATATTAGTCCTTATTTAATGGACACTTCTTCATTTAAAACTTATGAAGACTTTGCTCCTTATTCGGGCTACGTTGTCAAAACAAACGTTACGATTCGTTATGTTACTCCTTTTACTGATGATGAAGATGATGATGTAAGCGGTGAAGGAGATGAATATTACTATAAAAAAGACCCTAATAAAAATATGACAGTTTATGGAAAATCTGACGGTTTAACGACTGATAATCGCCCACTATATATGAACCTTCGGGTTAGTGGCGAAGTATACCCATATCCTGATTATGGTTTATTTGAACCCGGACATACTTACGAAGTAATTGGTTACTTGGCGAAATATTTTGATCGTTATCAAGTACAATTATTTAATAACATTCCTGGTAACGATTACATCGTACCACTTACATAATAAATAAAAAAAAGAAAGGATTTGAATTATGAAAATTAAAAAATTACTCTTGCTTCCTTTGTTTGCTGTTAGTCTCCTCGCTGGTTGTACGCCCGACCTTAGTGACTTAGTAATGTCAAACCAAGAAGTTTTAGAACAAGCAAGTAACTTTGGAGCACTTCTTGTTAATGATACAACTGGTGTTACTTACCCTGATCGTAGCCAAGAAATTAAATTAAACTATGGTGATAGATTAATTGGCGCTCGAACAGTCGTTGTTAAGGGTGTATTACTTAAAAAAGACGGCGACAAAATTGATATTGTCATTGATGTTTCTTACAGTGTTAATGCAGAATCAGCCGAACTTTGGAAATTTGAAGAACAAAACCCAGATGAAGATCACGACTTATTAGAACCTACTTATCCTGAATATCTAGCAGAAGATTTAAATTCGACACTTACTGCTACTTTTAAATTTCATCAAGAAGATGATGAAGAAGTAAGTGATTTAGAGTTAAAAGTTAGTTGGAAAGTTGTTCATCGTGCTCCACGTACTGAACCTAAAAATATCAAAATTGCTGACTTTAGAAACGGTGTTGTTGAAGTTAATCCTGGCGATATTGTCGTTTTAAGAGGTTTTATTACGGCCCACTTTGAAGAAGCAACACCTAGTGATTCTCACGTTTACGCTGGAGTTTTTATTGCTGATGGTGATCGAGCAATTATGCTTTACGCTGGTAAATTATCTGCAAGTTGGTTTCTTAGTAAAAATGCCGTTTTCAAAATTGGTGATTTAGTTGAAATTACTGGTGAATATGCACCATTTAACGGATTGGCCGAAGTAAAACCATCAGATATTAGAAAAGTTAATGACCCATCGATTGAACAGCCAATTGATTTAGTTATTGATCAACCGGCTACACAATGGGATAAAACTTATTTAACTGGACATGATGGCAGAATAACGCAATTTGATAATTTAATTTACAAAAGCGCGACTTTAAATTCTGTCTCGGCTCATGGTGAAATTAAATTCACGGCTGAAGGTACAAATGTTGAAGTTTTAATGTATGTTAACTACCACATGGGTAAAACTGAAAAACAAAAAATTCATGATATGGTAGCAACTTGGCAAGCTGGCGTAACAAAAATTAATTACCATGGTATTTTAAGCTGGTATAATACGCCGCAACTTGGTCCAACTAATGCAGACGCTATTAGTGTTGTAAGCTAAAAAAAATGGAAAAAACTTTTTTTGATAAACTATTAGAATTTTTTGATAAAGTTAAAAAATATTTTAAAGAGAACTATTTATCGTATGTAGTTCTTGGTTTAACAATTTTATTATTTATCTTCCTTGTTTTGCCAGCAACAGTATCAACTGTTACAGGACTTCATTACGCATCAAATCAGCACGTTTTTGAGCAAATTAGTTTAAGTAGTGGCACATCACTTCGTTATAATATTGCTAACTTAGTTAAAGGCGATCTTGTTCAAAATGTTATTGGTTTATTTAAACATACAGATGGTAGCGGAGTTGTGCTTGAAACGAGTATTGAAAAGACTTTCGGGGTTGTTTATTTTCCGTACAATGTTTATTTGGGTGCAGGGTTAATTCTTATTTTAATTAGCACAATACTTGTACTTTTCCCAAAACTCGTTATGCGAATTGTTGCTAGTATTTTATCTCTTGTTGGCGCAATCTTACAAATTACCCTTTATTCTCAACCAATGTTTAAAGGCGAACTCCCAATTACAGAAGCACATTTAGTCGTTGAAGGAAGTACTAAATATTTAGTCGGGCCTGTCTTTTATCTTATTGTTGCTTTTGCGATTTGCGGTTTAATAATTGCAATTATGGTTCTTCATTTAATTAAACATGTAAGACACCAAAAAAGCGAAACCGAACGTTATCTTCGTGGCGGTGTTTAATACGTAGTATTATTTTTAAAAACTAGGACGATGTAATGTCGTCCTTTTTTTAATAATTTTGTTGCAAGTTTTATTTTACTGATTTAAGATATTTTCATCATCTCTTGCACCGTTAGCTCAGTTGGTAGAGCAGCTGACTCTTAATCAGCGGGTCGTAGGTTCGATTCCTATACGGTGTACCAAAAAAATAACCGCACGCGCGGTTTTTTCTTATATTGAGTGAATTTTAAATAATGCTATAATTGAATATATTAGGAGCGAAGGTATGAAAACACCAACTTTAACAATCACAAGACAATATTTAGCGGCAATTAAAAAAAGTGAGCGTAAATACGTAACGAGTGAATCTTTATCGAAAGAAATTGGTATTTTTCCTGATGTAATTACTGACACTCTAGCTTATTTTGATCCATTAGTAAAAATGGATTATACATACGATTTAAGAGAACTTTTGCCAATTTTGGAAGAATATATTGAAAAAACTGTTGCGGCTAGGGAAAAGCAAAAAAGACCACGACTAACTGCGACAATTAAAGAAACAACAGGTTATGATTCAATTGAAGACTTTGTTTTTCAAAAATATATTTTTAAAAGTAGTGGACTTTTTAATTACGACGCAACGCTTAATGATAAAGATTTACGCATCTTAAAAAAGTTAATTAATTTAGAACAAGCTGACCGCAGAAGCAAAAAAAAGAAAAAGTAGACTTTTTAATGTAACCGCTTTTTACTTTATTAGTCTTTTATTAACTTGATTGAAATCAAAGTTAAACATATAATAAATAAGGATTTAAAGGAGAAATAATTTATGGCAGTCAAAAAACACTTTCTTTCGGTTGATGGAAATACCGCAGCAGCATTAGCTAGTTATAATTTTACAGAAGTTGCTGGTATTTATCCGATTACACCGAGCTCGGGAATGGCAGAACTCGTTGACGTTTATGCCTCAAAAGGAAAATTAAATTTTTTCAATAATATTGTCAAAGTTGTTGAAATGCAATCAGAAGGTGGCGCTGCAGCAGCTGTTCACGGCGCACTTCAAGGTGGTGCACTAGCAACATCTTATACAGCAAGCCAAGGTTTACTTTTAATGATTCCAAACATTTATAAATGGTGTGGTGAACTTTTACCAGCTGTTCTTCATGTTTCAGCACGTAGTATCGCCTCACGTTCTTTATCAATTTTTGGTGATCATCAAGACATTTATGCTGTTCGTCAAACAGGGATTAGTATTGTTTCTAGTCATAGTGTTCAAGAAGTTGCTGATTTAGCGCCCCTTGCTCATTTATTAGCAATTGACGCTCACGCACCAGTTATTCATTTTTTTGATGGCTTTAGAACTTCACATGAAATTCAAAATATTGAAATTGTCGATGATGAAGAATGGAAAAAACTTCTTCCTTTAGATAAACTTGAAAAGTTTAGAGCTCGTGCTTTAAACCCACATACACATCCAATTACTCGTGGCGGAGCAGAAAACGATGATATTTATTTCCAAGGCCGCGAAGCCCAAAATAAACATTATGCTGAAGTTTTAAATTATGCTGAACATTATTTTAAAAAGGCTAGTGAATTAACTGGACGTCATTATGCTCCATTTACTTATTATGGTGATGAAAACGCTACTGATATTGTTATTGCTATGGGTAGTGTTACTGAAACTATTAAAGAAGTCGTCGATCATCTTCGCGCTGAAGGACGGTTAGTCGGTTTAGTTAAAGTACATTTGTATCGTCCTTTTTCAGGTAAACATTTAGTAAGTGTTTTACCAAAAAGCGTTAAACGTATAGCTGTTTTAGATCGCACCAAGGAAATGGGTGCGCCAGGCGAACCGCTTTATTTAGATGTCGTCACGGCTCTTCACCAAGAAAAACTATTATTAGAAGTTTACGGTGGTCGTTATGGCCTCTCCTCTAAAAATGTCCCATCACGTGATATTAAAGCTGTTTATGATTCTTTAATTAAAAAACCTCACCATAACTTTACAATTGGTATCGTTGATGATGTGACTAATTTATCACTTGAAGTTGATCCTAACTTCCACACAAAAAATGATTATACGTCATCTTTATTTTATGGTTTAGGTAGTGATGGTACGGTTAGTGCTAACCGTTCATCGATTAAAATTATTGGTGATGCAACTGGACAATATGCGCAAGCGTATTTCCAATACGATTCACGTAAAGCCGGTGGCGTTACACGTTCACACCTTCGTTTTGGTAAATCACCAATTCGTTCAACATATTTTATTGATAATGCTGATTTTATTAGTTGCTCAATGGATACATATGTTGTTAAGTATGACATGTTAAAAAACTTAAAAGAAAATGGTACGTTTTTACTTAATACTGACTTAGACGATGAAAGTTTAATTGCCTTGATGCCTAACCGCGTTAAACATCAATTAGCGATGAAAAAAGCTAAGTTTTACGTGATTGATGCAAATAAAATAGCCCGTGAAATTGGCTTAGGCCGTCACACAAATACGATTTTACAAGCAAGCTTCTTTTATTTAAATCAAACAATTATGCCATATGATGAGGCTGTTACTTGGATGAAAAAATTAGTTCTTGAAGCTTATGGAACAAAAGGCGAAGAAATTGTTAATAAAAATAACAAGGCAATTGATGAAGGCACAAACGGTTTACGTGAAATCAAAGTTGATCCACAATGGGTTAATTTGCCATATAAACGCGTTGCTAAAGCAACAGGTGATGATTACTTTGATCATTATGTTGATATTATCGGCGCATTAGACGGAGATATTTTACCAGTTTCTAAGTTTTTAGAATATGAACTCGTTGATGGAACAATGGAAAATAATATTACTTTTAAAGAAAAAAGAAGTATTGCTGATTACGTTCCCCGTTGGATTAAAGAAAAGTGTATTCAATGTAATATGTGTGCTTTTGTTTGTCCACATGCGACGATACGTGGCTTTTTAATTAATGATGAAGAATTAGAAAAAGCCCCACAAATTGTTAAAGATGATGTTCTTAATGCGATGGGTGGACCTTCGGTTGCGAGTTTAAAATTTAAAATTCAAGTATCGACACAAAATTGTGTAGGTTGTGGTCTTTGTGTTGCAGAATGTTTAGCAAATAAATCTGGCCGTATTGCTTTAGAAATGGTTGAAGCCAAAACGCAATATGATCAAGAAGAAGGTGCCAACTATTTATTTAAAGAAATTACTTATAAATCTGATAAATATCCATTAACAACTGTTAAAGGCGTTGCTTTCTTAATGCCTTATATGGAAGTATCTGGAGCATGTGCAGGTTGTGGTGAAACACCATATTATCGTCTTGTTACACAACTATTTGGTCGCGATATGATGGTAGCTAATGCTACTGGCTGTACTTCAATTTATTGTGGTTCGACACCACTTACTCCTTTTGTGAAAGATAAACAAGGCGAAGGTATCGCTTGGGCTAACTCCCTTTTTGAAGATAATGCTGAATTTGGTTTTGGTATGCGTCTAGCAACGGATACAAAACTTGCTAGAATCGCCAAAATTATTGAAGATGCCTTAATTCGCAAAAGCGTTGAAGAACAATTAAAAGAAGTACTTAAATCATATTTAGAAAATATTAAAAAACGTGATGAAGCACGTGTTATTATTCCTAACTTGATTGACTTAGTTAAAGCTAGTAAAGACGAAGAAGTCAAAGAGCTTCTTACTTATGAACGTGATTTACTCGATAAATCAATTTGGATTATTGGTGGCGATGGCTGGGCTTATGACATCGGCTATGGTGGACTTGATCATGTCTTAGCAAATTATGATGATGTTAATGTTTTAGTTCTTGATACCGAAGTTTATTCTAATACTGGTGGACAATCATCTAAATCATCACAAGCTGGTTCAATTGCTAAATTTACTGCAAGTGGTAAAACAGTCGCGAAAAAGAACCTTGCCTTAATGGCAATGACCTATGGTCATGTTTATGTCGCACAAATTTCTTTAGGTGGCAATCCAGTTAAAGCAATTCAAGCTTTAAAAGAAGCTGAAAGCTATGATGGACCATCACTTATTATTGCTTATTCACCTTGTATCGAACATGGCATTAAAGGCGGACTTGTTAATTCAATAAAACAAGAAAAAGACGCTGTCGAAAGTGGATATTTTACAACCTTTAGATATGACCCGCGCCGTGTTGCTCAGGGCTTACCGGGTTTAGAACTTGATTGTAAAGAACCAGACTTTTCGAAATTCCGTGACTTTGTGATGAGAGAAACGCGTTTCTCACAATTACCAAATATTAACCCAGAAAACGCTGAAGCACTTTTAGAAAAATCAATGCTTAATGCTAAAGACCGTTGGGAAAAAATCAAAAAGTTCGGTTTATAAAATTTATTTTTTCATCTGAATAAATAATAAAATCGATTATCAAAAAAAGAGACCTTATGGTCTCTTTTCATTACTGGTCGGAACGGAGGGATTTGAACCCTCGCCCCCTACCACCCCAAGGTAGTGCGCTACCAAGCTGTGCTACGTCCCGAAAACTGAAATTATTATAGCAATTAAAATTAGAAAATTCATTATTTAAATATTTTATTAGTGTTTCTTTAGTTAAATAGGTTTAACAATGTTAAAATATTAACTTGAGGCAATCGTGGAACGCAAAACAATTTTTATTAAAGGGGCTCGAGAAAACAATTTACAAAACATCGACCTCGAAATTCCTAAAAACGCATTAGTTGTTTTTACTGGTCTTTCTGGAAGTGGTAAAACGACTTTAGCTTTTGACACAATTTATAGTGAAGGGCAAAGACGTTACGTTGAAAGTCTTTCAAGTTATGCTCGACAATTTTTAGGTAACGTCGATAAACCAGACGTCGATGCGATTGAAGGTTTATCACCTGCTATTTCTATCGATCAAAAAACAACGTCACATAATCCTCGCTCAACTGTGGGGACGGTTACGGAAATATATGATTATTTGCGACTTTTATATGCGCGAATTGGTGTTCCTTATTGTCCAACTCATAATGAGCCAATCGTTTCGTTTTCACCAACAAAAATGGTTGATATTGCTTTATCTTATAAAGAAGGTAGTAGATTACAAGTTTTATCACCTCTAGTTCGTCATGAAAAAGGAAGTCACGTTGAAACACTGAAAAAAATTGCTGAACAAGGCTTTGAAAGATTGCGTATTGATGGAAAGCTTTACTTAATTAACGAAGTGCCTTTGCTTGAAAAAAACAAACGTCACGATATTGATATTATTATTGACCGTTTAATCGTTCGAAAAGATAATCGCACACGTTTATTTGATGCGGTTGAACTAGCTCTTGATTGGTCAAAAGGATATGTCATCTTTTTACTTGATGATGAAGAGAAACTATTAAGTCAACATCATAGTTGTAAATATTGTGGTTTTTCTGTGCCTAAGCTTGAACCACGTCTTTTTTCGTTTAACGCTCCATTAGGATATTGTCCTAAATGTAAAGGTTTAGGCATTAACCGCGAGGCTGCTTTTGATTTAATTGTTCCAAATGAAAATTTAACTTTAATGCAAGGAGCAATCAGATACTTTAAAAACGTTGTCCATTCAAAAAACATGGAATGGCAAGAATTTAAATATTTATGCGCTCAATATGACATCGATTTAAATGCACCTTTTAAAGACTTTTCAAAAAAACAAAAAGAAATAATCTTTTTTGGTAGCGATAAACCTTTTAAATATGTCATAACATCTGCATCAGGAAATAAAAATCATCGCAATGGTTTTATTGAAGGTATTAAGACAAGAATTGATCGCCTTTATTTAGACACAAAAAGTTCGATGATGCGTGATTATTATGAAATATATATGCGTGATAGTAAGTGTTTAGTTTGTCATGGGGCGCGTCTAAATGAGCAAGCTTTAGCCGTTAAAATAAATGGTTTAAATATTTATGAAGTAACAACATTGCCAATTAATAAATTTTTAGATTTTTTTAATACTTTAAAAGAAGTTTTAACGCCGATGGAACAAGAAATTGGTCGTTTAGTAATTAAAGAAATTAAAAATCGGGCAAAGTTTTTAAGTAACGTCGGATTAGATTATTTAACTTTAAGTCGGATGTCGATGACTTTAAGTGGCGGCGAGGCACAGCGGATTCGTCTTGCCACGCAAATTGGTAGCCGTCTTGCTGGCGTTTTATATGTTCTTGATGAACCTAGTATTGGTTTACATCAAAAAGATAACGCTAAACTTTTAAAAACATTAAAGTCAATGCGTGATTTAGGTAATTCCTTAATTATTGTTGAACACGACGAAGAAACGATGCGAAAGGCCGATCATATTGTTGATATTGGTCCTGGTGCTGGCGTTCATGGTGGTCGTGTTGTCGCTCAAGGCACCTTAAAAGATATTATAGATAATAAAGAATCAATTACAGGTGATTATTTAGCTGGGCGTAAACGTATTGAAATACCTACTCAAAGACGTGAAGGAAATAAGCGTTTTTTAACGATAAATGGTGCAAAACATAATAATTTAAAAAATATTAACGTTACTTTCCCACTTGGAACATTTATTGCTATTACGGGTGTTTCAGGTAGTGGCAAATCTTCTTTAATTAA
>JAAYJX010000121.1 GCA_012522695.1 Erysipelotrichia bacterium
GTTCTAACTGATTAATTGTTATTAAGATATTTTTAGTTTTACGGTGCTTTATATGAAAGAAAACGTTATTTGTTTTATTGAATTCGTCTTCATTAATGTTCAAATAGATTATATCCACGCCATCGATAAATAATTCAATATGTTTAACAAAGCCTTCGATATTTGTTCCATCAATATTAAATACTTGAATGTTGCCGAGGTTATTTTTAACAAATTTAATGTTGTGAGTCATATAATTATTCCCTTTATCTTGTGGATTTATTTTATATTTAAAAGTATTGATAAGAAATAAATATACATTTTTTGACTAAAAACTAAGACAAAATAAAACGGCATAATAAAAGAAAAGGCGTCGTTGGACGCCTCTTATCTAACTTAAGAAACTAATTAGTTAAGTTGTTTTTTTCTTTTAATGATGTATAGACTGCCTATCGCTGTTAAACTTAAAATAACAGTTGCAACAACAAAGATGTTTTGATAAAGACTATTCTCGTTTTTAGGATTAACAAGAATTTGAGCCTGGCTGGCATCATACATAGACTTCATTTTAGCGACTTTATCAGCTATTTTTACAGTAACACCAGTGCCACGACCGGCATTATAATCATAATTTCCCTCATTATAGGCAAAATCTAGAACAGTGTCTGTATCTGAATAAGTGCGACCTGATAAATTGAAGTGATTATTTAATGAACCAAAAGCTTTAAACCCATTGTATGTGTTTTCAGAACAAGTCAAATAACCATACAAAAGAGAATTAACTACATCGTTACTAACATTTCTTGATTCAGCTGAGGTTCCATCTGGACGGTGAACTCCATTCCCGTCTCCCCAAATCCGCCAAATTTTATGTAACATACCATCATTAAACTGTTCTGATCCTGTTTTATTCCAACGGCCCCCACTCGGGTTCATACGAACTAAATCGACGTATTTTCCAACTAAGGAAGCATAAGGGATATCATAAAAAACAACTCCATTAGTATTATATTCAATAAATCCGCCACCAACTTTATAATATGTATCAGCGGTATATGATTCGATTGAATAATTTGTAACATTAGTGTTATTATCAAGATCTCCAGCCGTCGGAGCAACTCTTAAATATTGAATTGCGCTAGTAGTTTCCCACCAATCAGGACGAACAACAGCGATTCGAACATCATAACCAGTAATAACAGCTTCAGTTTCAGTTGTAGAAACTAAAACACTAGATACTATACCTATTGTAGAAAGCGATAGAATTCCAATAGAAAGCAAGATTATTTTACTCAACTTTTTTTTCATAAATACCTCCATTTAAACTTTTTAAGTTTTAATAAGCAAAAAAGCAAAAGCAATCTTTGCTAGTTAATTATTATTAAACTATCTTTCAAAAAAATAGTCAACCTTAAAATTGTAGATATATTTTTTATTTACAAAGTAAACAAAAGCGCTAGATACTTTTCGTTAATATTTAAGTGACCGCTAGTTGTTGAATATGGATTTTTATACCAAGATAGGGAATTATAACGATTTGTTGAAGTTGCTACATTTTCAAAACTAATTGTTCCGGTTGTTCTACCAGTAACAAAGAAACAAATATCTTGTTTGCCTTCTGCACCTTTAACATATAAGCCAATTGTATTACCGTTAACCCATGTATTCATATAGCCAGATGAGTCTTCATTATATTCATAACGGGTGATATATTTACGAGCGTCAATCGCTGCTTTATAAGAATTATAATAATCTAATAAATCAACTTTACGATCGTATTTAAATGAGTTTGTTCTGTCATTAGATTTGTATGAGTTATGACTAACTAATTTACCATACATTTCTACGACTTCATCATCTTTAATTTCTGGTCCATGATCTGGACTATATGGGATATAACGTTCTTCTTCTGGAAGGGCGTTATTTTCTGCAACAGTAATTGTTGTTTTCGTTCGAAAAATTTCTTCTCCTCCGTGAAGGAAGGCTATACCTTGAGACATTAAGACAGTTGCGTTAACTCCAACCGAGGCCGCTGCAACGTCATATATACTAGGTTCAGTAACACCTCCACCTAATGTGTAATTTAGTTGATCAAATAAAGTGTAATTATCATGACAACTTGCATAGTTAACCGTTTGATAAGGATTAACACCAAAAGGATCATTAACATTACCATGCCAGCCTTTTAGCATTCCTTCAACAACGCCTTTTTGATTATCATCTGCGTCTGTTCTTTGCATAAAACCATAACCTGGTAAAGGTGGTCCACCCCAACCTTGGTCATTACCTCCTCTAATTGCATTACGTCCAGCATCATTAAAACCACCTAAAATACCAGGACTATCATCAGATGGATAAAGTTTAGTGTAAACACTACCCGTATTTGCACGACTCGGTGGGCTACCTACACCTCCGGCCCATCCTTCACCATAACTTACAAAGTCGGGATCAAGAGCGTGTAAGCCATCTTTGACTAAACGCATTGTATCATTATCAATTAAACCCATGAGGTCAAAACGGAAGCCTTTAATTTTATAAGTTTCCGCCCAAAATAAACATGAATCAACAATAAGTTTTCTCATCATTGGTGCTTCACTTTTTGTATCATTACCAACACCTGAATCATTCGTATAAGAACCGTCTTTATTCGTTCTAAAATAATATTTAGGCATAATTTTTGTTAAGTTAGAACCAGCAA
>JAAYJX010000122.1 GCA_012522695.1 Erysipelotrichia bacterium
AAAAGTTGAAGTTGGGACAATTAAACATTTTAACTTACTTCGTAAACATAACATTCCAATTATTGTTTATGTTAATAAAATGGATAAAGAACATGTTAAGTACGATGAAGTTTTAGAAGAACTTTCAAGTAAACTTCATAAAGACGTTTTACCTTTTGTTTATCCAATTGGTCATGAAGAAAAATTTGATGGTTGTATTAATCTCGTTTCTTTAAAAGCTCAAAAATATGTTGATAGTGGCTATGTCGATGATGTCATCTTTGAAGATAAACTTGCCAAAGTCGAAGGAATGCATAATGTTATTGCTGAAAAAGTTGCTCTAACTGATGAAGTGATTTTGGAAAAATTCTTTTCTGGTGAAGCTCTTTCTTTAGAAGAACTCGAACAAGGTTCACGAATTGCTATTTTAAATAACGAACTCATTCCTGTTTTAGTTGGTAGTGCTAAAAAAGACATTGGTGCTTTATATGCTTTAGAAACACTTATTAAATATTTACCTTATCCAGGCGAAATTAAAACATATCATGCTCTTGATAAGGCTAAAAATAAAGTTGATCTTAAAGTTGATGTTAATGGACCTTTAAGTGTTTATGTTTTTAAAACATTTTTTGATCAATATAAAGGGGCAATTAATGTTGCGAAAGTTATTTCAGGTAAATTAAGTTTAGGTGATATAGTATATTGCCCACAAAGAAATGAAACGATGAAAGTAACACAAATGTTTTCGCTTCTAGGTAGTAAACAAACAGGCGTGACCGAAGCAATTGCTGGAGAAATTATTGCTTTATCAAAACTTGATGAAGTAATTACAACTTACACCTTGACTGAAAAAAATAATCCAATCATGTTACCGGCTAGTAAATATCCAACGAGTGTTTACTATCGGGCAATTAGTGCAAAAACAACAAAAGACGATGAAAAATTATTTGGTTCATTAGCAAAGCTAAAAATTGAAGATCCTTGTTTAGATTTATATCGTAATAGTGAAACTAAACAGCTTCTTATCGGAGGTCTAAGTGACTCCCATCTTAATTATATTTTAGAACGCGTTAAAAATATTTTCAATATTCAAGTTGATGTTAATCCACCAAAAATTCAATATCGTGAAACGGTTAAAAAAGAAGCAACAGCTCCAGGACGATACGTTAAACAATCTGGAGGTAGTGGATTTTATGGAGTCGTTGAAATGAAGTTTGGACCAAGTGGTTCGGAAGAAAACGTTTTTGAAGAAACGGTTTTCGGTGGAACGGTTCCTAAAAATTATCACCCAGCAGTTGAAAAAGGCTTTATTGAATCGACCGAAAACGGACTTCTTTCTGGCTTCCGTGTTATTGGTATGAAGGCCGTTCTCCTTGATGGTAAATACCATAGTGTTGACTCAAATGAGCTCGCTTTTAAGATGGCTTCAATTATTGCTTTTAAAGAAGCGTATATGAATTGTGCGCCGACATTACTTGAGCCAATTATGAAAATTAGTGTGCGTGTTTCAACTGATTTTACTGGTAACATCATGAACGATTTAAACCAAAGACGAGCCCGCATTTTAAGTATTGATG
>JAAYJX010000123.1 GCA_012522695.1 Erysipelotrichia bacterium
CAACTACTACGTTCATAATCTAAAAAGTTTAATTCATTAACAAACATGTGTGAATAACGTTCATGACGAATAGCTTTAATATCTGACATTAAACAAACACCATCACCAAAACTTCTTTCAAAAACGATTTCAAAATATTTAATATTATGATAACCAAAAACACCATCACCAACATATGAATCTTTTGTTCTAAGAACAAAATCATCAAATTCTAAAATAACAGCTTGTTTTGAGTCACGGGCAATTTGAATTTCACAATGCCAATATTCGTTATCGCTATCTAAAAAACGGACAAAAATATTTGCGTCATGACCCATATAGTAAAAATTAAAATATAAAGAGTCAGTCCCATAAAGTTCCATTTCGGCGCTTTTGGTTATAACAATCCAACCATCGCTTTCGATATTACCCGTTTTTGTTTGCTCCATCGTAAACTCAATTGCTAAAGCTTCTTTGTTATTGCCAAAAAAGTTTGTATTATTAACTGAAACGTCAGCTTTACTACCATGCGAATGAACGAGCCAATTTTCCGCATCACCAATTTCAATCGGGATTTCTTCATAAGTATTAGCAGCTAAATAAAATGTTCCATATTCTTCTAAACATTTTTTAGAATTTGTTTCATTAAACGCTGTTACTCGCCAATAATAAGAGCGATCTTTAATTCTAATTGAAGATGACAAAGTAAAAGAAGTCGTGGCAATACCTTGTTTTTTTAAATAAAGTTCACTATCAAGAAGGGGAATTAAATCACTTCCTGTTTCAAAAGTAACACTTGATGCTATTTCTAAAGTATAATTTGTCGCGTTTACTGCTTTTTCCCAAGTAAAGGTTGGTATTTCAATACTTGAACTATTATTTAAAGGCGCGAGTAAAGAAAAAGATTCAATTTCGCCTTTTGTCGTTTCTAAAGTAAAATCATTTTCTTTTAAATCTTTAAAAGGTAGTAAGTCACTTTGACAACTAACAAGCGTCATAACTAAAGACATTAAAAATAATTTTACGAAATGTTTTCTTTTCATCATTATAACCTCTTTGTTGACATGACAACTAAAGTGTTTGCAGGTATTTCTAAAGTAATTTTTTTATTTAAGCTACCACTAATAACTTGATTAGGAACGACATAGCCATCTTCACCAAGTTTTAAACTACGTTCGTTATACATGTATAAATAAATTTCATCAGCGTCGATAATTTTTTCTTCAATCGCGAAAGTTTTACTAACTGGGTAAATCCCACGATTAACAGCAATTAGTCCCCCTTCTTTTTTATCTTTACTTACCGTTGCTAATGAACGGAAAGTATTATCAAGCTCAACATTATTCGTTAAAGTCGAATAAACATAATTATTTGAGCGGAAAAGATTAGTTAATAAAACCGAAGAATGATACCAAGGCCGTAATTCTTGTTTACTAGCCGGAACAGCACTAAGCGATGAAAACATTCCCCATTCTTTTGGATGAACACTACCATCAACTTGATACATAAAATGCATCGCATCGTCTAAGTCCCAATAAACAATACTATTCATCCCCGCTAAAACACATTGCATCGTATAATCCGCCATTCTTAAGCCATAATTATAAGTAGCAATAAGCGCGTTACTATCAGTTGTAATGTTTTTACCATCAACTAAACCAGCTTCCCAAACGTTAGCTTGGATTTCTTTGCCAAGACGTGGATCATTTTCTTGAACTAATTTATATATTTCTTTAATTTGTCCTTCTAATTGACCAGTATCAATATAGTAGTTAGAAACATAAAGGTGAACACCATAATCACCAACAAGGGTTGGGATGTTTTTGGAAATATTTGTTAAATATTCAATCGAGCCAGTAAAGCCAGTTGTATCACCACCAACGATGCCAATATCATTTAATCCTAAATCATCTAAAGTCTTACGAACATTACGGACGCCTTGTTCCCACTTTTCATATGTGTTGTTATAGTTTTTACTATAACCTTGGATCCCTAAATAATTTGGTTCATTTGAGTTAACAAAATATCGAATACAACTAAAACCTTTTTTATGAACTAAATAATCTAAAACATCGCCAGTAATTTTCGCCCAACGCGGATCGCTTGTGACATCTTCCATCATCCCCCAAACATCATCTTCCATTTGTCCAATAACGTTCCACGCGCCAAAAGCAACTTCAATATTATTTTCTTGGCAAAATGTTAAAATCTCAATTGTATTTAACATCCATTTATTAGAAAAATTATAAGTCCAAGTATCGTCATTTGGATCATCATTATCTTTGTTATCAAAATTCATACAAAACCAATCATAATTAATCATTAAACGAATTTTTGCTGGTTTTAATCTTTTAACATGATCGAGTGTTCTTAACCATGCTTCATTACTTATTTTATTCGTATCTTCATAAGCACCCCACTCAACCCCAAGACCACCAAAAGATGAAGTAATAAGTTGATTTTTTTGAAAATATACTTCGTTTAAATTAACATTTTCTTGACAACTAGCAAGAGAAATCACTAAAAGGGATAAAAAACTAAAAGCGATAATTTTTTTGGAAAAATTTTTCATAATTATTTTAGCGCTCCATTAATTTCATTTAACACGCTTTCCCATGGATCAATATTTAACTTAGCAACATAAGCATCAATTGAAGTTAATGAATTAAAAGCATATTGGGTAACATAAGCGTTTGCGTTTGAAAGCATTCGGCCTGAGTGTTGATTTTTAAGTGGCGAAGAAAGCCAACGAATTTGTGGTTCTTCTTCAAAAATACGTAATTCATTTGCTTCTAGGGCATCAGACATTTCATCAGTCCAATTATTTAAAAGGTTAAGCGAATCAATATTAACAAGTGGATCATAATGAAGTGTGTCATAACCTAAAGTTGCCATATAACGTAAATATTTAGCGCCGTTCATTTTTGTTTTATATTCATCTTTATCTTTTAAAACGGGTTCATCATTAATTAAGTCATAGTCATAACCTTCAATCCCATACATCGCAAATTGTGTTCCCTCTTCACCTAAAAGCCAATTAATTAAATCAAGAACTTTTGCTTGTTTAAGATCAGAAATATCAGCATCAAAAAAGGTCATTGAAAACCAGTTTTCAGCACCTTCAAGAGCAAACTTACCATCAGGTCCTTTAACTTTTAAAATAGCTGTTGCTTCATCAACATCAACATTAGGGTAATTACGAATATAATCTGTTCTTAATTTGTTGTAATTAGAATAAGATAAATTTTCATATAAAACGCCTAATTTTTGCGCAGCATAACGCTTATTCATTTCACCATCTTTGGATGAATATTGATTTTGATAATAATGTTGATTGCCAACAAATTCTTTTGCTTTATTAAGGCCTTCAATATATTTAGAAGAATGAAAGTTACTAATAACTTTTCCTTCGTCATCTTTTGTAAAACAATGTGGTGAATCTTTATAAAAATTCGTAATTGAAGGAAAGCCCCATTCAACATCACCAATCGCCGCTGAACTAGCATCATTTTTAAAATGAAGATTTAAGGCGTGAAGTAAGGCATTAAATTGTTGCCACGTATAAACGTCTCCTTCTTGATAAACATTTAAGTTTTTAGCCCAATCACGTCGATAAACATAAGTAAAGGGAGCAAAAGTCGTTTCGGGACGATCAATATTTTTAGCAATTGGAATGCCATATAATTTTCCGTCAATCTTTAAAGCATCAATATTTGAAGTATTTTCTAATAAACTAACAATGTTTGGCCAATTAGATAAATCACTTGGTAAAGCTTTAATAACTTCACCTTGGGCCCAATATTCATAAGTCGAAGCAAAATTATAACTATCAAGATTAAAATGAAAAACATCTTCAACATTATTGCCGTTAATTGCGCCGTTAACTTGTGTCGTCCAATCAGCCCAAGAATAATTTGATAAATTTAATTTTAATTTAAACTTATCTTCAATAAAATCTGTATAATTATCGCCTCCTGAATATGAATCAAAATATAAATTTCGCAAAGAAACGATTAATTTATCACCATCATATTCATCACGTTTATCGCTAGGATCACACGATGATAAAAATAGTGGAATAACTAATGTCACTAAACTAAGTAATGTTAAGAAATGATTTTTTTTCATTTTTTTCTCCTTATCCTTTTATTGCACCCACAACAATGCCTTTAACAAAAAAGCGTTGTAAAAACGGGTAAAAACACATCATTGGAACAATCGTAAAGAAAATTGAGGCCATAACTAAGCCTTGCGAATAAGTATCGGGGCTTGTTATTGTTCCTTCGATATTACTCGCGCCTGTAATAATCAAATTACGTAAAACAAATTGTAGTGGCCATAAACTTGGTGTTTTAACAAAAAGCATCGCGTTATACCATGAGTTCCAATTGCCGACGGCAAAAAAGAGTCCGACCGTCGCAATCATTGGTAGAGCAAGCGGAAGATAAACTTTTACAAAAATTTGAATATCATTTGCGCCATCAATGCGAGCAGATTCTTCTAGTTCTTTTGGTAAAGATTGAAAATAATTACGCATCAAAAGCATATTAAAAGTATCAATTGCCCCTGGAATAATCATCACCCAAATTTTATCGTGAAGATTTAAGTTCGTTATTAAATAATAATAAGGAATTAAACCCCCACCAAAAAACATCGTTACTAAAATCATATTCATTAAAAAGTTTTTACCAAACCACTTACTACGCGATAAGGCATAGCCAGTAATAATTGTAAAAAACATTTGATAAATCGTCCCGACTGTTAATAAAATCATCGTAATGCGAAAACCAGACCATAAATTTTTATTAGCAAAAACACTTGAATAAGATGCAAAAGTTAATTCTTTTGGCCAAAGAAGTAAAGGTGTTTCATTATAAACATGCTCTGGTGAAATCGAAATTAAGAAAGCATTATAAAATGGAAAGATAATTAAGATTCCATAAATTAATAAAACGATAAATAAAACAATGTCTAGTCGGCCAAAACGATGATTAGCGGATTTTCGGCTTGGTCTTAATGGTAAATACGGGAGTTCAAAACGTGAGCGTTTCATTTAAATAATCCCCCTTTCACCACTTAATTTTGCAATTCGATCAACAGTTAAAACTAAAATAAAAGAGACGACTGATTTAAATAAACCAATCGCTGTTGTGATCCCAGCATTAACATTATCATTAAATTGTGAACGATAAATATAAGTATCAAGAATGTCACTAACACTATAAACAAGTGGATTATAAAGGTTAAAAATTTGATCAAAGCCAGCTGAAAGAATTCCACCAACAGAAAGAATTAAAAGTAAAATAGCAGTTGGTTTAATTGCCGGTAAAGTTATGTGCCATATTTTTTGTAAGCGTGTCGCTCCATCAATATCAGCGGCCTCGTAAAGTTCTGGGGAAATACCAGCCATCGTTGCTAAATAAATAATGCTCCCCCACCCAGCTTCTTTCCAAATATCACTACCAAAAAGTAACGTAATAAAAAATGGTCCGTTTCGTAAAAAATCAATTGGCTGACCACCAAAGAAAACAACAATCGAATTAATCGCGCCATCGGTAACAAAAAATAAATTCACAAAGCCAGCGACAACAACCCAAGAAAGAAAATGCGGAAAAGTAACAATAATTTGCACACTCTTTTTAAAAACACGCATTCTAATTTCATTAAGCAACAAGGCAATTAAAAGCGAGGCAACAAACGAAATAATAATTTTCCCTAAGCCAATAAAAACCGTATTACCTAAAACTTGCCAAAAATAAGGGTCATTAAAAATCGTTTTAAAATTGTTAAAACCGACAAATGAAGTCGTTAATGAACCTAAAATTCCTCGTTTTGGGTAATAATGGGTAAACGCCATTAAAACGCCATACATCGGAATATAACAAAAAATAAAATAGAAAATAACCGCTGGTAGTCCCATGAATATTAAAAACTTTGAACGATTTATTTTCTTTTTAAAATCGTGGAACCTACTTTGTTTTTTAGCGATTAAAATGCGATCCAATTTTTTTAATTACCTTGCATATTTTTTAATGTAAGAAACTGCTTCATTCACAGTTGTAAAAGCTAAGCTTGTATTTGTATCTGCACCCCCATAATAAATCGCAATCCTACCAGTTTTGGCATCCGTTAAGGCCGAACAAGGGAAAACGACATTAGGAGTAAAACCATTTACTTCGTAATCTTCTTCAGGAGCTAATAAATAATTAGCTGAGCGATATAAAACTTTACTAGGATCTTCTAAATCTAATAGAGCGCCGCCAAGAGCATAAACAAAGCCATTACATGTTGTTGTCACGCCGTGAAAAAAGATTAACCAACCTTCACTAGTTTCAATTGGATTAGATCCACCGCCAATTTTTGTATTACACCACCATTCATAACCAGCCTCCATAACATGACGATGTTTACCCCAATATAATAAATCAGGACTAGAAGATAAAAAGATATCACCAAATCTTGTATGCGTGCTATCTGAAGGTCTTGAAAGCATAACATATTCACCATTTATTTTTCGAGGAAATAAAACACCATTACGATTAAATGGTAAAAAGGGATGTTCAAGCATAACAAAATGTTTAAAATCAGTTGTTTTGATTAAACCAATCGTTGGACCATAAAGCGCAGTACAAAAAACGATATAAAAAACATTTTCAATTTCAATTAAACGTGGGTCATAAGCATATTCAAAATATACTTCTTTGCCTAAAGCATCAACGACTTTAAGAGGTTGATCTTCAAAAATAATTTTTATACCATCTTGACTACGACCAAGATATAAATAAGGAACACCAGTTAGTGTTTCACCACGAAAAACACCAATATAACTTCCTTGATAAGGAATAAGAGCGCTATTAAAAACACGTGATACATTTGCAATAGGACGTCTTTTGACGATTGGGTTTTTAGAATAACGCCAGATAGGACCTTCACAATTATGTGGTTTATCTTCCCAAGGGATATTTGGAAGATCTGAGCTAACAATTTTGATCATGTGGATCTCCTTTTTTAAGTTTTTTAACAGATTCTCGTTCAATAAAATCACAACGGATAATGACTTGGTTATATAATAATTGTTGGTTTTGAAAGCAATTAATTAAGTATCGTCCTACTTCAACACCAATCTCATGACGTGGGACTTTAAAAGTCGTTAATGGCGGATTAGCATATTCGCCTTCTTTAATATCATCAAAACCGATAACAGATAATTCTTCAGGAATATTAATACCTAATTCTCTTGCAGCTTTATAAACATTTAAAGCAATTATGTCATTAGCGCAGACAATCGCACTAATTTTCTTTTCTTTATCATTTATAACACTTTTTAATAGCTCGTGATCTCCATATTGGAGATAAGTATTATCAAAAAGAATATCATAGCCTTTAACGTCTTGATTTCGATAAACACTAACGGCTGCTAAAAAGCCTTCGTGTCGTTCACGGAAACTAATCGCGTGTTCATCGCAGCCATAAAACGCTATTCTTTTATGACCATTTTCAATTAAACATCTTGTTGCTAAATAAATTGATTCATAATTAGAAAATTTCATTTGTAAAAATTCATCATTATGAAAGTATTTAGGATCAATGACAACAACTGGCTTTTTTATATCTTTAAAGCCATTAGCAATAATAAGAGGATTTTCATGCATAATAATGAAGGCATTTGTTTTAAGACGACGAAGTTTATCAACAAACATTTTATTTAAATCTTCTTCATCATAAATTTGATATTCAAGTAAAATATTATAACGGTCAAGTGTCGAAGAAACACTACGAATAATCGGTTGCCAATAATCTTCTTTTAAAAGAATTCTTTTTGAAATGATTAAACTACATTTTGTTGCATCGGGTTTTTTGCTTTTTAATTTAGAAAAATCATACCCCATCTCAACAGCTTTTTGCGTAATGCGGTCACGCATTTCATCAGAAACATTATATTTACCTGCTAAGGCACGTGAAACTAATCCTTTTGTAACGCCTACCTCGCGGGCGATATCTTCAAGTAAAACTCTTTTTTTCATTTTTATACCATCCCTTTAGTAAACATTATACTTTTTTTTATAAACAAGAAATATTGTTTACTAATATTTTCCTAAAAAAAGAGGCGGTAATAAAAGTACTACCGCCTCAAACAATTAACTAAAAGAGAACGACGTTATCAATACATGGATAGCCAACAGCGCTTGCTTTAGGCATAATAATTGACCAACCAGCAACCGTTTTTTGACTAAATCCACAAGTATAGAAAGTCCATTGTCCATTACTTGGCAAACTAAATGTTGTAAAGTTATTGTAGTTAGCGCCATTAACTTCATAAACAAACATTTGTCCAGTTAAGGCTTCACCAGTATTGTTATAAAACCACATACCAAAGTTTTTGAAAGTGCCAATCGGTTGTGACATATCTAAAGTTTTATAACGAATTTTACCAAATGTACCTACCTTGAGCTGCACATAGCCATCACCTTCTATTGGGTCCGGATTACTTGTTTTATAATCGATCCTGTCTTCTGCAGGTGATGTAATCCAGGAACCAGACTCATAGGCAATATCATATTTAGCACGCAAAGCTTCCTTGGTGGTGTTATTTCCATCTTCAACAACAGTAGATGCGGCATTTAAAACTAACGAGCCAATATATCCGCCGTAAGAGCCACTAATACTAATTTTTGTTAAGGTTGTTCTTGCTTCGTTAAATTCACCGACAAATATGCCAACATTAGCAATTGTTGTATCAAATGTAACTTCGTTGTCATCAATTACATAAGTTGTATTGGCAGCATCGTCACCAACTTTAACATATGCTCGATAATCTTCAGCAAAGGCAACAATAACAGTGGCGTTATTACCCATAATTGAGGTTATACCATGGAACGTTTTACCTAAAGGACTATCAGTTCCAATATTTGGCATAGTGACATCAACAACACAAGAATCTGTATAACTACCATCTTCGGTTGTTGCAGTAATTATAACTTGTCCTTCGTCAACACCAGTAACTATTCCAGTTGCACTAACTGTTGCGATGTCGGTATCTGCACTACTCCATTCAACATCTTGATTTGTTGCATTTGCAGGTGCTACAGTTGCTGATAAACTAACTGTCTTGCCAACTTCAACACTAGCAGTTTGCGGGCTAACACTAACGCCTGTTACAGGAACTACAGGGTTATATTCGGCCCATGGATTAGCGCTTGTATAAATTTGGACATCATCGACTGGAACATAAACTGCACTTCCTGATGCCGAATTGAATGATAATTGAAAACCATAAACTTGTTTTGCAGGATTAATCGTAAATGAATACTGGGTCCATGGACTGCCAGCTGGAATTGTTAATTCATCAAAAGCAGTATCGCTTGAGCTAGTTTGATTTGAAGCAGTAATTTTTGAAACATAACTGACCCGTGGTTTTACAACTGCATTGTTAACAACGCCCTTGGCCCAAAATGAGAAAGTATCACCTTTTCCTCGAACAACGGCTGCGCCAGTATATAAATCCCATGAAATATGTCTCATCGCACCGGCTGAGCTACGTTTATATAGTGCTGCTTTTGTACCGCTATGAGCGTCAGAAGTTAAATCAAGATAATCACTACTTCCCATTAATTTCCAACCAGGACCACCAAGCGGAGATCCGCTTGAACCATCATAATAATCAGAATAGTAAGCTCCGCGCAGGTGTTTATGTCCATACATTCCATTTGCGTCTTGGCGGATACCTGTTCCAGAAATGCTATATGATTCATAATCTTCAAGCATATAGACAGCTTTTAAATCTAAACCGTTAACTGCGTCCTTAAATGCGCCAACCGCATCTTTGTAGCTAATCGTATGTCCGTTATCAGAAAGCGTGCCAACATAACTTAAATCAGTTGCGGCAATTGTAATTTCATCGCCATCAATACTAATTTCGCCATCATCTAAAACGATATTAGTTGCAAGGTTTTTTGTTTCTAGAATGGCATCACTACCATCGCGTGTAACGACAAAAACAGTTCCGCCTAAAACACCTGAATATTGTTTACTTAAATTATCAATAAAATAAGTGTTAGGTGCTTGTTCTACACAAGTGTAGTGAATTTCAATTCTTTCAATACTTGTTACAGCATTCCCTGCATAAAGACGGAAATAATATGGCGCATTCGCCGGCAGTAATTCTACCTCACTAGCAATTTCTACCTTTTCGTTTAAGCCAAGTCCGTCATTACGATTACTTAAAGCAATCATCATTGGTGAAGTCGCATCATACTTAACAGTAATTGAAGTAATCGATGTTAAACGTGTCGCGCGGTTATTACCAATATAGCCGTTTTCAGCTAAAACTGCGTGGTAACCACCACCCGCTTTAACACCAAAATAATCAAAATCAACATAGCGAATCGAGTGTTCTTCCACGCTAGTGTATGATCCTAATTGTGTAGGACCATTGTCCTCGTGCATGATAATTTCATTAACGCCGCCATCAGAACCAATAAGTAAATTTGCATGCGAATCTTTAACGTTTGTAAATGCAAGTAAACCAATGGTTAAGGCCGCGGTAATAAAGCCTATTGTTGTAAGCTTATTAAATGAACGGTTTTTCTTAATGTCCATTTTTTTCTCCTTTCTGCAATTAATATTGCAAATTTATTTCTAACCTCTTAGGGTTTTGAAACCTAACTTTTAAACAACCCACGGATTTGCCGAAAATAATTCGACATCATCAATTAATGGATATGAGGTCGCACCTTCAACAGTTGAAAAAGAATATCCAAAAACAATTTTTTCACTATTTATATCCATCATATATTGTTGCCAATCAAGACCGCCTTCGACGACAATATCGACTGTTGATGAAACACTGCCACCTGAAACTTGATTGCTGGCATTTACTTGCGAAACATAATAAACACGAATGCGAAGTTTTACGTCAACACTTGGGCTTTTCGCCCAGAATGAAAACTTTGAATTTCCTCCACCGTAACCAGGATTTTTACCTGTATAAGAATTGTAATTAATATAACGAATCGTACTTGAACGTTTAAGTCTTGCCGCGTTATTTCCTGAATGTACATCATCAGTTTCTAAATTAAGGTAATCAGTGCTACTAACTAATGACCAGTTTTTTCCGCCTAATGGTGATGGATTATTTTCATTTCCTGAATAGTAATCAGTATAGTAGTTTCCTCTTAAACCACTTCTTTCAAGGGGTGAATGATTTACATCATAGCCTACGCCTGTTTCTTCATAAGATTCAAAATCATCAAGAACTTTAACTTTTGAAAGTGAAAGATCAGCGACTAAAAAGGCGTAAGTCCCTGTCACCTTGACATAAGTAATTTTATCCCCATGATGAGAAATTCGTCCTTCGTAATATAGGCTCTTACCATTATCATCAATTGAAGTAAGTTTAATTGAATTAACATCAGTTTCAATCATAACAGAAAGAGCATAATTGTATTCTAAACTAAGACTTTCAAAAACACCTGTCGCACCATTATTACTAAATTGATAAATAGCGCTTGCATTTTCACCAGTATAACGACCATCTAAATCATAATGCATTTCAGATCTTGATGGGGTGTTGTCATTAACTAAGGCTATTTCATCTGCTAAAACATAAGTTTGTGGCCCGGGTGAAACAAATGTACCTTTGACAATTATTTGGAATTGATCAAACAAAGTAACTAGTTCGCCAGGATGGTCATAATTTAAAGTCTCAGCAACTTGTACTAAGTTATAAACATTATTTCCATAAGCAACAGCCCAAGCTGGATCATCAAAACGAATATGATGATAGACCCAGTTTGAAGAAGCATCATCAATTTTATAATCGGCATAGATACCTGTTTCAATATCATTAAAACGTAAAGTATAATCTACATCATCATCACCCTTAACTAATAAAGAAAGAGCGTTATAAGAATGAGCTAAATCAATATCGCGGCTATATCTAAAGGCTGAACCGTTTTTCCAAACATCAAGTTTAAGACTTTGCGTATTATTTTCACCAAAAGCTTCATATGAAACAGAAGCTACCGCAGCCGTTGACTTCCATGTATTATCTTCATACTTAGTTGGAATCCAATCTTCTTGTAAATCTGAATTACCACGGCCTTCAACATCTTCAATCATATAAAGGTCTAGTCCGACTTCGACAACATTAATTGATTTTTCAATCGTATCGCCGACATAATAAATATTTTCGTCTTCCTTGAAACCACTTAAAACACGAACACTAACTTCTCCAGTTCGGCTAGCTACATAAGTTGATGAAGTTGTTTCAACATATTGTTCGTTATTAAATTTAACTTCGGTTTTAAAACCAATTGAGGTCCATGAAACACTCATATCTACACGAGTTAAATCAGATAAAAATATATCTTTGGTTTCATATTCAAAAGGAAGGCTTTCTTCACTATCTAAATAATTAACACCATCAGCAATTGCTGTGACCGTAATAACGTATTCACCTATTTCACTAGAAAATAAGTGTTCACTAGCGTCTTCAAATATTTCTTCATTCACTTTAACTGAATATGAACTCGCTCCACTAACTTCATCCCACACGACACCTGTATGTGCGTCATTTAAAAAAAGAACGGGCGTTAAGAGCCGTTCTAATGGGGGTTGAGTTGTAGTGGTAGTTGAATCAGTTGTTGAATCAGTACTTGAGCTAGTCGTTGGTTCAGTAGTTGAATCAGTAATCGTATCTGAACTTGTGTCTGTTGGATCAACAATAATATCGTCACAAGATAATAATAAAAAACTTATCATAAAAAGTGAGACGATTATACTTTTTCTTTTTCCCATACTAATCCCTTTCTTTAGCTTTGAGTTTCCGCTTTCTTAAACATTTAATTATTAGTTATTAAAATGTCCTAGAAAACGCACACAAAACGAACAATTTGTTGTCGGAAAACGTTTCTACTACAATTACATTTTTAAATAATGACTTTACTTAGTCAACGCGCGGAAGCCGTTTTTTAGTAAACAAGAGCATTAAATTTGTAAACAAAAAAATTAGTTTATTAAATTTAGAAAACATAAAAGTGCCTTTACTATGTAAAAGACAAAAGCGTGATCAAAATAAAAAGAAGAATAGTTGAAAACACAATCGAAAGAAATAGAAAAATATATCTTTAAAGTTTTAAGTAGTTATTAGATAAAAACGTTTGCATCTTTTTATCACCTATGATAAAGTAAACTTTGCGTTTTTAAGGAAATGAGGTAGGTAATTATGGCAAGAAAATGTCCCGTTAGTGGTAAAGGTCCAATGAGTGGTAACAAGCGCTCTCACAGCTTACGTGCAACACGTCGTCGTTGGGGTGTTAATTTACAACCTTTTCAAGTTGAAGTTGATGGCAAAAAACAAACTGTTTATATGTCAGCGCGTGCTTATCGTTCATTAACAAAAGCCGATCGTTAAAATAACTAACTTTTTATATAATAAGCTCCTAGGATGGAGCTTTTTTTATTTATAAATAAGCAATAAGAATTAAAAGGTAAGCAATAAAATTTAAGAAAACAACAAGCCATTCGCTAAAAGCTAAAA
This sequence comes from Erysipelotrichia bacterium, assembly GCA_012522695.1. GTDB lineage: Bacteria > Bacillota_I > Bacilli_A > RFN20 > CAG-826 > UBA1424. The sequence goes on from JAAYJX010000123.1 coordinate 13,520, forward strand.
TAAAGATTTTTGGTCTTTTTAAACTTTGCGTTCCGTCTATATTATTTACTTGTTCTAATTGTGGCCAATTTTTAAGGCGAGGATTTAACATAATTACTAGGAGCAAAATACTAATTAAAACTAATAAAACACCAATAACTAATTGTGTTACAAGGTTATCACTACTATTAATGTATAAATTAATTAAAAAGATTGAAGCACCACCGCTACTTAAAAGCGAAAAAGCAAAATATAAAGTTGCAATCGTCGCATGTGTTTTAATAAAGCGCGCTTCAATAATATTAAGTGATAAAAAAATTATCGCCTGAATAATAAACAAAACATTAACAAAAAGAAGAAAAGAAGATAATTGTTGATAACTTTGGTATTTCATAAAAAGAAGCAAGGCCGGTGTTAAAGAAAAGGCGACATAAAAATATAAAAAAAGACGATGTAATATATAATATTTTCCTCGGCTTTGTGAACTAAGTTCATAAGGAAACATTTGTAAAAATGAATATTTAACTTTTTGTTCTTCAAAAAAGTTAATTAGCCCAAAAGCAATCATCGAAATAAAAGACAAAATTAGAAAAGTAATTGAGGTAATCCAAAGAGGCATTTTAACGCAATTTTTCCAAACGCTTTTTAAAATCATCATGCCCAAATAAATAAGAACCTGCGACTAAAATGTCTGCTCCTGCTTTACGGGCAAGTGGACCGGTAATATCGTTAATACCACCGTCAACTTCGATAAGGACGTCAAGTTGATGTTTATTAATATATTTACGTAAAAATTTAATTTTCTTTAAGGCGCTTTTTATAAATGCTTGGCCGCCTTTACCTGGTTCAACCGACATAATTAAAACTAAGTCGATAACTTTTAAAAAGGGAACTAAGTAACGCACGGGTGTATTAGGTTTAATTGAAATACCAACCTTTGTATTATGTTTATGAATTTCATTAATAACTTTTGACATACAACTTGGACAAGTAAAAGCTTCTAAATGAAAAGTTACAATTCCTGCTCCTGCTTTAGCATATTCAATTGCTTGAACATCAGGATCACTAATCATCACGTGAACATCGTTAATCATTTTATGTTTTTTGGCAATTTGTTTAAACTCTTCTAAACTAAAAGAAACATTTTCAACAAATTTTCCATCCATTACATCATAATGTAAAAACTCAGCCCCGCTATCTTCGGCGAGTTTGATTTCTTCTAATAATTTATCTTTATTCGCAGCCAATAAAGATGGAGCTACATAATTTTTCATTTTTCAAATCTCCTCCATTTATATTGTAATTCATCATGAAGCTTTTGATAAATCAAATACGCTTCTTTTGCAATAATATTTTGTTTAATAAGTTTTTTTACTTCGCAATCTTTTTCATTTAAATGTTGGCAATCACGGAAAAAACATTTACCAATTGCTTGTTCAAAACCGGGAAAAAATTGTGCCAAATCTTCTTTATAAATTTTTAATTCAAGTGAAGAAAAGCCCGGTGAATCAACGACAAAACCTTCTTTATATTTTAAAAAATATACATCCTTTGTTTGATGTTTACCCCGTCCTAAAGCTTTTGAATATTCACCAATGGTCCGATTAAAATTAGGATCTAGTAAATTAATTAAGGAAGATTTACCAACGCCTGTTTGCCCAATTAAAAGGGAAACTTTATTTTTTAAAAGATCTTCAATTTTTTCTAGGCCTTCTTTTGTTTTTGCGGAGTATAAAAGAACTGGTAAATTAATTTTTGCTAATTGTTTTTGAAAAGCAAGAAGCTCATCATGGTTTTTAAGTTTATCTATTTTAGAAATAACAACAACTGGTTTAACTTCGTGCATTAAAGCATAAGTAAGCGTTTTATAAATAAGGTGTGGCGAAAGTTCAGGTTCGACGGATGAAGAAACGATAATCATTTGCTCAATATTACTGACGCGTGGACGTCGAATAAAATTTGTCCGTGGTAAAATTTTTTCAATCGTTAATGTTTTTTCATCAAATAAAACTTCATCACCTGCTACAACGTCTTTGGCCTTAAATTTAATAACGCCTCGAGGCCTTAAAACATAAGTAGAACCATGAGCGAAAACATGGTATTGTCCGGCATAGCTTAAAATGACTTTACCTCGTTTCATTTAAACCCAAAAAAGCGCGCGAAAAAGCTACGACGTTCTTTAAAATTATCACGATTTTTCATTAATTTTTCGATTGCCTCATACATTTCTTGAGCACTTTGATATCGATCAAGCGGATTTTTTCTCGTTGCTTTAATAATTATTTTTTCAACTTCTTTTGTAATTGAAGGATCTATTTTTGAAGGTAAAGGAATCGTTTTTTTAACGTGACTAACAGCTACATCAACGGGATTAACATCATCAAAAGGAACTTGGCCAGTAATTAGTTCAAAGTATGTTATTCCAAGTGCATAAATATCAGAGCAAAATGTCGGTTTTCTTCCTTGATATATTTCAGGGGCTAAATAATGAACACTCCCAATAATATGTTCTTCTTCGTTAAAAGGCGAAAGATGATCATAAGTGGCAATACCAAAATCACCTAATTTAACTGTCCCATCAGCCATATAATAAATGTTCTGTGGCTTAATATCGCGATGAATAACCCCATGATTATGAATAAAAATAATTGCTTCTAAAATTTGCATCATTATTTGACTAGCTTCGTATGGCTTAATTTTTGTCATAAAATGAACTTTTTCTTGTAATGTTTGTCCTTTAATAAATTCATTAGCCATATAAGGACGGCCATTTATTTCACCATAATTAAATACTTTAATAATGTTTGGGTGTTGTAAACTAGCAACCGCAGCAATTTCATGTTTAAAACGACGAATGTTTTCTGGATTACTTAAAAGTTCTTCTTTCATTACTTTAATCGCAACGACTTTTTTAGAAATAACATCAGTTGCTTCGTAAACTTCCGACATGCCTCCAGTTCCAATCCGTGAAACAATACGGTAACGATTATTTACTTTATCACCAATTTTAATCATCTAGCTGACTTTCCCAATAAGCAATCGCCATATTATCAGAGCCACCATTTGCATTAGCAACTTGAATTAAGGTACTAACTTTTTGTTCAGGTCGTTCGTTTGTTTTGACAATTGCAAAAATTTCACTTTCACTTAAGTTGTTATATAAGCCATCACTACAAATAAGAATTGGCTTATTTTCATTATTAAAAGTAAGTAATTCTAAAGTAAGCGAAGGATAAATCCCAAGTGCGTTCATTAAAACATGACGTTTCGGATGTGTTTTCATTTCTTCTTTTGTGATTTTTCCTGTTCGATATAAATATTCGACATATGATTGGTCTTCAGTTACTTTTTTTAAATTATCATCTAAAACAAAATAAGCTCGTGAATCACCAATATTTGCAATCACAATATGCTTCTCAGTAATTAAAGCTGCAACTAGAGTCGTGCCCATATCTTGGTAAGTTTCATTAACTAATGAAGCCTTATATATTTCTTGGTTAGCTATTTTAATTTGTCGTGTTAGCCATCTTTTAGTTAAAAAGGGAATATAAAAACGCGTTGTCTTTTTAAAAACTTCACTTAGAAGTTCAATCGCAGTATTTGAAGCGTAATCGCCTTTGTTATGACCGCCCATCCCATCACAAACGAGCATTAAAACATCGCCATTAGCATTAACAACAATGTTAGCTTGATCTTCATTTGTAATGCGCACTTTGCCAATATCGACACGATAAGCAAATACTCCTTTTAAATTAGCCACTACTTTTTGCCCTTAATTGCCCACATGCAGCAGAAATATCATAACCAAACTCTTTTCTTAGTGTTGAAGTAACTTGTCGAGAAGTAAGAACTTTTTGGAAGATTTGAACATTGCTCATTTCACTACGTTTATAATCTTTTTCTTTAATTTCGTTATAAGGAATTAAATTAACATAAGCTTGAAGATTATTAATATAATTGGCTAATTCATGAGCATCGCGAATTGAGTCGTTTATATCTTTTAGCAAAAGATATTCAAAAGTAACGCGTCGATTAGTTTTTAATAAATAATATTCAACGGCTTCTTTAATTTTTTCAAGAGGATAGGCCTTGTTGATTGGCATAAGTTGATTTCTTAATTTATTATTTGCAGCGTGTAAAGAAATAGCTAAATTAACTTGTAATCCTTCATCAGCGAATTGATAAATTTGCGGGACAAGACCACAAGTTGAAATCGTTATTTTTCTAGCACCAAGAGCCAAGCCAAAAGGATGATTTATTAAACGAACAAAGCGCAAAACATTTTCATAATTATCAAATGGTTCTCCCGTACCCATTAAAACAACATGACTAACTTTTTCTTCATCATTTATACTTTTTAAAAAGTCATTCATGACAAGAAGTTGTCCAACCATTTCTTCAACACTTAAATTGCGTTGCTTTTTTAATAATCCTGAGGCACAAAAAGAACAATTCATATTACAGCCAACTTGTGTTGAAACACATAAAGCATTGCCGTAGCGATACCTTAAAAGTGCTGTTTCAACTTTATGGCCATCATTTAATTCAACAAGAAGTTTAATTGTATTATCACTAGCTATTTGAGTATCACTAATTGTCGGTTTTCCTAAAAAATATTTTTCTTTTAAAAGAGCGCGAAAAGTTAAAGACAAGTCACTCATTAAAGAAAAATCATCAATTTCTTTTTGATAAAGCCACTGAAAAAGTTGTTTAGCACGATACGGCTTCTCACCTAAAAGGACCATTTCTTCTTTTAAAGATTCAAAGTCAAAAGCATAAAGATTTTTCACTTTTTTACTCCTTAACTTCGCGCCTTAAAAGAGCATAATACATCGATGAATCAAAACGATCAAAAGGTAATAATTGTTTTTGCTCAACTAAACTAAATTCGGGATGTTTTGCTAAAAACTGATTAACAACACTGCGACTTTCTTTTTTATTAATTGTTGTAACTAAATAAAGCAAATGGCCTTCTTCTTTAACAAAAGGGGCGCAATTTTCAAGTATTTCACTTTGATTTTTAATTAAAGTTTCAAATTGCTTTGTATCAAAATGAATTAAATAATCAGGATAAGTGCGAATTAAATCAAAACGAGAACTTTGTGGATGTGTAATAACTAAATCCATTAATTCATTAATTTCTTCATTAAGTTTAGAACTTTCAGCGACAAAAAAATTAATATTCTCAAGTTGATTATATTTAATAATTTTATCAATATCGTTCTTATCATCTTCAAGTGAAACGCCTAAATGAATACGTGCTCTTTTTTGAAAGCGAAGAAGAACTTCACGAACGAGTGATTTATCATCTTCAGAATACAAGAAAACTTCTTTTAAATGATCACCGTCAACTTTATCAAGTATTTCTTTAAAACCAAGTTTGAGTAAGAAAACTTCATAATTTAAAAAGGCTCGATGTTGTCTTAAAGGAGTTTTTCCATAATACAAAACCATGTCTTGTACTTTCGTATCTTTAAAGGCCGGGTTTACTTTTAAAAAATCTTCTTTATTCGTAATTAAAGGATTAACGCGACAAGTTATAAGTGATGGTCGGATATTACGAATTAACATTTTTTTCATTAGATGAAAACCAAATTGTTTATGCCACATTTTCATTAGCCATTCTGGTGCATTATATTGTAAAGATAAAGTTTCTAATGCATCAGGTGGTAAATATTCAGGTATTAATTCTTTTGGCGAGCCTTTAAAATTTAAAAGCTTTAGTAAAAACGATTCGTGGTCTGGTAATAACTCTGCCATATATTTTATAACTACTTGCTCATCCACTTTTTTAGAAAATAAATTATTTGCTAAAGCAATATAAAGAAGGCATTTTTCTTCATTCGTTAGTTCTTCTTCAATTTCTTTAAAGGCGTGAGAAATAAAATAATGATGTCTAAGTTCACAACCTAAAAGTGTTGAAATCGTATTATTCGTTTTACTTTTTTCTTCTTCTTGAACAAAAACGTCACGTAAAGCAAGATGAAACTTAGTTTGTTCATATAACACTTTTTCTAATGCACTTGCTGATAATTGAATTAATTTAATCATAATGCTCTTTTATTTGTCTAACTCCTCAAATATATTTCCATCATAAATTTCTTCTTCATCTTCTTCATCAATTTCAATTATCGTTTCATAACTATTTTCTTTATCTAAATATCGTGGATATTCGTCATTTAAAAACTCATAACGTGAAGAAGGTTCATAATAATAAAATTCAATATTTTGGTTAATTGTTAAATCTTTTAAGGTGTTATGCAAATAATTAGCAATTTCTTTTTCAACTTTTTGATACGTTTTAGGAGCATGAATACGAATTAAAATATTCCATGAGGTTTGATCAATACCTTCATGCAAAAAAGCACAAGCCGGGGCATAAAAATTTAAATGTTTGGGCTCTATTTGATATAAAGAACTAATTTTTAAAGTATGTTCAAATGAATAATTTTCAACGATGAATGCATCTAGTCCAATAAACGAAATCGTAATCATGTTCTTTCCTTCCAAATGTTTATTATAACATTTTTTTCTTCTTTTCTTAAAAATTGTCGTTTGGGTCAACGTTAACAACAAGATTAATTTGTGTCTTTGTTTGTAAAGTTTTTAAAAGTGTTAGTAAATATTTTTTAATTTCCGTTTCATCTTTAAATTTTATATAAAGATGACGATAATGCGTCTTATGTTGAAAACTAATAAAAGGCGAGACAGGGCCGACTACATGTACATCTTTTAAATTTTGGTAACGTAAATCCTCAGCTATTTTATGAATTGTTTTAATTAAAAGACTCTCATTTTTTGAAGAAACTTCTAAACTAATTAAATAAGTATATGGAGGTGTTTGTTGAGCTCTGCGAACGAACATTTCTTTTTTAAAAAAAGTTTCGTAATCTTGTTTGGCCCCTAATTTTATAACATAGTGATGAGGATTATATGTTTGAATAATCGCCTCACCTTGAAGATGAGCGCGACCACTTCGACCAACCGCTTGTGTAATAAGTTCAAACGTTCTTTCACTACTGCGAAAAGACGGAATTGATAAGCCGACATCCGCACTAACAATACCAACTAAAGTAACGAGTGGAAAATCATGTCCTTTGGCAACCATTTGCGTGCCAACTAAAATATCAGCTTTTTGTGTCCGAAATTTTTCAACTGTTTTAGTAATTGATTGGCGAACACGCGAAACATCACTATCAAGTCTTAAAACTCTCGCCTCAGGAAATAGACGTGCTAATTCATCAACGATTCTTTGCGTTCCAAAACCGCTTTTAGCAAAATAAGTTCCACCGCAACTTGGACAAATTATCGGCATAAATTCGACATGGCCGCAATAATGACATTTAAGCATTTCGTCAACTTTATGATATGTCAAAGTTAAATCACAATCAGGGCATTTAAATAAATGGCCACATTGACGACATGATAAATAACTACTATAGCCACGGCGATTAATTAGTAAAATTATTTGTTCTTTTTTTCTTAGACGATCAGTAATCTTATTTAATAAAATTTCGCTAAAAAGAGCAGATTTTTTCACTAAAGAGGCAGGATTTGCCATATTTATAATTGAAACATTAGGGAGTATTTGTTCGTTGTATCGCTTAGAAATAGTCGCTAAATGATACACACCTTTTAAAGCGCGAGCTTTTGATTCTAAAGAAGGAGTTGCACTTCCTAAAACAACTCTTGCCTTAAAATATTTTGCCCGCATAATGGCAACTTCACGGGCATGATAAAACGGTAAGGAATCTTGCTTATACGCTTCAACGTGTTCTTCATCGATAATAAGAAGGCCAATATTTTCTAATGGTGCAAAAATAGCACTGCGAGCACCAATTACAATTCGACATTTATTTTGGGCAATACGGCGATATTCATCATATTTTTCAGCCTCAGTTAAATCGCTATGTAAAATTGCGACTTCTTCTAAAAAGCGTTTACGAAAATAAGAAACAATCATCGGTGTAAGACCTATTTCTGGAACGAGCATTAATACATTTTTACCTTCTTTAATAAATTTTTCTGAGAGGGCTAAATAAACTTCTGTTTTACCACTACCCGTCACGCCTTGTAATAAAGAAACAGTTTGTTTAGCATCTAAAATTTCCTCAACGGCTTTTTGCTGCTCAAAATTTAAAATCTTCGTTTCTTCGACTTCAACTTCTTCAAATCGATAACGATATTTTTCAACTTGAAAAGTAATTAAATGTCCGCTATCGATTAGTTTTTTAGCAATGCTCGGTGAGCCAATTTCTTTTCTTAAAATTTGTCCATTTTCTTTAACTAACCGTAATACTTCAATTTGTTTAGGCGTTAAATTTTCTTCACTATCTATTCCTACTCTAACGAACGTATTATAAGCAATTTTAGGTGCGCTAAAAGTAGAGCTTGCTGGTTTTAAAGATTTAGGAAGCATCGCCTGCAAAACACTAATATACGGCACTAAATAGTAGCTAGCTATTTCTTGAGCAAGATGCATTAATTCATCATTTAGTAAACGTTCTTGATCAATAACATCAATAATTTCTTTAACTTCAAAACCTAACTCTTTTTCAAGATCTTGGCTCGTTTTATTAGTTTTATTAATTTTTATCACATAACCAACAATTTTTTGGTTATTAAAATTAACAAAAACACGATACCCAACATTAATGTCTTTTGCTCCAGTATATGCATAAGTAAAAGGACGATTAAGTATATTAACTTTGCGTTCGATGAGAACTTCTAAAAGATACATTATAAATATTTATTTAATAAGCGTCGCATTAATTTTATTTTTAATAATCGTGCGGATTTCTTTACCGGCACGTTGTGGATTATCATTTAAAACAACATGCTCATAATGATGTTTAAGTTGCATTTCACGTTGAGCTTTTTTAAGTCGTTTTTGCATAATGTGCTCAGGTTCAGTTGAACGGTGACGAATGCGATTTTCTAAATCAGCAAAACTAGGAGGAATTAAATAAATCGAAAGAACATTACTTCCACGACATTTTTTAAGAACTTGTTTTGTTCCTTCAACTTCAATTTCAAGTAAAACATTTTTGCCTTGTTTACGTAAATCATCAACATATTTTTTTGGTGTGCCATAACGATGACCAACAAATTCGGCCCATTCTAAAAAATCATTATTAGCAACTAAAAGATCAAATTGTTCATCAGAAATAAAAAAATAATCGAGACCGTCTTTTTCATTTTTGCGTTTTTTTCTTGTTGTCATCGAAATACTATAAACAAGATTAAGACTAGCATCACGCATTACTTGACGACGAATTGTCCCTTTGCCAACGCCGCTTGGCCCTGACATAATAATTAAAAGTCCTTCTTTTTCCATCTTTTTGCTAATTAAATTAATTATATGAGAAGAGAAAAATTAAAGCAATTTAATTATGCTATAATTACTATGTGGATTTGATGAAACAAGATTTAGCCTCTTATCTAGAACTTTTAAAAGAGACATTTTTATCTAAACATTTAAGAAAAGTTACTTTTTATTCTCGCAATTATATTTTTTTACAATTCGCTAGTGTTAAAGACTATTATTTAGTCATAAATTTAGATAATGAAAGACCCTCGATTTTTCGAGCAAACAGTCTTGCTTTGCCTCCGTCACTAAATACTCGTTTTGCTCAAACTTTAAGGAAAAAATTAAATAATGCAAAGCTCATCAACATCGAACAAATTAATAACGATTTAATCGCTTGTTTTACTTTTTTAATTACGACTCCTACATTTATAAAAGAAGAAATAAAACTATACATCGAACTCATTAAATCAAAACCTAATTTGATTTTAGTTAATCATGAAAATAAAATTATCGAAGCTAAAAATATAACATCTTGGCATAGCCAAAGGTTTATTTCTCCACGACAAAATTACGTCTTACCAATAAATAATGGACATAGCAACAAAGAAAATATACTTTTTAATTTTCAGCAATTTGAAGAAGAACAAAATAACCTTTTTATAAAAAATATGCATCTCCGCCGGAAGGAAAAATATTTAGTCATTACTCATTACTTAAAAACAAAAATTAACCGCGCTAAAAAGAAAATTAAAAATATTGAATTAGATCAAAAAAAGGCTCAAGATAATCTTGTTTATGAAATGTATGCTAATGAAATATTAACGCATTATTCCCACCTAAAAAAAGGAACCAAGAAAATTATTATTAATGAGCAAATTATTCCTTTAAATGAGCAACTATCTCCATTAGAAAATGCCCAAAACTTTTTTAAAATAGCTAAAAAAAGTAAAAAAGCGCTTTCACTTTCTAAGGCTTTACTTAACGAGGCGCAAAAAGAGCTTGAATATTATTTAGAAGTTGAGCATTTTGTTAATTTTTCTAATGAAGAACGAATTGATGCTTTTTTAGACAAAAATAACTTTTTAGGACGAAAAAAGACCTTTCCACCTTTACAATATAAAAAAGAAGACCCTTATCGAATTATTAAAAATGAAACGGCTTTTTATTATGGTAAAAACGCCTTTCAAAATGATTTTTTAACTTTTACACTTGCTAAAAAAGAACATACTTGGTTTCATATTAAAAGGCTCCCAAGTGCACATCTAGTTATTTTTAAAACTAATCCATCCAAAGACGATTTATTAACCGCGGCCGAACTCCTTCTTTTACTATCTAATTTAGAAAAAGGTGAAGTAATTTATAGCTTAAGACAAAATTTATCACGTGGCGAAAAGCCTGGGCAAGTTTATGTTTTAAAATACGAAGTTTTAGATGTTACTTTAATTCGTCCAGAAACTTTATTATTATTAAAGAAGGCAAAACGCATAGGGCTTAAATAAAAATGGTAAATAAAAAAGAAATTCAAAAGTTATATTTTTCTTTAACAAACTTCGAAGCACAAACAATTGAGCGACTTCGTTTAGGTTATACAAACTACACTTACTTAATTAATAACAAACACGTCTTACGATTTAAAAGAAAAGTTGTTGATTCTTTTTATGACTCTTTTTTAGAAAGTAAAATTATTAAAGCGATTGAAAATTTAAAAATTTCCGAAAAAGTAATTTATTTTGATCAAAAAAAAGGTATAAAGCTTAGTAATTATATTCCAAAAACTAAAAAAATTATTACCCTTCCAACAAATAAACAACTAAAGTTCGTTGCCAGCACTTTAAAAAAGCTTCATCAAGCTAAAATCGAAACAGGCGTTTCTTTTGATGTTGTTAAGAGACTACTTTATTATAAATCGCAATGTAGCGATTTCGTTGATAAAAATTATGAAACACAAGTAATAAAACAAGCTGAGCGTATTTATTCTTTATATCCTTCAGTATTATGTCATAACGATGTTGTCCGTGGTAATTTACTTTTTAGACCAAACAAAGTTTATTTAATTGATTTTGAATACGCTAGTGATAATATTCCTCTTTTTGATTTAGCAAGTTTTTTAAGTGAAAATACAATTGAAGATGAACTAACAAGAAAAGCATTTTTAAAATTTTATTTTAAAAGAAAGTGTGATGAAAAAATTTATTACCACCTTTTAAAAATTATTGAGCTCCAAGATATCCTTTGGTATTATTGGGCGCAAATGTATTATATTAAAACAAAAGACGAAACTTATAAAAAAATTACTCACCTAAAGTGGCAAGCAATTTTAAAAAATAAAACTTTAAATAAATAAAACTATAAAAAATGTCTTTTAGCTTGATCGGGAAACTTTTTTTGATAAGCTTTTAAACATTTATCGATAACTTCCTGAGCGTATTTAGCACCTTTCATATGGTGAACAATCGTCTTTTTATTTTCGAGTTGTTTATATACTTTAAAAAAGTGACGAATTTCATCAGCGACATGTTTAGGTAATTCTTTAATATCTTTATAAGTGTTATAAATAGGGTCGTTTTTAGCAACCGCAATAATTTTTTCATCAAGATATCCCCCATCAATCATTTCTAAGACACCAATTGGTGCACATTGAACAAGAGCTAATGGGACAATTGATTCAGTTGATAAAACTAAAACATCCAACGGATCTAAATCTTCTGCATAAGTAAGAGGGATAAAACCATAGTTTTGAGGATAATGTGTCGATGTATGCAAAATGCGGTCTAAAATAAGTGTTCCGGTTTGTTTTTCTAATTCGTATTTATTTTTGCTCCCTTTAGATATTTCAATACAAGCTAGAAAATCATCCGGTTTAATGCGCTCTTTCGGCGCTAAATGCCAAACATTCATATTTTTCTCCTTAACAAAATAAGTATACAACAATTTTGTTGTTTCGCACACTTATTAATGAAGTTACAAAAGTAAAATTTGTAAAATTATTAATTATTTTAAGGTATAATACCAAACATGAGATTTCAAAAAATATTAACTTTGCTTATCTTGCCTTTAATTTTAGGTAGTTGTGATAATAAAGAACCATTCATCTCAATTATGCAAAATCCACACATTGATGTTTCTAGTAGTGAGTTTCTTGATTATGTTCATCATACAAATAGTGAGGAAATTTTATATTTAATCGAAAATAATGAACCATTTATTTTTTATCTTGGCTCAAATAGTTGTTATGGTTGTTCGCTTTTTAAACCTAATTTAATAAGTTACATCCAAGAAACAAAAGCCTTAGTTTATTATTTGAATGTTGATATACCGAGTGATTATGAAGCTTATGCCGATATTTGGTATGAATACCAAACGATGTTTAAAGTTCCCCTTGAAGTCCCATATTTACTTTTTGTTAAAAATCAAACAACTTTTAAAAAAGGTTCTGTTAGCAAAATGACTTCAGAAAAATATGAGACTTTTGAAAAGATGATGAACCAATTAGTTAAAGTTACACCTAATCGCTTA